>NZ_JBEYXW010000020.1:0-126644 GCF_040645195.1 Saccharomonospora sp. NPDC046836
AGCAGGAGAGCCAGCAACAATCCGATGCGATGCTTAGACGGCAAGGAAAACCCTTTCGTTGATCTTTCCATCGGGAGATTCGCTTGGCACTCCGTATGAGCGCACAGGGTACAAGCACTTGTTGGTGTGCAACGGGGACGCCGCCGGTCATGGTATTGCGGGAATGTCTTGCGCTCGGTCGTCGGCCGGTTCGATCCCGGCGACGAGGTTGAACGCGCCGGTCATCAGGTTGACCGTGACGACACCGACGACCTCAGCAATGGCTCTGTCGGTCCAGCCGTGGTCTCGGAGGGCGCTGATGTTCTGGGGCGCGCTCGCATTCGCCTTCCTGATCGCGTTCCTGGTCACCATGCCGGTCAACGAGTGGCTGATCAGCCGCGGCCACGCCGTCGCCCACGCATACCACCACTAGCCCAACAACCACTCGGCCGACCAAGTACGTCATCTGGACTTGCCAACCCTCCACTTTCATTCGCAACCGCTTGCTGGCCTGGCGCGAGCAACGCCTCGGCCAGCGTGGCGTGAAGTACGGCGCCCGCACGGGAGCCGGTGTCTGACATGCCGCTGCTTGCGAACTCCGAAGCCGTAGGGTCGGGTGGGTGTTCCCAACAGACCAGACTCGGCGCGTGCTCGTCGATGCGGGTGCGGCGGTGCTGTGCGTACTGGTGTTCTGGTTGCCTGTTGATCGCTCGCTCGATGGTCTCGTCATCGCGCTGATCGTGCTGGTCGTGGGCGGTCTGCTCACGCGGTCGCGGTGGCCCGTCGTGGCGTTCGGCGTCGTTGCGGCGGCGACGCTCGCTGGTGCTTTGCTGGGTGTGACGCGTGACCCGTTCGTCGCTGCGGCGTGGACGTTGTACCCGGTCGCGATCGCGCACGGCAGCGCTCACATGTCGCGCGCCATGTCGGTATCGCTCGGGCTCGTCGTCGCGGCCCTGGTCCTGCCCGGCTATGCCCGAGCCGAGGACATCGCCCGGTACGTCATCGTGAGCCTGCTGTTCCTGGCAGGTGCGTGGCGCCTGGGTGAGGCGGTCCGCCGCGAACGCGTCGAGGCCGAACACGCCGCCCGCGCCGAGGGCGCCCGTGCGGTACTGGCGGAACGGCTGCGGGTGGCCAGGGAAGTGCACGACGTCGTCTCGCATTCCTTGGGCACGATCGCCGTGACCGCCGGGGTCGCTGCCCATGTCGATGGTGACAACGCGGAGAAACTGCGGCGGAAACTGGCCCAGATCGAGCGTGCCAGCAAGGACGCCCTTGGTGACCTTCGCGCAGTGCTCGGCGCGGTCAGGGAACCCGGCGAGCAAGCCGAACGGAGCCCCCAGCCAGGGATCGCGGATCTCCCGGCCTTGCTCGATGGCGTGCGTAGCACGGGAATCGACGTACGACTGACCATGTCCGGTGCGGCCGGCATCCCGGCCGGTACCGGACTCGCGGTTTACCGGATCGCGCAGGAGGGGCTGACGAACGCGGCCCGGCACGCCCCGGGATGCAGTTGCGAGGTGACCGTCACCGCGTCCAGCCAGACGGTCACCGTCGAGGTCATCGACGACGGTGGAACACTGAAAGCGTCACCGGCCAAAGGAGGGTTCGGACTGATCGGGCTGAGGGAACGCGTGGAGTCACTCGGCGGCGAACTGACCGTCGGTCCGCGCGAGGTTAACGGGTTCGCGCTACGCGCGTCACTGCCCTATTCGGAGCGGGACGGGTGAGCGGCCGGATCCGGGTGCTCGTCGCGGAGGACGATGACCTGCTGCGTAGCTCGTTGTGCGAACTCGTCTCATCCGATCCGGCGCTGGTCCTGGTCGGCGAGGCGCGTGACGGCGAGGATGCGATCGAAGCCGTGCACCGGCTGCGTCCCGACATCGTCCTCATGGACATCCGGATGCCTGTGCTGGACGGGCTGGCGGCCACGCGGGCCGTGTGCACGTCCGCCTCCACCGCCCGGGTACTGATCCTGACGACGTTCGATGTCGACGAGTACGTGTACGAGGCCCTGCGAGCGGGAGCATCCGGCTTCCTCTTGAAGAACGCCTCGCCGTACGAGATCTTCCGTGCGATTCGGACTGTCCACGAAGGACACGCCTTGCTTTCGCCCGAAGTGACTGGCAGGGTGATCGCCGAGTTCGCGGCGCGCCGGAGCCGTCAGGAGCCGGCGCTCGCCCGCTTCGCCAGACTGACCGACCGCGAGCGTGACGTGGTCGCCGCCATCGCGGAAGGCATGTCCAACGAGGAGATCGCGGGCGCGTTATTCCTCAGCAGGGCGACGGTGAAGACCTACCTGAGCCGCCTCTTCGACAAGGTCGGCGTCCGCGACCGCACCCAGCTGGTGATCCTCGCCTACGAGTCGGGGTTCGTGGACACGCTGCGCTCGTAGGCGCCTGTCAACCTTTGGCCGATGCGCCCGCGCCGGTCCGGCTGAAGGCTGGGGCCGTGATCGAAGTGTCCCGTCTCGTCAAGCGGCACGGCACGAAGCCGGCCGTACACGACGTCAGCTTTACCGCGCCGGCAGGTCGCGTCACAGGATTCCTCGGCCCCAACGGCGCCGGCAAGTCGTCAACACTGCGGATCCTGCTCGGCCTCGATTCGGCCGATTCCGGCACCGCGTTCATCGACGGCAAGCCGTACCGGGCGTTGCGGAACCCGCTCCGCACCGTCGGCTCACTCCTGGAGGGCAGCGGCGCGCATCCGTCGCGGACCGCCCGCGCGCACCTGTCGTGGGTCGCCACCAGCAACGGGATCTCACGAGCGCGGGTTGCCGAGGTGCTGGAGACCGTCGGGCTCAGCGACGCGGCCCGCAAACGCGTCGGAACCTTCTCGCTAGGCATGAACCAGCGGCTCGGGCTGGCCGCCGTGCTGCTGGGCGAACCCGAAGTGCTGGTGCTGGACGAGCCGGTGAACGGTCTCGACCCCCTCGGCATCCGCTGGCTACGTGAGTTCCTCCGGTCCTATGCCGCCGAGGGCAGGACCGTGTTGCTGTCGAGCCACCTGATGAGCGAGCTGGCCAGCACAGCAGACGACCTCGTCGTGATCAACCATGGCCGGATCGTCCACAGTGGATCTGTCGAGAAGGTCACAGCGGGACACGCCTCCCTCGAGGAGGCGTTCTTCGCGCTCACCCGCAAGGACGACCCATGCTGAGGTACATCGACGCTGAGCTCCGGAAACTCGTGTCATTGCGCGCGATGTTCGTCGCGGCCGGGATCTGCGTGGTCGCCGCGCCTGCGCTCGCCGTGCTGAACGCCGGCTCGATCCGCGCACGGCTCGACGCGGGGGACACCAGTTCGCTTGCCGACTGGCCCACGTCGCAGGCCGGTTCCGAGGTCGGCCTACTCGCGGCGGTGGCGGCGGTCGTGCTCGGCGTGTTCGCCATCAGTAGCGAGTACGCGGCCGGTGCCAGCGAGGTCGGCGGCGGCAGGCAGATCGTGACCAGCCTGACCTGTGTTCCCCGCCGTGGCCTGCTGTTCGCGGCGAAAGCGATCGCGCTCGCGGTCGTGACCGCGCCGCTCGCTGGCTTCGGGATCGCCGCGGGAATCGCGGCGGCCCAGCTTCGGCTCGGCGAATACGGGAACTCGGCGCGCCAACTGGCGGACGCCCTCGGCTGGCGGCCGCTCGGCGCCGTCGTCTACTGCGTCTGCACAGCGCTGCTCGCCCTCGCCATCACCACCATCACGCGCAACGGCCTGATCCCGCTGGTCGTCCTCATCATCAACAGCTCCGTCGTGTCGGTCTCGATCCTGCTCTCCAGGCTGACACCGCTGGCGAAGTTCCTTCCCGACGCGGCGGGACTGCAGTTGTTCGCCTACAACGCCGCGATCGAGGACCCACTGTCTCCCGCCATGGGCGGGGTCGTGCTGGCGGTCTGGACCGCCGCCGCCCTGCTTGCCGGTGCGACAGTTCTCGTGCGGCGCGATGCGTGAACCGGAGGGCTCGATGACCAACAGCGTTCGCAACGTGGTCGCCGCCGAACTGGGCAAACTGCGGACCCTGCCGGCCGTGCCCGTCACGGTGGCGGTGACGATCCTCGCCATGCTGGGCCTCGCAGCCGCGTTCGCGGCCAACGCGGCCGGAACGGGGCTTCGCGCGGTGAACTACGGACAGCTCGGCCTCATTGTGCTCGGCATACTGACCGCGGCCAGCGAGTACAGCAGCGGCCAGATCCGGACCAGCTTGGCCAGTGTGCCGAACCGCGCACTGCTCCTGGTGGGAAAGGTACTCGCCTACCTTGCCGTCGCCGCCCCGGTCTCGCTGCTCGCCGTGGCTGGAAGCGCCGCCCTCGGCGGTGTTCCGGTACTGACAGCCAGAAGTCTCGGCGCCACCACGTATCTCACGCTGATCGGGCTGCTCGGGCTCGCCGCAGCCGTGGTGCTCCGCAGCCTTGCAGGCACGTTCGCGCTGATGGCGACGCTCGTGCTTGTCGCTTCCCCGTTGCTCGTATCGGTCACGGCCCTCGCCCGGTACCTTCCCGACCGAGCGGGGATGCAGCTGTACCAGCCCGGTGACCTCACCGCCATCCACGGTGGAGCAGTCATGACAGCCTGGATCATGGCCGCGCTGACCCTCGCCATTGTTACGTTCGTCAAGCGGGATGCGTGACGGGCCCGCTGCCGTTATGGCAGGCGGGCCCGTCACGTCCTTGTTAGCGGGTGGTCTGCTTGCTGGTGCGCCGACGCGTGTACCAGGCACCGCCGCCCAGGGCGGTCAGTGCGACAACTCCGCCTGCGGCGAGGCCGACCAACGGGACCTCGACCTCAATGATCTCGGTGGAGGTGTTGTTGTCGGTGTTCGGGTCGGGGTCATTACCGATGACCTGTGCCGTGTTCGCGACATATGCCACTGTGCCGTCAGCAATCCCGGTCACGGTGTAGGTGTGGGTCTGCCCGTACGGCAGTGGACCACCGGTGCAGGTGACCACCCCGGTCGCGATTTGGCAGCCCGATGACACAGTCACCTGGGTCAGCCCCGCGGGGATTGGGTCCCGCAGGGTGTAGCCGGACGAGTCGTTCGGCCCGTTGTTGGTGACCGTGATCGTGTAGACGATCTCGCTTCCCTGCTGGATCACACTGGACTGGGCGATCTTCGCCACCGCCAGGTCCGCCGCCGGGTCGGTGAAGGTCACGTCAGTCGACCCCGGCGGGTTGAGGCCCACAGTGGACACGTTGTCCGGCCCATTGGTGTAGGTGCCGGTCTCAGACGAGGTGACGTTCACCGTGACGGTGCACGATGCCATGCCCGCGTTGAGGTTGCCGGAAACCTGAATCGAGGTGGCACCAGCGGGAGCGGTCACGGCCCCGCTCGGGCAGTTCGTCGACGCTGCCGGCGAGGCGACCGTCAGACCCGCCGGGAGCGCGTCGGTGAAGGACCAGCCGTTCTTGGCAGCCAGTTCGCTGGTGTTGGTGATGGTGAAGGTCAGCGTGGACGTCTCGCCGACCGTCACGCTGGCCGGGCTGAACGACTTGTCCAGCTGCGGAGTCACATCGAGGATCCTGATGTTGTCGAAGGCATGGTCGTTACCAGTCCCGCTGGGCTGGTTGTTGACCAGCTGCACCCCGATCGAACTGCCGTTGACCAGTACGGCACCGTTCGAGTTGTAGGTGCCGACCTGAACAGGACGCGCAGCGTTCTGGCCGAGGGCCGGCGCGTTGACCGTTGTGGGGCTGCTGCAGCCGTTGATCACCGAGCCGACCGGGGTGGCCGCACCTGAGTCGTTCAGGAGCGAGAACTGCAGCAGCGGCGGGTTTGCATGGCAGTTGAGGGCTGCGACGTCCACGCTGAAGGTGATGAAGCGATTGCTACCACTGAACGGGATGTTCGAGCCGGTCTGGAACTCGACGTGGCCGGCGCCGGGGTCTCCGGCGGTCATGGCCGAGACGGCGAAGTTCGCGTTCGGATCCGCCGCACCCGCGTACGCACCAAGGGCATAGGACGCCTGCTGGACCGAGTTCCAGTGGGTCTGGCTGACGCAGTCGGCAGTCTGTGCGGCATCCGCCACCGGCTGGTTCGCCGCCGCGACCCAGCCGTTGCATCCCGTCAGCCATGGCTGATCCGCGGTGTATGTCTGCCCGCTCGCACCCGTGTACTGGTCAAGCTTGACGATCGGAGTCGGTCCTGAACGGTTCTGGAAGTCCTCCGCGTACACGGTGATCGGCGCCTGCGGCGTGCCGGGGCTACCGGGCGCGGCGCTGGCGGTGGAACCCGCCAGCGCCAGCACCGATCCGACCGCCATCGCTGCGCTCGCGACACCGGCCAATCTGCGCACAGATGATCTCCGTTGTGCTTCAGTCACGCGTTCCCACCTTCTCTTCGAGGTGTGTCGGCCGAAGTTCGCGCATGACGGACTCGACCCTGACCTCCAAAAGACCAGTCCGACGGCGCGAACATGACGGGAGAACGTTCCACGAACGGGCCTACTCATGACCAGCCCTACCGCACTCGGCGACCTGGTCGACGGCCAGGCATCTGGGGTGGGCCTCGCAGCGCCCCAGATCGGAGTCCCGCTGAGGATCGCGGGCATCGAGGATCCGTCTGTCTGGTGTGGACGAAAACGGACAGGCGCTCGACGAAGAGATCCACGGCTGGCCCGCCCGGATCGTCCAGCACGAGACCGACCATTTCGACGGTGTGCTCTACCTGGATCGGGCCGAGATCCGGTCGCTGTCCTCGAACGAGCACGTCCTCGAACGCTGGACCGATCCGACCCCGGCACAGGCCGCGCAGGAACTCGGGTTCTCCCTGCGCGACAGCTGATTCGGAGCCAAGTCGCCACCCTGAACTGAATGCGCGTCGCGCGAGCATGCACTGCTGTGCATCATGATCGTTCAGCCCGCCGAGTCGACCATTCATGACGCCAGCGCCACAGGATCTGGCGGGGTCAGGCGCTTTGATTCCGGCCAGGCGTGGAGGATGTTGCGCCGGGGCCGTTGCCCGGGGTCGATGTGGGGTGGTGGGATGCACCAGGGGATTCCGTTGATCATGCGGATCTTCCAGTCGCTGTGGTGCACCACCCGGTGGTGATAGGCAAACACCAAAGTGAGATTGTCCAAAGTGGTGGGTCCACCGTTACTCCAATGGGCGACGTGGTGGGACTGCGACCACTTGGCCTTACGATCACAGTCCGGGAAGGTGCAGCCAGCGTCCCGGTGGATCAGGGCCCGCCGGAGACTTCGGGGAACCGTGCGGGTCGTCCGTCCGACATCCAGGACCTCGCTGGCGGTACCGAACACCATGGGAGCGGCTTTCGTGTCACAGGCCATCCGCCGGGTCTGCCCCGCCGACATCGCCAGGTGACCATCCACGACGCCCTGGCCGATGCCGGTGGTGAGCTGGTCCAGGGTGGCCGACACCAACAACGTGACCGGTTCCCCCGCCTCGGTGGGGCTGTTCGGACAACGAGCCGCGAGGGCGAGTATCTCGGCGAACGCATCGCCATAGCGTTCGTCCCGGGAGCGGAGGTCCGGCCCGTCATCACTGGACCGGGGCGCCGTCAACGGGGACAGCAGATTGGCCAGCAGCGCACCGGCTTCCTTGTCCAGCCCGAACGTGCCGGTGACGCCGTTGGCGGTTTCCCGGAAGTCCAGCCACCGTTTCGGCCGTATCAGGGCCTCATCCTTGGGCTCGGCGCCATCGGGGTCCAACCGGTCCCGGATCTCCCGACCAAGCCTCGCGATGATGCGGGGCTCGCTCACGATTGCGGCCTCACACAAGATCTTCTCGGCCGCCGCCCGGTCCTCGTCAGTAGCATCAAGCGGTAGCTGGAGGATCGCCTTGTGGATGGCCTCCACATGCTCAGGCCCGATCAGGCCGTTCCGCAGGGTGTCCGCGGTCATGGGCAGTTCCGCCGCGACCGGCGCACCCGAGGTCGTGACCGAGGGCAACAACGCGCGGGCGTGGGCGACCATACGCCGCGCATCGATCGGGTTGAGGTTGAACATCTCCCGGGCATAGGACTCCCGACGGCCCTGCTCCAACCCCCGCAGGCCGTCAACAAGTTCCTTATCCCCCAATGACATCGGGGAGATCACGCTCTCGCACACAAACACAGCTTACCACAATACTCGAACATGTGTTCGACAAATCTGCCCGGGTGTAGTAACCTGGATCGAAGTGGTGCGGACCAATAATCGGAGAAAGGAGTCCTGTTTGGATTAGTTTTGCAGCCGTGTTGGCCGGTGAGGACGGCGCTGGCGCAGGTGGAGCAGGAGTATCGCGAGTCGTGTGACGGTGAGGGCGAGGCCTAGCACGATGATGGCGATGGCGAGATGGCCGATGTCGGGCATGAATCGCACGACGTGCCGTAGTTCCAGGTCGAAGATGCCGGGTAATAGCAGTCCGGCCACGACCGCGGACAGGCTACCGAGCCCGCTCCAGCCAGCTGTGGCAAGCCAGGTTCGCCAGGTGTGAGGCCGACGCGCGAGGAGACGGTAGCTGCTCCAGGCCAGCGCGCCGGCAAGCACGAGGGCCAGCACGCCAAGTGCGACCAACGCGATGGGTTCGGTTGTGTTGCCGGGAATTGGGGCGGGTGTACCGCCGAGCGCGATGGTCAGGGCGCCGAACGCGGCAGCGTTGAGGGCTGGGTCGTGCAGCGGGGAGTAGACGTTCTGCTGGACAGCGATCGCCCAACCGGTCTCGGGTGCGGTGATGAGGGCTGTGTGGTAACCGGTGACCGCGCCCGCGTGCCAGACGATCGGCGTGTTGACGGTTGCGAGTGTGCAGTGGCGCCATCCGAGCGGGTAGTGCCCGCAGGTGGCCTTAGGGCCGCTGTGCTGGAGTGCGGCGATCGTGCCCGGGGTGAGGAACTGGGTGTCGCGGTAGCGGCCGTTGTCGAGGAGTGGAATAGCGAGGTGGGCGAGGTCGGTGACGCTGCCGGCGAGGTAGCCGTAGGCCAGGCCGGAGGTGTCGAAGGTGCGGTCGGCGGCGCGGACGCTGCCGAAGTAGTACTCGTGCCCCGGTGGCATTCGCTCGGCGTCGCGGGCGTCGGCGATGCCATCGGCCATGTCCAGCGGCGTGAACACCTCTCGCCGAATGACCTCGGAAAACGACAGGCCAGTGACTTCCTCGGTCATGGCGGCAAGGATGGTCGCGTTGGCGGGGCTGTACTGATGTCGTTCGCCGGGCGCCGCGGTCGGAGCCACATCCGCCAGACTTGTCACCCAGCGGCTGATCGCGCCCGGAGCATTGTCGTCGAGGTCAGAGCGAACGAAACCGTCCCGCGAGGAGATCCCGCTGGTCTGCTCGAGCAGGTGGCGCACGGTGATCCGGATGGCGTGGTTCTGGTCTGCGAGCCGGAACCAGGGCAGGTGGCGGACAACGGGATCGTCTAGGCCGATCGTGCCCGCGTCGACCATCCGCAGCACCGCGGTGGCGGTCACGGGTTTGGCGACAGAGCCAAATCCGACCGGCGTGCGCGGGGTCATCGGGCGGCCATACCCGTCGTAACCCCACGCCCCGGAACTGACCACGTCACCGCCGTGGATCAGTGCGTAAGACAGCCCCGGTGCTCCGCTGACCCGCATGTGATCGACCAGATACCGCTCAAGGTTCGGCGGCTGCCCCGCCATCGCCCCGGCGGGGGCGGCGGCAAGGAAGAGAACACCCGCGACCAGGCCGACGCACCACCAGCGCCACGACACGCCCACGACCCACCCCGCTCTCCAATATGAGCATATTGTTTCTAGTATGACTGTACTATCGATGACGCGGAGAAGGAAATGGCCACCGAGGAGTACCACGCGCTGCGACGTCGTCAGGTCGCCGAGGCAGTCGAGCGACTGGTCGCCGAACACGGACTTGCGGCGGTGACGATCGCCAAGGCCGCAGCCGAGGCCGCCGTGTCGGTGGGGTTGGTGCAGCACTATTTCGCCAGCAAGGACGACCTGTTGCGCTACGCCTATACTCAGGTCACCGAACGGGCGCTGGCACGCGCCCAGCAGCGGGCACAGGAACTCGACGCGCACCACGGCAGCATCCGCCGCGCGCTCGGCGAGAGCCTGGCCGAACGACTCCCGCTGGACGAGACGCGACAGGCGGAGTGGCGGGTGTTGTTTGCGTTTACCGCCCGCGCCGTGGACCAGCCCATTCTGGCCGCGGTACGTAACCAAACGGAGGCTGCCCTGCGCGCGCAGGTCGCCCAGGCCATCACCAACGGCAAAGAATGCGGCGAAGTCCCGCCTGACACCGATGCCGATCCGGCGGCCGCCGGACTGCTCGCCATCGTCGAAGGGCTGAGCCTGCATGCCTACCTGGATCCGGCCACCATGCCTGCATCGGTCGCACTGGCCGAACTGAACCGCGCGCTCATGACCGTCCTGCCCGGCCAATGCCGGCAGTACGACTGATCAATGCACGACAAATACCCCGAACCGGATCAAATGATCTGACCACAAAGGACTTGCCAGGCCGCGGGAGTCACTCACCAGCTACGCTGCTCGCCAGTTACATCTTTTCATGGGGGAGAATGATGCTTCGTCGCTGTGCCGCTGTGGCCTTCATGGCGATTGTCACCATGGGCGCCCTGGCCGCCTGCTCGCAGACAGTGACCGGAGAAGGTGGGGCCGTCACGACCCGGGCGCAGAGTGTCCCGGTGTCGGACACTCCGGACGCGGCCGAGCCGCCCTACCTCGACGAGCTCAAGGAGTTCGTCCCCGCGCTCGCCACAATGCGGACCTGGGACCCGTGCGCAATGCACGACATCACCGCAGCCGAAACAGCCACCGGCGGGAGCCGCTCGTTCATCGTGCCACTGGGCGAACTCAACCGGTGCACGCTGACCCTAGCCGGAGGCAACGGCGTGAAGGGCGACTGGTCGCTCAACGTCGAGCTGCTACTCGAGACCATTTTGGACAGTTCATATGAGAGCGGGACCCTCGACGGGGCGAGGGTGTTCCGGCAGCTGCCGCCCGAGCCGGACGCCCCGACCTTCGGAATCTCGTGTGCCTTCTTCCTTCCACTCGACGAACCGGTCGGCGCCAAACTGGACGTGACGACGGTCGATGAATCCGTACCGCGCGACACGGTGTGCGAGATCGCCGAGAAGTACTTCACGACTCTGTTGCCGAAGTGGCAGAACCCGCCGCTGGCCGCTGATGGGGCCAGCACACCGCGGATCAGCCTGTACGGCAAGGATCCGTGCGCCGCGCTCGCCCCCGCCGTCGAGGCCGAACCCACCGACCAGGCCGGCGAGCAGCGCTACCTGCTCGCCCTCAACCCCTACGCCTGCCAGCTGACCAGTGAGCAGACGTTCACGCCGATCGAAGTGAGTTACGAGTCCCTGCTCGACGAAGGCGGTCAGAGTGTGGATCTCGCGGGCACGAAGGCGTTCGTCCGCGAGTCGGGCGGCGGCTGCGAGTACAAGGCGCCCATCGACCCGGAGATCAAGTTCCGCGTCGACGACCCCAGCCTGGCCGGCGTCGAGCCTGGCCTGGTGATCTCCCTCGACACCTGTGACACAGCGCTGGCCGCCGAGATCGCCACCGCCGCGCTTGACCAGCCGGAGCCACGCGGCAACGGCTCCCGCACAGCCGAACCGATCACGCTCGGCCGCCTGTAACCGGACCTCACCCGCGGCGGAGGAGGACCCTAGTACCGCCGAGTGACCACAGTCATCGCATGACCACGCGCACACCGGCGGACACCGCCGAACTCGACGAGCTGGGCCCGATCGACTACCTCGTGATCGAGTTCCCAGCGGGCGGACCGACGGGAAAGGCCATGCCCCTGCTCCTCGATCTCGTCGAGCGGGGCATCGTCCGGGTGCTGGACCTGGAGTTCCTGAGCATCAGCCCGGACGGCACGATCACCAGAGTGGCCGTCGAGGATCTCGGCGGCGACGAGGAGCTGGAGCTCACGGTCTTCGCTGGGGCGAAGTCCGGTCTGCTCGACGAGGACGACCTGCAGGAGGCGGCCGCGGCCCTCGAGCCGGATACCAGTGCGGCGATCCTCGTCTACGAGAACCTGTGGGCAGCACCGCTGGCTCGCGAACTGCGACGGAGTGGCGCGCAGCTGGTCGCCGGCGGCCGCATCCCGGTGCAGGCCGTGCTCGCCGCGCTGGACGCCACCGAGAACGCGGAATAGACGGGAGGACCGACCATGCCCGGTCTGCTACGGGGTGTGGCGCGCACCGCCGTAATCGCCGGTACCGCCACCACAGTGTCGAATCGCGTGTCGCGCAGGCAGCGCGGCCGCTGGGCGGCTGAGGAGCAGGCACAAGCCGAACCGCAACCCGCTCCCCAGCCGGAATCTCCCACGGGCAGCGGCGATGTGCTGACGCAGCTCAAGCAACTGGGTGAGCTCCGAGACCAGGGTGTGCTCACCGAGGACGAGTTCCAGACGCAGAAAGCGCGACTCCTCGGGTCCTGACCGATTCGCGGACTCATCCCCCGCGGGTGAGTTCACGATGGCGCACTGACGCGTGGTCGAACCCAGCCGCCTCCGCACCCCGGATGGGTGCGGTCTGCCTGCGCAGGTGCGGCAACAGGTGTTCGAGGTCGTCGAGCAGCAGGTCGGCGATCTCCCGTCCCATACCGTTGCGTACCACGATCCGCAGCACCGCAAGGTCTTCCCGGTGCGGCGGGAACGTGTAGGCGGGCACCTGCCAGCCCCGCTCGCGCAGCCCCGCCGAGACGTCGAACACGCTGAAGTTCGGGATGTTCACGGTGAACGCGAAGACGGGCAGTTCATCGCCGTGGGTCAGCAACCGGAATGGACCCATCGCCGCTACCCGCCGGGACAAGTAGGTGGCGACACGGCGGCATTCGGCCTGGATCTGGCGGAAACCTTCCCAGCCAAGCCGCAGGAACGTGTAGTACTGCGCAACGACCTGCCCGCCAGGCCGCGAGAAGTTGAGTGCGAATGTGGCCATCTCGCCCCCGAGGTAGTTGACCTTGAAGATCAGTTCCTCGGGCACCGCCTCGGCGTCGCGCCACAGCACCCAACCGACGCCCGGATACACCAGCCCGTACTTGTGCCCCGAGGTGTTGATCGAGGCAACCCTGGGCAGCCGGAAGTCCCACACCAGTCCGGGGTCGAGAAACGGCGCGATCATGGCGCCCGATGCCCCGTCGACGTGGACCGGAACATCGAGGCCGGTTCGCGACTGCAGGTCGTCCAGTGCGGCGGCGATCTCGGCGACCGGTTCATAACTGCCGTCAAAGGTCGAGCCGAGGACAGCCACGACCCCGATTGTGTTCTCGTCGCAGAGCCGGACGGCCTGCTCCGCATCGAGGTGGAACCGCTCGCCCTCCATCGGCGCGAAACGCGGCTCCACCTCGAAGTAGGTACAGAACTTCTCCCAGCACACCTGCACGTTGATGCCCATCACGAGATTGGGCCGCGCCGTGTCCGCCCCGTCCCGGCGCCTGCGCTGCTGCCAGCGCCGCTTGAGCGCGAGTCCAGCCAGCATCGCCGCTTCGCTGGACCCTATGGTCGAGCAGCCGAGGGACGTGGCCTCGCTCGGCGCGTGCCACAGCTGGCCGAGCATGCTGACACACCGTCGTTCGAGCTCCGCCGTCTGCGGGTACTCATCCTTGTCGATCATGTTCTTGGCCGAGCATTCGGCGAGCAGGCGGTCGGCCTCCGGCTCCATCCAGGTGGTGACGAAGGTGGCCAGGTTCAGCCGCGCGTTTCCGTCGAGCATGAGGTGGTCGTGCACGAGCTGGTAGGCCGTGTCCGGATCCATCGGCCTGGCAGGCAGCCGATGCTTCGGCACGCTGATCTCCGCACCATGCCGCGCGAACATCGGGTTCGCGGAGACGAACTCGCCGGCCGACGTGCTGTGCTGCCCCTTGTGCAGTGCCATGACCCTCTCCCGCCGACGGTTGTGCCCGACGAGTCGAGGGCGACCCACAATCACCGACCACGCATGTTCACTGCGTCTCGGCGGCGCCGTAACGCGCCATCATGGCGGCCAGCGCCGCGCCGGCGTCCGCGCTGGCCTGCACGTCAGCGCGAACCCGCGCCTGCACATCGGCCGGCATGTCCTGGCTCAGCTTGAACACGCTGCGTGCCGTGCGCACCCGGAGCCGGAACGCGACGACGTGCTCGACCAGTGCGGCGAACCGCTCCCGCGACGACGTCAGGTCCCAGGCACGCGCACGGAGCGACTCGGCGGCGCGCACCGTCTGCTCGACGACCTCGAGCGTCTCCGCGTCGCTGTTGACCAACTCGACCGTGCCGGTCAGGTGAACGGCAGCGTAGTTCCAGGTCGGCACCGCCGGGGTGTAGCCGTAGGTGGTCGGAGACACGTAGCCGTGCGGGCCGCTGAAGACGAGCAGCAGCTCCGCGCCACCGGCGAAGGCACGCCACTGCGGGTTGACCCGAGCCAGGTGCCCGAGCAACGTGGCCCCTGCCCACGCCGTCGGCACCTGCCGGAACACGACCGGCAGGTGCGAAGCCGCCGGCGGTCCGTCCGGCTGCGCGCTGACGACGAGCGCGAACGGATGCCGCCGCACCAGCTCGATCTCATCGGCCGCCGACGGAGCCGCGTACCGGGGGAACTCGTGCACCGCCTACCGGCCGTGCCCGTGACAGTGGCCGCCGGCCGGGGCCGGCACATCGAGCGTGGGATTGCGGTCGAAGAACCCGACGGGTTTGAGCGTGAAACCGCAGCGGTCGACGGGCATCACCGGCCAGTCCTCCAACCTCGGGAAGTGGGTCAGGCCGAAAGTGTGCCAGACGACGAGGTCGGCTCCGTCCAGATCACGATCGCCACCTGTGTATGCAGGCAGCCCGGCGCCCGGCGCGCTCTGGTTCACCAGGTCGCCTGCCGGGAAACGTTCGGACTCGTCGTACCTGGTCACCCAGAGGTGCTTGGTGGCGAACGTCGCGCGCCCGTGGATCGCCGATGCCTCGTCGGCCACCAACGTCGGCAACCCCTGCGGGGTCAGCGCATACCCCGGCGCTTCCCCGAGCCTGTTGCGCTGCTGCGGGTTCACGATGTGCCACACCCTGCCCCGCTCGGGCGCGGCCATGCGCTGCGCCGCACGCTCGCTGGTCAGCCTGCGGCAGCTGCGGGTGAAGGCGTTGCCGAACGGGTTGTCCTCCCCCATCGGCACCCGCTCGACCTCGATCTCGTCGACCGCGTTGATGTCACCGTCGACCGCCATGTCGAGCCGGACGTTGAACAGGTGCTGGTGGTACGGCGCGGCCAGGCCGGGCGCCACCTGTGACGCGTACGGCGCGATCCGCTCGTCGTAGTGCGCGGTGAACACGATGCCGGTGGCCTTGCATTCCAGCTCGATCGTGCCGTCGAGGTAGAGGTACCAGTAGAAGCCGTAGTCGTAGTTGCCGACGGTGACGAAGAAGGAGATGACGAGCCGTCGCTGGCGCCGCGTCTGCCTGCTCCCGTTGGCCGGGTCGGTGTGCTTCCACAGCACGCCGAAGTCCTCCTCGTGAATGCAGATCGCGTTGGCCAGCGTCACCGGTTCCCCGTTGCCGTCTGCGACCACAGCGTCCACATAGGTGATCTCGCCGAGACAGTCGCAGCCGAGCTCCAGCGAGTTGGCGAGCCTGCCCAGCTGATACTCGCCGGTGTCGAAGTAGTTCTGCCAGAACCGGATCGGCCCCGGATCGCCATAGGGCACGACCATCTCGGCAACGGAGGCGCGGTTGACGATCGGGCGCAACCTGCCGTCGTCGGCGAAACCGATCTGGTGCAGAACGAGCCCCTCCCGCATGTCGTAGCCGAGCCGGACCCGCCAGTTCTCCCAGCGCAGCTCGCCGTCCCGCAGCGTGAAGCTGGGCCCCTCGGGCTGGGTGATCTCGATCGGACGCTGCGTCGTCCTCATCGGACCGGACACGGCAGGGTCGTCGTAGTCGCCGGACTCCTGCGGAATCGGCACGACTCCGGTGTCGACGATCTCGACCACCCGCCGCTCGATGAGATCGACGTAGGCAACCAGGCCGTCGACCGGATGCGCCCACACCATCGTGGACGGTTCCGGCTGCCAATGTGCGAGCACCCGCACCAACCGCCGCCCCGCGTCCGGAATGGACTCGAAACGGCCTGCCGACAACGCCGCGAGGTAGACGTGCGCGGGATCGTCGATACCGCGCTTGCGCAGCGCAGCACGCCAACCCTCGTCGGCGGCCATGACCTCGCGGACGACGTCGTGCTCCTCGGCGAGCACCGGCACCTGTCCGTGCTCGCTGCGCACCGGAGTGCGCGACCGGACAGTGCGGTCGGTGATGCCGACCAGGACGTCCTCTGCCTCGCCCGTCCCGATATCCAGCAGCAGTGCGCGCGCGAGCCGGTCGACTGGCGAGCGGTCGCGGTCGTACCGGGCCACGGCCGTCTTGGCCGGCTCAGCGAGGCCGACGTAGGAGAACCGGGTCGTCTCCTGCAGCACACCGCCGGTTTCGAGGATCTTGCGCACCTCCGTGATCTCGGCCGCCGACAGCGGCGCGAGGGGGTGTGCTTCGCAACGGTCCGTCACGTGACTCTCCTGGGTGTCCCGATATCGATTGCCGGAACGTTCCGGCATCGCTTCAGGCAGGCTAACTCGGATCGCGGCACCGGTCAATGATTGGTAAACAGGGGTTGACGGCTCTCTCCGACCATCGTTTAATCACTGCCCATGTCGGAACGTTCCGGCAACTAACGACGGGTCACCTTACCGCGCTCACGCCATGCCACCGCCGGAAAGCTGAGGTCCAATGCGGATCCCCCTTCTCTACTGCGCCGTCGCGGCGACACTCATCGTCACCGGCTGCTCGGCGGCGCCGACGAACACGCCGGCCACCGAACAGGCGCCCGGGTACCTCGCCGTCACCGACGAGTCCGCCCCGGACGGCGGCACCCTCGAGCTGCAGATGACCGTCGACAATGGAGCAGCCACCGGGCTCGACCCGCAGCTGGCCGATGTCGCCACGGCGTGGCAGCTCATGTCGCTGGTCTACGAAACCCTCGTGACCGTGGGCCCCGACTTCACCATCGAGCCCGGACTCGCCGAGAGCTGGGACACCCCAAGCCCCACGCGCTACGTGTTCCACCTCCGCGACGACGTCACGTTCTCCAACGGCAGGGCGATGACCGCCGACGACGTCACCGGTAGCCTCAACCGGCTCCTCGAGAGTGAAGGCGTCTGGCGCACCCAGATCGGCCCGGTCGAGGAGGTGTCCACAGTCGACGAACGCACTGTCGAGGTGACACTCAGCAGCCCATACGAACCGTTTCTTGCCGCTCTGGCGAACATTCCCGCCGCCGTGCTGCCCATGAAGGAAGTGGCCGACGGCTCGGTCGACCTCGCCAGGACGATGCTGGGGACCGGACCGTTCGTCGTCGAGTCACACCGGCAGGACGTGTCCTGGCGGTTCACCGCGCGAGAGGACTACTGGGGCGCAGGCAAACCGGCGGTCGACACCGTCAACATCGCCATCACCGGCCAGGAGCAGGCGAGAATGGCCGCGCTCCAGAACGGCAACGCCGACCTGGTGATGCTCGGCAACGTCGACGCGCCACAGCTCCTCCAGGGCGTGCGCGGCACGACCGTGGCGACCCAGGCCACGACCGACTTCTACTACCTGATGCTCAACAGCAATGCGCCGGGCGGGAAGTTCAGCGACCCGCGCGTCCGCAGGGCGATCAACATCGCCATGGATCGCAACGCGATCAGCGCATCGGCGTTGGGCGGCCTCGGCAAGCCCACCGGCGCCACTCCCGCCGGGCTGCCCGGCGCGTGTGACCCCGCGCAGTTGCCTTCGGCCACAGCAGGCCTCGACCAGGCACGGCAGCTACTCGCCGAAGCCGGGGCCGAGAACCTCACCTTCGAGCTGGCCGTGTTCTCCACCGAGCCCGCACCCGCGATCGCGCAGGTGATCCAACAGAACCTGGCGCGCGTCGGGATCACCGTCACGATCGAACAGCTCGACGAGGGCAGCTGGTCCGGCAAGGTCTACGGCGAGGTGCCTGCCACCTTCGACGCGGCGCTGTCGTGGTTCGCCGGGTATGCCGATGCCGGGATGGTCGGAAAGTGGTGGAATCCCGAGCAAGCCGGGTTCAACGCCGGCTTCATGAAGCCGAATCCGGAGCTGAACTCGGTCATCGACGCGGCGATCTCCACTGCGGACAGTGCGGAACGAACCACCGCCTTGCGAGAGCTGTGTACGGCGGTCGACGAGGACGCACAGATGATCCCGTTGGTGACCCGGCCCGCGCTGATCGGATACCGGACGGACACGCTGAGTCCAACGCTGTACGCGACGGAGGGCTACGGCAACGTCTTCCGCGGAGTCGCCGACTTCCGCCTGCTCACCCAGTAGCCGGCGAAAGGACGGGTTGTGCGACTGTTCTCCTGGTGGCTGCGGCGGGCGCTGAGCGCGGTCGTCACCCTGTTCCTCGTCTCGATCCTGATCTTCGCCGCATCGCGGCTGATGCCGGGCGGCTTCGCCGAGGTGGTACTCGGACCGTTCGCCAGCCCGGAGCAGAAGGCCGAGGTGTCGGCAAGGTACGGATTGGACCAGAACATTCTGGTGCAGTACTGGCTGTGGCTGACCACCGCGCTCACGGGTGATTTCGGGATCTCGATGATCAGCGGCGAACCGGTCACCACCGAGTTCGGGCTGCGCCTGCCGGTGACCGCCGAACTGACCGTGGCCGGTTTCGCCGCCGCGATCTGCCTCGGCGTCCCGCTCGGCGTCTACACCGCGGTGCGGGCGGGCCGCGGGCGGACGGCCGCCGTGGGCAGGCTGGCAAGCGGGCTCGGCGTGAGCGTGCCCGAGTTCGTCCTCGGCAGCATCGTGGTGTTCCTGTTCTCCCGGTTCGCATTAGGACTGACGGTCGGCGGCTACGTGCCGTTGAGCGAAGACCCGGGGCAGAACCTGCGGTCGATGGTGCTGCCCGCGGCCGTGCTGTCGGTGTTCGTCATCGCGGTGACCGCACGCACCACACGCGATGCCGTGCTGACCGTGCTCGTCGAGCCCTACATCACAGCGGCCATCGCGCGCGGGGAGAGTCCCTGGTTCATCGTGACCCGTCATGTCCTGCGCAACGCGTCCATCCCGGTCGTGACGGTGCTCAGCACCATTACCGCGTATCTGCTGGGTGGCGCGGTGATCATCGAGTACCTGTTCAACCTGCCCGGCGTCGGCTCCTACATCGTGCAGGCTGTCGGCAGGCGCGACTACGCGGTGGTGCAGGCGGGTGTGCTGCTGGCGGCCGTGGTGTTCATCGTGCTGAACACGCTCACCGACGCGGCGGCCGGGGCGCTCGATCCCCGTTTCGGTACCGGTTCCAAGGCCAGGAGGTCACGATGAGCTGGTGGCACAGGACCGACTGGCTGACTCGCGCGGGCCTGCTGTGTCTCGCAGTGCTCGTGCTCGGCACCGTCGTGGCCACGGTCTTCGGTATCGGTGGCGACCCGGAGGCCATGGTCGGGCCGAGGCTCGCACCACCGGGGGGCGACTATCCACTGGGGACGGACCAGCTCGGCCGCTCGATGTTGCCGAGACTGTTCGAAGGCATCGGCACTACTCTGCTGCTGTCGACGGTCGCGGTGCTCGTCACCGCCGTGATCGCGACGCTGCTCGGCATTGCCGCCGGGTACTGGGGCGGCTGGCTCGGCGAGGTCGTCATGCGGCTGGTCGAGGTGCTGTACTCGTTCCCGACGATCGTGCTGGCCATCCTGGTCGCCGCTGTCGTCGGCCCCGGGCAGACCGCGACGGTGTGCAGCATCATCCTCATCACGATCCCACTGATGACCCGTCTGGTGCGGGCAGCGGCGATCATCGTGGCACAGCGCGACTACGTCACCTCCGCGGTGATCAGCGGCGCGGGCTGGCCGCGCATCCTGTTCCGGCACGTGCTGCCCAACATCTCCGGCACGATTGCCGTGCAGGGCACCTACGCACTGTCCGTCGGCATTCTCGTCGAGGGCGGCCTGAGCTTCCTCGGGTTCGGCGTGCAACCGCCGCAGTCGTCGCTGGGCGCGCTGATCCAGCAGGGCAGCACCTACCTGATCGCCGCGCCCTGGCTCGTCATCGTTCCCGGGATCGTGCTCGTCGTGGCGATCCTGGCCATCAACGTGTTCGGCGACGGTCTGCGCGACAGTCTCGAACCGAGGGAGGCACGGTCGCTGGTATGACACCACTGCTGGAGATCGACGACCTCGTCGTCGACTACGTCTCGGCGGACCGCACGGTGCGGGCGCTCGACAGCGCCGCCCTCACCGTCTCCGCAGGGGAAACCATCGGCATCGTCGGCGAGTCCGGCTCGGGAAAGTCCACATTGGGCGCCGCGATCGGCGGCCTGCTGCCCGGCGCGGCTCGTGTCGTCAGCGGGTCCGTGCGGGTCGACGGTGCCGACGTCACCACGTTGCGGCCCAAGCAACTTCGTGCGCTGCGGCGGGAACAGCTCGGTTTCGTTTTCCAGGAGCCGATCGGCTCGCTGGACCCCACGATGCGTGTTGGCAAGCAGGTGGAACTGGCCCTGCGTGGCTGGGGCACTCGGGCCGACGTGCTGGCGCACCTCGAGCGTGTGAAGCTCACCGATCCCGAACGCGTCGCCCGCTGCTACCCACATCAGCTGTCGGGTGGGATGGCGCAGCGGGTAGCGATCGCCATGGCCATGGCGGGCCGTCCGGAGATCCTCGTCGCGGACGAGCCGACAGCCGCGCTCGACAGCCAGGTCCGTGACGACGTGCTCGACGTGATCTTCGCGCTGGCCGCCGAGTCGGGAACCACGATCCTGTGGCTCAGCCACGACCTTCCCGCCGTAGCGAAGCGCTGCTCAAGGGTCGTGGTCATGTACGGCGGCGGTGTCGTCGAGTCGGGGGCGGCGAGCGCGGTGCTGGCCGAGCCGCGCCACCCCTACACCAAGGCGCTCGTACGTGCCGTACCCGCCGCTGTCGCCGACGGTGAACGTCTCACGTCGATCCCGGGACAGCCACCGGTACTCACCGGCTCGGCTCCCGGTTGCGTGTTCGCGCCCCGCTGTCCCGACGTACTCGCCTCGTGTACCGAGCAGCGGCCACCGCTGGTCTCGGCGGCAGGCCGGGATGTGCTGTGCCACCTCGCAGAGCAGACCGTGGAGGCAGGCCGATGATCCTGGAACTGGACGCGGTGACCGTCACCTTCAGCTCCGGCCCACCCTGGCGGCGCCGCCACGCGCACGCGATGCGTGAGGTGTCGCTCGGCCTCGCCGCGGGCGAGATCCTGGGTCTGGTGGGCGAATCCGGCTCCGGAAAGACCACCACGAGCATGGTCGCGCTCGGGCTGCAGGCACCGACAACCGGAAGGGTCCTGTTCGACGGAAAGCCATTTCCCAAGCGCCGCAAGGAACTCGCGGGCCGGATGCAGGCGGTGCTGCAGCATCCACAGTGGTCACTCAACCCGCGCATGCGGGTGGGGCAGTGCGTGGCCGAGCCGCTCGCCGTGCTCGGCGGCACGCCGAGAGACGAGCTGAACGAGCGCGTCCGCACGACCCTCGTGCAGGTCGGCCTCGACGACTCGTTCGCGCAGCGCTACCCGCATCAGCTCTCCGGCGGCCAGCGCCAGCGCGTGTCCATTGCGCGCGCCCTGATCACCCGGCCACCTTTCATCGTTTTCGACGAGGCGGTGAGCGCGCTGGATGTGTCAGTACAGGCGCAGATCCTCAATCTCATCAAAGATCTGCGTGCGGAGTTCTCCTTCGCGGCGCTGTTCATCAGTCACGACATCGGTGCGGTGCGCTACGTCGCCGACCGGATCGCCGTCATGCGCTACGGCGAGATCGTCGAGACCGCGCCGGCCACCGTCTTCTTCGGAACCCCCGAACACGAGTACTCGAGACAACTTGTGGAGGCATTGTGAGTACAGGCAACGGCGTCGCCCCGAGACCGGCAACGCCGTCGGCGTTCGCGCCGGGCGCGCCGACCAATGACGACGTCGAGCTGGCTCCGCAACCCAGCCCTGGCAGTGCGGTCGTGCCATTCGACATCCCCGGCGTGTACGTCGGCACCGCCGAGTACTCCGAGGGCCCCACCGGCTGCACGGTCATCTACCTGCCCAAGGGCGCCCGCACAGCGGTCGACGCGCGTGGCGGCGCGGTGGGCCTCAGCGGTGGCTACGACTTCCACCACGCCATCGTCCTGGCCGGCGGGTCCGTCTACGGGCTGGAGGCCGCAGCGGGCGTGAGCACGGAACTGTTGCACCGTGCCGAGAACCGCACGCACTGGGCTGCGCTGGCGCACGTGTCAGGCGCGGTCATCTACGACTTCTCGGCCCGCGACACCGCAATCACACCGGATACCGCGCTCGGCAGGGCCGCGCTGCGCAACGTCGTCGAGGGCGAGTTCCCGATCGGCCGGTGTGGTGCGGGACGCTCCGCGTCGGTCGGCAAGATCGACTTCGCACGCGCCGAGTTCGCAGGGCAGGGCGCTGCCTTTGCAGCCCATGGGCAGGTGAAGGTTCTCGTGGCGACAGTGGTGAACGCCATCGGCGTGATCGTCGATCGCGACGGCACTGTCGTGCGCGGCAACTACCACGCCGCCACAGGGGAACGCCGACGTCCCGCTGTCGACTACGCCGCTGCCGCGACCGGCAACGGAACGGCCCGCACCGTGGCCGGTAACACGACGCTCACCGTGGTCATCACAAATGCACGGCTCACTGATGTGGCGCTCAAACAGTTCGCCATTCAGGTGCACAGCTCGATGCACCGAGCAATCCATCCGTTCCACACCGAACTCGACGGCGACACCCTGTTCGCGCTCACCACCGACGAGGTCGAGCTCGACGGGATCAACGCCACGGGACTCGGCACGCTGGCCTCCGAGGTAGCCTGGGACGCGGTTCTGGCGAGTGCCCGATGACCGCGACCTTGCCTGCCCATGTCTCCACCGAGCACGATCCCGCCGAGCGCGGGCGCGAGTTCGGTCGCGCTCACCGGGAGTCCATTCGCGACACCGCCGAGCGGTATGCCGAGTTGTTCGCTGCCCACGGCCTGCACCCACACCATGTACGGGAGTGGGGCCGTCGAGCATTCGCGGCGACGGCTGCGTGGGCACCGGCCCTCGCCGAAGAGATCGCGGGGACCGCCGAGGGTGCCGGGCTTCCGCTCTGGCGGGTGGCCGCGCTCAACGCGCGCACCGAGATCCTTGCCGCTGCGGCGGTCACCGGCGAGGGCGAGTGCTCGACATCGGTGGTGCTGCCCACTGACGGCAGCGCGCCGCGCACCGTGCAGACCTGGGACTGGCACGACGTGCTACGCGGCGCGATGGTGCTCCGGTCCCTGGAACCGGCGCCGGGGCACCGCACGTCGACGTTCACCGAGTTCGGTGTGGTCGGCAAGATCGGCGTCAACAACCTGGGCCTCGGGGTGCATTTCAACGTGCTGCGGCACCGTTCGGACAGTGCGGACATCGGCGTGCCGGTGCACGTCGTGGCGCGGCGCATCCTGGACGAGGCGAGCACCGTCGCGGAAGCGGCGCAGCTCGCGCGCTCGGCCCGCCTTTCAGCGTCCTCTGTGCTCACCGTCGTGACCCGTGCTGAGGTGCGCTGCCTCGAGCTGTGCCCGGCTGGCGTAGCCGAGCTGTCTCCCCAGGACGGAATCCTGTTGCACACCAACCATTTCCTCGACTCCGAGCTCGCGCAGGGCGAGCGGACCACCGCCGAGGTGTCCAGCACGTTCGCGCGCCTGGCGTGGCTGCGCGAGCAGACCGACGCGCTGGGCGCCACGGAACGCACCGACCGGGCGCGTGCCCTGTGTGCCCACGATGCCGGTGTACCGGTCTGCGCTCATGCGAACACCGCGCTGCCACCGCACCAGCGGTGGGAAAGCCTCGCGACCATCACGCTGGACGTGTCGGCGCACCGCATGCACGTACATCGCGGCGGTCCGTGCACTGTGGACGACCAGTCGTGGACGACCCTATCTGCCGAGGAGGGCGTGCCCGCATGACCGTTGACATCAGCTATGACGCTCGCACCGGGGAACCGGTGACCGAGCTGGCGACGAGCACTACGCAGGACGTCGCCGTCGCACTGGCAGCCGCCGCCGCGGCGGCGCCCGTCGTGGCGTCGACCGCGCCTGCCGAGCGTGCCACCTGGCTCGGCGCCATCGCCCACGCGTTGGACGTGCCCGAAACGGCGGCCGAGCTGGTCCGGCTCGCCGACGAGGAGACCGCGCTCGGCGTCGACCGGTTGACGATGGAGATCGGCCGCACGTCCACACAACTGCGGTACTACGCCGAAGTCGCCGTCGAAGGGTCCTATTTGGATGCCACGATCGACAGCGCACAGACGGACCGACCTGCGTTGGCCAGGGTGGGCGTTCCACTCGGTCCGGTCGCGGTCTTCGGCGCGAGTAATTTCCCGTTCGCGTTCAGCGTGCTGGGCACCGACACCGCTTCCGCGCTCGCCGCGGGCTGCCCGGTCGTGGTGAAGGGCCATCCGGCGCACCCCCGGCTCAGCCGTGCCCTCGCGGACCTCACGCATCGTGCGCTCGCTGGCACAACGGCACCGGATGGGCTGTTCGCCCTGGTCACCGGCTTCGCCGCGGGCACGGCTCTCGTGCGCGACGAGCACACGGCGGCGGTCGCGTTCACCGGCTCCCAGCGAGCTGGGCTCGCGCTCTGGCGGCTGGCGAACGAGCGCGACGTCGTGATTCCCGTGTTCGCCGAGATGGGCACGGTCAACCCTGTCGTGGTCACCCGCCGGGCGGCGACGCGGATGGACGAGATCGCCGCGGGTTTCGCCGCTTCCTTCACCCGCGGGGCCGGTCAGTACTGCACGAAGCCCGGCCTGCTTTTCGTGCCGAGGGGCAGCGGTGCCACCGACGCCGTTGCCGACGCCCTGCGCCGGCTCGCCCCGAGCGCCTGGATGCTCACCGAGCCGATCGCAGGCTCCGCGGCCACCGGTGTCGGTGAGCTCGTGCGGGCCGGTGCCGAGGTCGTGGCTGAGATCCCGGGCCCCGCGGGCGGCTGGGCCGTTGGCACCACTCTGCTCAGGGCGCGGATCGAGCATCTCCGCGCGGGCTCAAGGCTGCTCGACGAGTGCTTCGGCCCGGTCGCGATCGTCACCGAGTACAGCGATCGCGCCGAGCTGGACCGGGCACTCGGCCGACTGCAGGGCACCTTGGTCGCCGCTGTGCAGAGCGGCGCGCCGGACGATGGCGACGATCCCGACCTAGCGCCGCTGCTCACGAGGCTCAGCGCCTTGGCGGGCCGAGTGGTCGTCAACGACTGGCCGACCGGCGTCGCGGTCACGTGGGCGCAGCACCACGGCGGCCCGTGGCCCGCAACGACGGCGCCTGCGACGACCTCGGTCGGCGCCGGTGCGCTGGCACGGTTCACGCGCCCGGTGGCCTTCCAGAACACCCCCGACGCGGCGCTGCCGCCCGCGCTTCGCGCGGACAACCCGTGGCGGTTGCCCAGGCGTATCAACGGAACCGTGAGCTAGAAAGGTGGGTCGTGCAGGGGTTCGGGGCGGCTGGTGTAGGTGGCGCCAGACGGTGTCGTGACCGTGACGGCTTCGGTGGTCGGATGGAGCCGATATGTCCACCCGGGCCGGTCTTTCAAGAGATGGTGGCGGCGGCAGTAGTTGACCAAATTGGACGGTTCCGTTGATCCGTCGTGCTGCCAGGGAGTGTGGTGGTCGTTGTCGCCGAAGTGGGCGGGCCGGTGACACCAGGGAAACCGGCATTCGCGGTCACGTACCCGGACGAACTCGTCGGTGACCGCTGGTGGGCGGTACCGACGGCGCCCGACGTCGATCGGCGCCCCGGTGAGGGGATCGGTAACGATCCGCCGCCACGTCGAGGAGGGTTGGTCGGCGATCTGTCGAGCTACCGAAGCGGGAACCGGACCGTAGCCCGCCAACTGTGCGGGGTTGTCGTTCAGTCCGGCCAGGGTAGTGAGGTCGACGTAGACGTGCACGTTAGCTTTCGCCCCCGAACCGTCGGTGTTCGAACCGAGCAGCAGTTCGGCGAAGACATCCGCCCGTAGTTGATCGAGGGTGCGGGATTCATTGCTGCCGCGCAGGGTACGGGCCATGCGGTCGATCCGCGCATAGGCGGATGAGGCAACCTCGGCCGGCAGGTCAGCGAGAAGGGTGGACATCCCGTCGTCACCAGGCAGCAATTGCACCGACCGCTCAGTCCGACGGTGGTCGGCACGCCGGGCGGCCCCATCCGGATCGGCCCTCATGGCCCAATAGGAGGCAACGCGCCGCACCTGATGAGGATTCTTGCCAGCCAGCTTGGGGGCGACGGTCGAGTCGACCTCCCGAGCCTGCGAGTCACTCAACCAAGCCGTAGCCGCAGCAACCTTCGACGCCCGAAAGGAATCGACAACACCGGACTCCATGGCAGCCAGAGTCCGAGGCAACCGATGAACCAGAGCAGTGGACAGATCCAGAACCCGCCGAGCGTGCTGCTCACTAACCGAGAGCACCAACGCCAACTCAGCAGCCACATCGGGAGCATGCCCGCGAAAGTCATCGAGCTCCTCAATGGTCCGATGCAACGAGGCATCAACCCACATCTTGAGCCGATTAAGACCCTCAATCCGGGCCAGAATTTGTTGGCCTAGCAAGGAATCCCCCACGAGACCATCATACCGAACCAAGTAGCCAACTACAAGCAGAACCTGACAACGATACCCGGACCGTGGGGAACTGTCGCTAGTGGACAGTGACAAAACCCAACCACAGGAGCGACAGTTTCACACGGCGCGCCGAAGGCGTGCTTGAAACCCAAGAATCCCCACCAACAATCTCAACCACGCACCGTAGAACGACGCACGGTGAGACCAATCGGCTGAGCACGCGAGGTGCCCCGGGGCGCCTCGCCGGCGAGGATGTCGAACAGTAGCCGCGCACACGCGGCGCCCGCCTCGCGCGGGCGCAGGTCGATGGCCGTAATGGGCGGATCCGTGTACCGCAGCGCGGTACTGTCCACACAGGACGCGAGGAGCAGGTCCTCACCAATGGTCCTGCCCGCCGCACGAAGGACAGGCAGGACCGCTGCGGCGGCGCCGTCGGGTGCGCACACGAGCGCGTCGACCTCCGGCTCGGCGTTGAGCAGGGCACGCACGTGGTCCTGCATGACCGTCGTCGGTGAGCCGAATGCCATCTCCCGCAGCCGTGCGTGGCGGCCATTCCGCTCGCACCAGTCGAGATACGTCCGCTGCAGGGTCCGGCCCCAGTCGGTGACCGTGCTCGACGCGAGCAGGGCGATGTGCTGGGCCCCGGCATCGGCGAGATGGCCGAGCAGCCGCTCGAGCTGCGCACCGTGATCGGACAGCACCACACCTGCCGGCTCGGCATCACCGGTGAACCGCTCGCAGGTCACGACCGGCACCGACGAGTCCAGCAGCCCGCGCACCACTGCGTCCGTCTCCAATGGATCACCGAGCACCACACCGTCCACGCGATGGGTGGCCCGCGACGGCGGGTGGTGTGAGGTCAGCAGGGTGACGTCGCAGTTCATTCGTGCCGCCTGATCCACTACGCCGAACACGAACGACATGTAGTACTCGGACCGCGTGAGGACCTCGGGCAGGTGCAGACCTATCGCGCCCGTTGTGGCCATGCGCAGTGAGCGAGCGGACGGGTTCGGTGTGTAACCAAGCCGGTTTGCGACGGCGATGACGTGCTGGCGCGTCCGCTCGGAAACCCGACCGGAGTTGCGCAATGCGTCGGAAGCCGTCGTCTTGGACACGCCCGCGGCCTTCGCGACGGCGATCAGTGTCACCGGCCCTTCCGTACTCACGTGGGCACCATAGCCGCAGGTCGGGCAGCACCTCGACAGCGGGCCACAACGGCCGTGGTCACGCCAGCGTGAGGAAAAGTTTCTCCAGCTGCGCCCGGTTGGCCGCCGCCTCCGCGGAACCCGCCTCCCCATCGGCGACGCACTTGTCCAACCCGGTGGCGATGATCTTGAACCCGGCGCGATCGAGCGCGCGGGACGCGGCCGCCAGCTGCGTGATGACGTCCTTGCAGTCCCGACCCGACTCGATCATCTGGATGATGCCGCCGATCTGCCCCTGCGCACGGCGCAACCGAACGACCACATCGGACAGTTCCTCAGCCTCGAACTTCACCGCAAGCCTCCTCATGTACCCCCAAGGGTATCGCCTCAGCGCCCCATCGTCTCCGGCCGCACGATGTCAAGGCCTGCCCTGCCCGCGTTGTCGTAGTCGTCGTCGATCGCCACGACGGACCGGCCCGCGGCGGCGAGTACCGACGCGCCGATCGAGGCGCGGTAACCGGAATGGCAATGCACCCACACCTCCGCTGCCGGGACCTCAGCGAGCCTCGTCAGCAACTCGTGCAGCGGGATGTGAACGGCGCCGGCGAGATGGCTCTCGGCCCATTCCTGGTTGCGCCGGACGTCCAGCACCGCGACAGGGCGGTGGTGCCGTACCTGCGCCAGCTCGGCGAACTGCGCCGTGGGATAGGACCGCAGCTCCCGATCCGCCCAGTCGCGCGGGCCGCCGGTCGCGGCGGCCTCGAGCCGGTCGATCCCGATGCGCGCCAGTTCCCGCTGCGCCGAGGTGACGTCCTCGGCCGTCGCACCGAGCAACGTCAGCGGCGTACCCCACGGGATCAGCCAGCCAACGTAGGTCGCGAAGTTGGTTTCGAGCCCGAAGTTGAGCGTGCCACCGACATGCCCCGCGGCGAACGCGGTGCGGTGCCGCAGGTCCACGACCCACTCGCCCGTCTCGATCCGGCGTCGTAACTCGGCCGGGTCAGCCCGCCGCGGCGGCGCGAGTTCGGGTGCCCGCGGACCGGCCATGTTTGCCGGCGCCATGTGCGCGTAGTAGGCGGGGTATGCATCCAGCCCGGCCAGCAGTTCGTCGACGTAGCCCTGCTCGGAACGAGTGAGCACAGGGTTGGCCTGTTTCTCCCGGCCGATCGTGGACGATTCGACACTCACCTCGGTCACCGCGCAGAAGCTGCCGAAGCCGTGAGTCGGGTAGACCCGGGTCTCATCGGGCAGCTCGGCCGCGAGCCGGCGAGCCGAAGCGTGTTGCGCGCGTGCCAGCTCGCCGGTGTGGGCGGGCCCCAGCAAATCCGGACGGCCCGTCGAACCGAGCAACAGCGAACCGCCGGTGAACACCGCGGGAGTCTCGCCGGGGACCTCGAGCACGTAGGCGAGGTGCGTGAACGTGTGCCCCGGTGTGGCGATCGTGCGCACCCGCATCGAGTCACCGACCGCCACGACCTGGCCCGGCTCGATCGGGTGCCGCTCGAAATCGACCGCGTCCGCAGCGTTGACGTGGTAGTCCGCGCCGGTCACCTTGGCCAAGGCGAAGCCGCCGGTGACGTAGTCGTTGTGAATGTGCGTCTCGAACACATCGGTCAGCCGCACGCCCCGGTCTTCCAGGAGAGCAAGCACGCGGTCGATGTCGCGTTGCGGATCGACCACGAACGCCACCTCCCCGTCTTGCACCAGGTAGCTGCGATCGCCGAGTGACGGAGTGTCAATGGGAACGATCTCCAGCACGATCCCTTCTCCTTCCGCCTCGATCAAATACCCCCTGGGGTATGATCTTTCACGGTAACTCCGCCCCGCTCGGCACCGCAACCAGCTACCTACGGCGGCTGAGGGGATGCTGCTCGACGAGGTCTTCCGGGGCCGACAGGCGCCAGGCTTCGTAGACGAGTTCGGTGAGCTCGTCGGCAGCGATCTTCGGCAACTGGACGACCACCCAGCCGAATCCCCCTGAGGTGAACTGCACCTCGAAGACGTCCGGCCGCTCGGAGACGAGCGCGCTCTGCTCGATCAGTGTCTGCTTCAGGCCAGCGGTCTTCGTGCGCGGCCAGTGGTAGCCGAACCGCTTGCCGCGCACGCTGAACGACGTGTAGTCCCGCGCCTGTGCGCTCTCGACCTCGGCAAGCCGGTTCACCATTCGCAGGAACTGATCATCGCGCACTCCCATGTGGATCATTCTCGCGCAGCCCACCGACAATCGGCGGGGTGCTCCGGTATCACCTGCGCGGGGTGATAGCCGGCCCGCCCAGCACTGCGACGCTCAACACGGCATTGCCGATGCGGGCCCAAAGGAGGAACGATGACCGCCGACTCCGCTCCGCAAGACACGTTGAACGCCGTCGCACAAGGCGACGCCCCCGTGCTGGAACGTCTCGTCGCGATGAACCTCGACTCGCTGGCGAGCTCCGGCCTCGACGACAAGCAGTACTTCCTCGTCCGGCTGGCCGCGCTCGTCGCCATGGACGCCGCGCCGGTGTCGTACCTGGTCAACCTCGGATTGGCCGCCGACGCGGGGGTGACGATCGAGGAGGCGCAGGGCGTGCTGATCGCCATCTCGCCAATGGTCGGCTCCGCGCGGGTCGCCTCGGCCGCGGGCAAGATCTTGCGTGCCTTCGGGTTCGCGGTAGCCGCGGAGGAGGACGCCGAGGAGGAGATCTAGGCGCGCGCGGTTCGCGAGTCCCCCGCTCCGGAGCGCGAGTCCCCGCTCAAGACGGCGAGTCCCCCGCTCCGGTTCACGAGTCGCCCGCTCCGGAAACCGGAACGCGCAACTCGCGTGCACGAAGGGGGAACTCGCGTGCAGGAGCGGGGGACTCGCGGGCTGGAAGGGGGGACTCGCGCTCAGACCAGGTTGGCGTAGACGACGACGTTGTCGGTGTAGCTGTGCTCGGCACGATCGAAGACGCCACCGCAGGTGATCAACCGCAGCTGTGGCTTGTCGGTGTTGCCGTACACCGCCTCGGTCGGGAACTCGTCCTTCGGCACCTGGACGGAGCGCTCGACGACGAAGGTCAGTTCCTCGCCGTCGCTGCGTTCCACGAGGATCTCGTCACCTTCGACCAGCTCGTGCAACTTGTAGAAGATGCCGGGCTGCTTGTTGCCGTCGACGTGACCGAGCAGGATCGCCGGGCCGACCTCGCCGGGCACCGGCGACAACCGGTACCACGCGGCCTGCATCGGGTTCTTCGCCGAAGGGACGGCGATCGCACCGTCCTTGGTCACCGCCACCGAGATCAGCGACGATTCGGCGTCGATCTTCGGGATTTTCACCTGCGTCGGCCGGAGTTTGTCGTAGGGCTTTGTGACAGGGACCGACGTCGGCGGGGCTGACGCCGACTCCGGCGTAGCGGACGAGCTGCATCCGGTCAGCGCGAGAGAGGCGAGCAGGGCGGCCGCGAGGACACGGCCGCCCTGGCGCAACGGAAAAGGCATCGGGCTCAGACCTACGCTGCGCCACCGGCACCGGTTTCAACCCCACCCTGCGGCGCGAAGCCGACCTGGGGGCTGCCGCCGTTCTCACGCTGCCAGTCGTCGGCGTCGCCCGAACCGGGCACCGGCGAGATCGGCGTGCTGCCACCACCGCCGTTGCCGGGCTCGCCACCGCAGACCCAGTCGGCCGTGACGTTGCCGTCGGCGAAGGTGGCGCCGGGCCGCAGGTCCACGAGGTAGAGCCAGTAGCGGCCATCCGTCTCGTCCTGCCAGGGGCCCTCGAGGATCTCGAAGTCCGGCGAGTTGAGGTCCTTCGGCTCACCGGCCGCGCACGCGATCAGCAGCAGCCCGAGGCCGTCCTCGAGGTCGAGACCATAGCCCGTGTCGTCCACATAGGGCGGTTCGGTGGGCTCGGGCGAATCGGTGGTCTCCGACGGCTCCGTGGTCGTGGTGGTCGGGTCTTCCGTGTCCGACGGCTCCGGCTCGGGCTCCGTCGTCGTGGTGGTAGTGGTGGGCTCCTCCGAACTCGTCTCGCTGGACGACGAGGTCTCCGTCGACGGCTCCGTGGTCTCGGGCTCGCTCGTCTCGGAGGTGGTTTCGGCGGGCGCGGTCGTGGTGGTGGTAACCGACACGTCCGGAGTGGTGGTCTCGTCCACCTGCGCGAGGGCGGGCGTCGCGAGGGCGGCCAGTATCAGGACGTTGGCAAGCGCAGCACCAGCGATGCGGCGCAAAGGCTTTCTCAAGGATGCTCCCCAGCAATCTGTGTGAAACCTGTGTTCGGTACCGGGTGATATTGCCGCACAAATCACCCAAATGGGTACTCAAGTTCCATGAGAAACGTCATGCCGGAAACCTGTAACACGCCGCCCCATTCGGGCGATTGACAGGCCAGAAACTAACCGTTTGCGTTGTCTTTTGGTGGGGAGAACTTGCTCCACACCTTTCCGGCGGCACCCGACACCGCCTCGCCGACCTCGCTGAACACCTTCGTCAGCGGATCGGCCGACGCCGCGAAAGAGTCCCGATAGGACTTCGCCGCCGATTTGACGTCCGCGGCCCAGTTCGCCTGCGGCTCGTCGCCGTCACGCCGCGGGTACTCGCCGGCCAGCACAGCACGATAGTCCGCCGAGGCCGCCCACTTCTGCAACTCCGCCGCCCGCACCACGGCCAGCGGGTGCGACATCAGCTCGACGTTGCGCAGTTTCAGCAGGCTGTCGCGGATGTCCTCAGCGGACTCGTACTCGCTCGCCTGCTGCAGGAACGACGCGATGTCCACCTGTGCGGGATCCACACCGCCGGCGAGCAGGATGTGCGTCCGCAGCGCCGCGGCGGGATCCTGGCCGCACAGCAGACCGGCACGGTCACAGGACAGCTCCGCCTTGCGGTACCACTCGTGCAGTGCCGCGATGATCGCGCGCAGGCCGAGCGCGCTCACCGGCATCCACGACATCGTCACCTGCAGCTTCAGCAACCGCAGCAGCATCGTGCGGTACACGGCATGGCCCGACAGCACGTGGCCCATCTCGTGCCCGACCACGAAACGCAGCCCGTCGGTATCGAGCAGGTCCACCATGCCGGTCGACAAGACTACGAACGGCTCATCCATACCGATCGTCATCGCGGTGGCATCCGCGTCGCGGGCAACGAAGACGGCGGGCACCGAGTCGAGGTCGAGCGCCTCGGCACACTCGTGCCGCAGCCGGTCCAACTCCGGGTACTGCGTGGGGCCGACGCGGATCGCCGAGCCGAGTGCCATCAGCCGCTCGCCGCGTTCGTGGAAGAAGCCGGTCAGCGCCTTGAGCACCTCGGCGAACCCGGGAACCATGCGCAGTGTCGCGAGCGCACCGCGATCAACCGGATGTTCGTACGCCCGTGGACTGATCCCGGGAAACCGAACCCTGCCCGGCGTCCCCTGCGGACCGACGACCTCCTCCACCGCGACCCCTTCCCTCGGCGGCCCGAGCCTAGCCGTTCTTACGCGCGACACCCGCCAAATACACCGAATAGGCCGGGTTGCCAGCCCGGCCCGGTGACGGTGCGTCACCATCGAGTTCGGGGTGCCAGTCCGGTGCGGTCGTGATGCCCGGCTCGACGAGATCGAGGCCGGTGAAGAACCGTGCGAACTCGTCCTTGCCCCTGGACCGGATCGGCGTGCTCGATCGCTGGTACAGCGCGATACCGGCCCGCACGCTCTCGGCGAGCTCCTCCGGCGTCACGTGTTCGGTGATATGCGATGCGGCGACCAGCGAGCCGCCGGGCAGCAGCGACCGGTACTTCTCCAGAGCACCAGCCACTTCCTCATCGGCCTCGATGAAGTGCAGTACCGACATGAACAGCAGGCAGATCGGCTGCTACGGATCGAGCACTCCGGTCTCCAGCGCAGCGCGCCAGACGGCGTCGACGTTGCGGAGGTCCTCCTGGATGATCACGTGCCGCCGCGGATCGCCGTGTTCCTCGAGCAGGATCTGGGAGTGCGCGAAGGCGACCGGCTCGGCGTCGACATAGACGCAGCGGCTCTCCGGATCGAGCTCGTCGGCGACCTCGTGGACGTTGCCCGCGGTGGGCACGCCGGAGCCGAGGTCGAGGAACTGGGTGATCCCCTGCGCGATGCTGTAGCGCACCGCCTTGCGCAGGAACCCGCGATTGGCCTGCGCCAGTTGCTTGGTCAGCGGGAACACCTTGAGCGTCTGCGCACCCAGCTCGCGGTCGACGGCCCAGTTGGCGGTGCCACCCAGATACCAGTCGTAGACACGGGCCGGATTCGGGCGGCTGAGGTCGACCCCTCGTGCGGCAAACGCGCGCTCGTCACTCATGGCGCCGCCCCTAGCGTTCCCCTTCCGGGCCAGACGGCGCCCGGTGCGGACTAGTCCGCACCGACAAATTCGTCTTGACAAGAAAAGTTGTCAGTGAGACTTGGATCCAGCACAGGAGGAGAACTCACCATGGGGCATCACTTCGAAAGCCGTGACGAAGTCGAGCTGGCTGCGACACCAGAGCAGGTGTGGGACGCAATCGCGACCGGCCCTGGCATCGATTCGTGGTACATGGGCCGCACGGAGGTCGACCCCGGCGAGGGCGGCGCCGTACGCACGCCCTTCGGCGAGTACGCGCCGGAGTCGCCGATCACCGGATGGGAGCCGCCTCACCTACGGCGGCGAGGTGGCCGAGGACGGCCGGTTCTTCGCCTACGAGTTCCTGGTCGAGGGCCTCGCCGGCGGCAGCACGGTGCTTCGCATGGTGGCGAGCGGCTTCATTCCAGGCGACGACTGGGCCGACGAGTTCGAGGCGATGGGCAAGGGCTTGGACCTGTTCTTCCGCACACTGGCCACCTACCTCACTCACTTCACCGGTCGCGTCGGCACACCGATCACGATCTTCGGCCCACCGGTCGGCGACTGGCGGGAGATCTGGGCGAACGTGCGCGAAGCGCTGGGCCTCGGGGACGCGGCAGGTGTGGGCGATCCGGCACGCTTCACTGTGCACGGTCAGGTCATCGAGGGCACCGTCTACTCCGCGAACTCGCAGACCATCGGCATTCGCACCGCCGACTCCCTATACCGATTCATGCAGGGTTTTCACGGCTCACTCGTACTGGGGCATGCCGTTTTCTCCACAAAGGACACCACGGAAATCGAACGCAGCTGGCAGGCATGGCTGAGCGAGCTGCCCACGAACGGAGGCAACTCATGACCACTGTCACCTCACGCGACGGCACCAGGATCGCCTACGAGAAGGTGGGCAGCGGTGAGCCGCTCGTGCTCGTCGACGGCGCAATGTGTTACCGCGGCCAGGGGCCGATGCGGCCGTTGGCGGCCCAACTCTCCGGCGACTTCACGGTCTACACCTACGACCGGCGCGGCCGTGGCGAAAGCGGCGACACCAAGCCCTACGCCCCGGAACGGGAACTCGAAGACCTCCAGGCACTGCTCGAGGAAGCCGGTGGCTCGGCGTACGTCTTCGGGGCCTCCTCCGGCGCGGCGCTCGCGCTCGAAGCAGCGAACAGTGGGCTGCCGATGCGCAAGCTCGCGCTCTACGAGCCTCCGTTCATCGTCGACAACACCCGGCCACCGATCCCCGCGGACTACGGCGAGCACACCGCGCAGTGGGTCGCGGCGGGCCGCCGCGGCGGCGCCGTCGCGGGATTCATGCGGCAGGTGCAGGTTCCCGGCTTCGCCATCCTGCTGATGCGGCTGATGCCGGCGTGGTCCAAGCTCAAGGGCGTCGCCCATACGCTGCCCTACGACTTCGCGTTCGTGGGCCCGTACCAGCAGGGGAAGCCGTTGCCCTCGGACAAGTGGACCGGCGTCACCGTGCCCACCCTCGTCGCCGACGGCGGCAAGAGCCCGCAGTGGATGCGCAACAGTGTCAAGGCGCTCGCCGGCCTGCTGCCGACCGCCCGGTACCACACCGAGCCAGGGCAGACCCACATGCTGAAGGCGAAGGTGCACGGTCGGATGCTCGCCGAGTTCTTCGCCTAGGGTCGTAGGGTGACCTCACCCGAGACACTGCAGGTGCTCAAGCGCGTCTTCGGCTACGACTCGTTCCGCGCGGGCCAGCAGCAGATCATCGATCACGTCACGGCAGGCGGCGACGCACTGGTGCTGATGCCCACCGGCGGCGGGAAATCACTGTGTTACCAGATACCCGCGCTCGTGCGTGACGGCGTCGGCGTCGTGATCTCCCCGCTCATCGCACTGATGCAGGACCAGGTGGACGCGCTGCGCGCGCTCGGCGTGCGGGCCGGCTTCCTCAACTCGACGCAGGGCCCGGACGAGCGTCGCATGGTCGAGGCGGAGTTCCTCGCGGGTGAGCTCGACCTGCTCTACCTGGCGCCGGAACGGTTGCGCGTGGAGTCGACACATCGACTTCTCGACCGTGGCACGGTCGCGCTGTTCGCCATCGACGAGGCGCACTGTGTCGCGCAGTGGGGACACGACTTCCGGCCCGACTACCTGGCACTGTCCGAGCTGCACGAGCGCTGGCCGCAGGTGCCGCGGATCGCGTTGACCGCGACCGCGACGCAGGCCACGCACGCCGAGATCGTCGCCAGGCTCAAGCTCGAGGACGCCCACCAGCACGTGGCCAGCTTCGACCGGCCGAACATCCAATACCGGATCGTGCCGAAGAACGAGCCGAAGAAACAGCTGCTCGAGCTGTTACGTAGCGAGCACCCCGGTGACGCGGGCATCGTCTACTGCCTGAGCCGCAAGTCGGTGGAGGAGACCGCGGAGTTCCTGGTACGCAACGGCATCGAGGCGCTGCCGTACCACGCCGGGCTCAATGCGCAGACCCGCTCCGCACACCAGGCACGCTTCCTGCGCGAGGACGGCCTCGTCGTGGTCGCGACGATCGCGTTCGGCATGGGTATCGACAAGCCCGATGTCCGTTTCGTCGCGCACCTCGACCTGCCCAAGTCGGTCGAGGGCTACTACCAGGAGACCGGCCGCGCAGGGCGAGACGGGCAGGCCTCGACCGTGTGGCTCGCCTACGGCCTGCAGGACGTGGTGCAACAACGGAAGCTGATCGACAGCTCCGAGGACGCCAGCTCAGCGCATCGACGCAAACTGACCTCGCACCTCGATGCGATGCTCGCGCTCTGCGAGACCGTCGAGTGCCGCCGCGTGCGGTTGCTCGCCTACTTCGGCCAGAACGGCGTCGCCTGCGGCAACTGCGACACGTGCCTGTCACCGCCGGAGTCATGGGACGGCACGGTCGCAGCACAAAAGCTACTGTCCACTGTGGTGCGTCTGCGCCGGGAGCGCAGGCAGAAGTTCGGTGCGGGACAGATCATCGACATCCTGCTCGGCCGTAAGACGGCCAAGGTCATCCAGCACGATCACGACTCGCTGAGCGTATTCGGCGTCGGCGCCGAGCTGTCGGAGGGCGAGTGGCGTGGTGTGGTGCGCCAGTTGCTCGCCGCCGGGTTGATCGCGGTCGAGGGCGACTACGGAACACTCGTCGTCACCGAGGGCAGCGACGAGGTGCTCTACCGGGGACGCACTGTCGCCATGCGGCGCGAGCCCAAACGGGCGGCCAAGGCGGCCCGCGTCAAGGCACCTGCCGCCGCCGAGCTGTCCGCGGAGGCCGTGCCGGTGTTCGAGCGGCTGCGCGCCTGGCGTGCGGCAACGGCGAAAGAGCAGGGCGTGCCCGCGTACGTGGTGTTCCACGATGCGACGCTGCGCGCCATCGCCACCACCGCTCCGGCGACGCTGCAGGAGCTCGGCGGGGTGAGCGGGGTGGGGGAGAACAAGCTCGCCAAGTACGGCGAGCAGATCCTCACGACACTCGCCGGCTAGCCGAGTGCGGCGAGGAGGCGCCCGGCCAGCTCGGGGCGGCAGATGACAAGGTCGGGCAGGTACGGGTGCGGCTCGTTGTAGCGCAGCGGCGTGCCGTCCACCCGGGAGGCGTGCAGCCCCGCGGCCAGTGCGACACCGACCGGCGCGGCGGAGTCCCACTCCCACTGGCCACCGGCGTGCACGTAGGCATCGGCCTCACCGCGCAGCACCGCCATCGCCTTCGCACCCGCTGACCCCATGGGAACCAGCTCGGCATCCAGTTCCTCGGCCACCGCTGCCGCGAAGACCGGCGGCCTGCTGTCGCTGACCAGGATGCGGAGCCGGCCGTCCCGGCGCGCGGCGAGCACGGCGTCGTCACTGGCGTAGACCGTGCCGAGCGCGGGCTGTGCCACGGCCGCGGCTGTGATGCCCTTACCCGCCTCCCACAGCGCGACGTGCACGGCCCAATCGGTACGGCCCGGCCGGGCGAACTCGCGCGTGCCATCGAGCGGGTCGATGATCCACACGCGCTGCGCGGCGAGCCTGCTAGGGCTGTCGGCCGACTCCTCGGAAAGCACCGCGTCGCCGGGGCGGTCCGCGGCCAGGCGGTCCAGCAGCAGCCTGTTCGACAGCGTGTCGCCGCGCGTGCCGAGTGCCTTCGGGTCCAGCTCGCCAGCCCGCACGTCGAGCAGGAGCCGCCCCGCTGACTCGGCGAGCCGTGCGGCAGTGCGCGCATCGGTGGTCATCGTTCTAGCAAAGCAAGGATCGCCGTGGTCGGCGTGGCCGGGTTACGCGTCGCGCCGGATGAGCGCGTAACCACCCGCGCCCAGTGCCAGCACCAGGTATGCCGCGAGTGCGATCGCGGCGCCGGCGGATGACAGCACGGGGTCGTTTGCTTCGCCTGCCAGCTGCACACCCAGGTTCGGGAGCAGGACCGCGCCGACTCGCACGTTCCACGGTGACGACAGGAAACTGGCGACCACGGGCAGCACGAACAGCAACCCGGTCATCGTCACCAGCGTGCCCGCCGCCGAGCGCAGCAGCGCACCGACGCCGAACCCGACCAGCCCGACAACCATCAGCACTGCCGTCGAGGCCAGCGCCGCGGGAACACCGTCCGCCGCCGAGGGCCACGGTGCGATGGGCGCGGGCCGGTCACCGACGATCGCGGTCACCGCACCGAGCATCGCCGACGTCAGGATCAGCCCGGTGAGCAGGGAAACTCCGCCGACGATCACTGCCTTGCCCGCGAAGAGCCGCGCACGCCGGGGCACCGAGGCGAGCGTGCCGCGGATCATGCCGCTGCCGTACTCGGAGGTGACCGTGAAGGCGCCGAACGCCGCCAGGCAGAACTGGACGAACGGCAGCACGACCACCGACATGTCGGCGCTGGCGAATGCCGCCTGCTCCCGCGGCGGGGCGCGGTGCCGGGCCGCGGTGGTCGCCGAGGGAGGCACCGTGCGCGTCGACGTCACCGATGATGGGCCAGGGCACGGCACGGCAGCGCCGGGGCACGGCCTGCTGGGAATGCGGGAACGCGTGTCGGTGTACGGCGGCACGCTGCGCGCCGGCCCCCGGCCGGGCGGCGGGTTCGCGGTGTCGGCGGTGCTGCCGTATGGGTGACGTGCGTGTGCTCGTGGCGGACGATCAGGCGCTCGTGCGCGGCAGTTTCCGCATGCTCGTGGACAGTGCGCCGGGGCTGACCGTGGTGGGCGAGGCCACGACCGGGGTCGAGGCGGTCGAGGTAGCCCGCCGGGAGCGTCCCGACGTGGTGCTCATGGACGTCCGGATGCCGGAGATGGACGGCATCGAGGCAACGGGCCTGCTGACGCGGACCGCCGAGCCGGGCGCGGCGCGGGTGCTGATCCTGACCACGTTCGATCTGGACTCCTATGTCTACGCGGCGCTGCGCGCGGGTGCGAGCGGGTTCCTGCTGAAGGACACGCCACCGGCGGACCTGCTCGCCGCGATCCGGGTGGTGGCGGCCGGGGAGGCGTTGCTCGCGCCGAGCGTGACCAGGCGGCTGATCGAGGAGTTCGCGCGGCGACCACCCGAGCCGCGGCGGTCCTCTGCGCGTGGGCTCGACGTTGTCACGAACCGTGAGCGTGACGTGCTACTGCTCATCGCAAGGGGCTTCTCCAACGCCGAGATCGCCGCCGAGCTACACCTCAGCATGGCGACTGTGAAGACCCACGTCGGCAGGCTGCTCGCCAAACTGCACGCACGCGACCGCGCGCAGCTCGTGATCGCCGCCTATGAAAGCGGACTTGTTCCGCGGTGAGCCTCGTGTTCCCGGTGCTACGTGCTGCCGTTCGCGCCGTTGTCGGTGGCCAGGAGCCGCATCAGCGCCCCCTGAGGAACTTCGAGCACTTCTTCGAGACATCGCAGTGCGGCGAGGGATCCGGCGCGCTCCGGCCGGCACCGGCCGGACTGCCAGTGGCTCAGCGTTGCCAGGCTGACCGGTGCGCCACGGCTGCGTAGCCGGTACTGGATCCGCTCGAGCCCGAGGCCCCGTGCGCGTATCGCGGCGCGCAGTGCCGCCGCGAACGGCCCCGTCGCCAGCAGCGACTCAAGCTCCCGCGCCCGGTCCGTCTGTGAGGTTTGCTGACCGGTCATCATCGCTCCCGCGTCGTCGAGGATCGGGGCAGCGTATGAGAGCCGAGCCTGCCGGAAACAGGGGCGAAGGACCCTGCTCGCCCCCTCACCTCCCGCGAGTCCCCCTTCCAGCGCGCGAGTCCCCCGCTCCCGCACGCGAGTTGCCCACTCCAGCCCGCGAGTTGCCCACTCCAGCCCGCGAGTTGCCCACTCCAGCGCGCGAGTTCCGCGTTCCTGCACGCGAGTCCCCCGGCCCTGCGCGCGAGTTGCCCCTCCCAGCAAGCGAGTTGCCCGCTCTCGCAGGCACACCGCAGCGGGCAACTCGCGGACCCGAGCGGGCAACTCGCGCACCGGACGGGGGGACTCGCGGACCACAACGGGAAGCTCGCCAACCGGACCGGGCAACTCGCGAACCCGAGCGGGCAACTCGCCAACCCGAGCGGGCAACTCGCGCACCCGAGCGGGCCACTCGCGCACCGGACGGGGCAACTCGCGCACCGGAGCGGGGGACTCGCGCTGCGGGCGGCAACCGGTCAGCGGACGGCTACAGATAGCGCCTGCGCTATCTCGGTACCCAGCGCGTGGATGGCCGCCTGAGTAGGTGGGCCGACCTTCACCACGATCGGACCGCCGAACGGCTGACGCTCCACGACCTCGATCCGCTCACCCAGGGTGATCGCCCGCTCGGAGAGGTACCGTAGTAGATCCGGATCGGTGTCCCAGACCCGGACGATCTCGCCGATGGCACCCGCCGGCAGCTCGTCGAGCAGGCGCGTCGACAGTTCCTCCACACTGCCGTCCGCGGCCGGAATCGGGTCACCGTGTGGGTCGCGGACCGGGTTACCGAGCTTGGCCGCGATGCGCTCGATGAGCCGGTCCGACACAACGTGCTCGAGCCCGTCCGCCTCGCTGTGCACCTCGTCCCACGTGTAGCCGAGCTCCGACACGAGATACGACTCGATGAGCCGGTGCCTGCGCAGCACCGACCGCGCCAGCTGCCTGCCGTCCGGGGTGAGCTCGATCCCCCGGTACGGCACGTGCGCCACCAGCCCCTGCTGGGCAAGCTTGGTCACCATCCCGGACGCCGAGGATGGACTCACCTCCAGCCTGCCGGCCAGCGTCGTGTTGGTGACAGGCTCACCGCGCTCGGCAAGGCCATAGATCGCCCGCACGTAGTCCTCGATCGAGGACGAGCGCCGGTTCGAGCCATCAGCCATGATGCATACGATACGGGCCACCACGCGGCGTGCATCAGGGCAGTTCAGGGCGCCAGCGGTAACGGATCCAGCCAGGCACGGGCTCCGCGCCGAGCCCCGCGTAGAACGCGGCGGCTCGCTCGTTGCCCTGCTGCATCTCCCACTCGACCCGCCCTGTGGTGCGGCGCCGGAGTTCGGCCAGCAGCTCCCGCCCGAGGCCGTGCCGCCGGTACCGCGGCCGCACGAAGATGTCGTCGAGCCAGATACCCGGCCTTGCCTCCCAGGTCGAGAAGTTCCACGAGCAGAACGCCATCCCGGCGACCGCACCGTCGACCTCGGCGATCAGCACCCAGGCCTTGGGCTCCGGGCCGAACAGGTGTCCCGCCATCTCGGCACGGTCGAGCTTCAGCTCGTCGTTGCCCTCGTAACGGGCGTGCTCCTCGATGAGCGCGCAGATCTCCTCGGTGTCCGCTGCCGCGGCGTCACGTACCGGCATGCGCCAACGCTATCGATCGATCGATCGGCTCGTCTAGGCTGCCGGACATGGAGACCGTGGAACTCACCGTCACCGACGGCGTTGCGTTCGTCCGGCTGAACCGACCGGACCGGCTCAACGCCGTGACACCGCAGCTGGTGGACGACCTGGTCACCGCGCTGGACACGGTCGCGGCCGATGAGGACGCCCGTACCGTGGTGCTCGTCGGACGGGGACGGGCCTTCTGCGCGGGGCACGACCTCAAGGAGCCCGCATCCGGCGGTGACTCCCGCGCCCGTCTCGAACGGCTGCAGGACGTGACCCGGCGGCTGCGTGCCCTGCCACAGCCGGTGCTCGCCGCCGTGCACGGCTACGCGATCGGCGCCGGGGCGGAGTTCGCGCTGGGCTGCGACCTCGTGGTGGCCGCCGACGATGCCGTGTTCGCCTTCCCCGAGGCCGGCCTCGGGCTGAGCGTGACAGGCGCCGCCTCGCGGCTCCTGCCGCTGCTCGTCGGGCCACTCAAGGCCAAGGAACTGGTCCTGCTCGGCGAGCGCGTCGACGCGGCGAGCGCACACGACATGGGTCTGGTCAACGTGGTGGTGCCGCGTGCGGACCTGATCGAGTTCGCCACCGGCTGGGCCGCGCAGCTGGCCGGCAAGCCGCCGTCGGCGCTCGCGCTGGCCAAGCGCGCGCTCGACCGCGGCATCGACAGCGTGGTCGAGACGGCGCTCGAACTCGAGGTCAGCCATGCGCTGCTGACCGAGCACTCGCCCGAGGTCGCCACGACCACCGAGGAGTTCCGGTCACGATGACCGCGCGCAGCGACGACCTGACCGGCCTGCTCACCGAAGCCGCCCGGCGCTGGCCGGACAAGGACGCGTGGGTGTTCGACGAAACCGGTGAGCGGTTGACCTTCGCCGACGTCGACCGCCGCAGCGCCGAGCTGGCCGCGGCGCTGTCCGCACTCGGCATCGGGCCCGGCGACCGGGTCGCGGCGATGTTACGCAACCGGCCCGAGTTTCCGCTGCTGTGGCTGGCACTCGCCCGGATCGGCGCCGTCCTCGTGCCGGTCAACACGGGCTACCGCGAACTGGACGGCGCCCATGTACTCGCGCATTCCGGTGCCAGGCTGGTGATCGCGGAGCCCGAGTTCACCGACCTGCTCACCGGGATCGCGCCGCGGACATCGGTCGAGCGCGTGCTGACCGTGACCGACCTGCCCCCGGGCGGGCAACCACCCGTTTTCCGCCCCGCACCTGAGCTGCCGACCAACATCCAGTACACCTCGGGCACCACCGGCGCTCCGAAGGGCTGTGTGCTGCCACACCGGTACTGGACCACGCTCGCCAACGGCCTGGTCACCGGTTTCCCGCACATCGGTGATGGCGATGTTCTCCTTACCGCGCAACAGTTCCACTACATCGATCCACAATGGAACGTCGCACTCGGACTCGCAAGCGGTGCGACTCTGGTGGTACTCGACCGCTTCCACCCCTCGGCGTTCTGGGCCAAGATCCGCGAGTACGGTGTCACCTGGTTCTACTGCCTCGGACTCATGCCGACGCTGCTGCTGCGCAGGCCGTCAGCACCGGAGGACCGGCTGCACAAGGTCCGCGCCATCAGCGCATCCGCGATCCCGCGCGAGCTGCATGCCGAGCTGGAGCAGCGGTGGGGGGTGCCGTGGTTCGAGGCATTCGGGATGACCGAGACCGGCGGCGACATCCGGATGTATCCCGAGGACCACGACGAGCTGGTCGGCACCGGGTGCATCGGCAGGCCCGCGCCGGGGCGTGAGGTGATGATCGCCGCCGAGTCCGGGCGGCCGCTGCCGCGGGGGCGGACAGGTGAGCTGTTGATCCGCGGCGTCGGGCTCATGCATGGCTACCACGACGATCCGCAGGCCACCGCCGCGGCATTCCGCGGCGGCTGGTTCCGTACCGGCGACCTGGCGTGGATGGACGACGACGGCCGGGTGTACTACGTGGGCCGGACCAAGGACATGATCCGGCGCAGCGGCGAGAACGTCGCCGCCGACGAGGTGGAGCGCGCACTGCTGCTGCACCCGGCGGTACGCACGGTCGCCGTGCTGGCGGTACCGGATGACCTTCGCGGCGAGGAGATCAAGGCCTACGTCGTACTCGGCGAAGGGCACGAGGTCACCGCCGCCGAGCTCGCCGAGTTCTGCGCCACCAAGCTCGCCTACTTCAAGGTGCCCCGCTTCTGGACCTTTGTGGACTCGTTGCCGATGACGCCGTCGGAGCGCGTCGCCAAGGGCGAGCTGCGCAAGGCCGCCGCCGACCTGCGCGCGGGTTCCTACGACCGGGTGGAGGGCAGATGGCTGTAACGAGCCGGGAACGCGTGCGCAGGGCAGCCGTGAAACTGTTCGCCACCAAGGGGTTTCACGGCACCGGTATCCGCGACCTCGCCCAGGCGGCGAAGCTGTCCTCGGCCAGTCTGTACCACTACATGGGTACCAAGGAGGACCTGCTGGCCGGCATCATGCGCGACAGCCTCGGGCGGCTGCTGGCCGACGCGACCGCGGCCGTGTCGGACGTCGCCGACCCGTGCGAGCGCATGCGCAGGCTGGTCACCCTGCACGTCACGACACACGCGCGGCAGCCGAACGAGACCAGGGTGGTGGACAACCACATCGATGTCCTGTCGGGACGGGCGCGGCAGGAGGTGATCGCGCTACGCGACGCCTACGAAAAGCTGTGGTCGGACACGATCGAGGCAGGGTTACACACGGGCGTGTTCGACACCGCGCAACCCGCCGTCACCCGGATCGCGGTATTGGAAATGTGCAATGCCGTGGCCAGGTGGTACTCACCCCGCGGGGCATTGTCACTGCCCGAGCTGGCCACCCACCACGTGGAGCTCGCCCTGCGTGTGCTGGGCGTTCGTGAGCAGGTGCGCTGTGGTTTGGCGAACTCCTGACGACCCCACGCTTGCCCCGAAGCCGCTGCTGAGGGACGCTCGTGGGGTGAGTGAGGAAACAATCCAGCTGGAACTCAACGATGCGGGTGTCGCTCCGGGGCTGCCAATGCCCACTGACCCGCGGGACCGGGTTCAAGATGTTCCCTACCGCCCGGTCGAGTTCCGCGACGACGATCTTCCGGCCGCGCTGGAGCGCTGCGCCGGCTGGCTCAGGCAGGCCCAGCAGTGGCTCGGTGAGCCGGTGGATGTCCTCGCAGTCCACCTCGACTACGACGACCGCGACGGTTTCCCGTACTACGACCTGAAGATCCTGTGCAATGAGGAGGACCTCGCCGGCGTGCCACTCGCGTTGCGCGAACGTGGCGAGTCCGTCTCCTCCTGACCGTCCAGCCCGCTGCGGCGGCGAGCTGACCGACCACCTCGCCGCCGCAGCCAGCTACTAACCCAGGGCCCCGCCGATCTTGGCGTGGCCCCGCAGCAGGTTGCGCGCGATCGTCCGGCGCTGGATCTCGTCGGTGCCTTCATAGATACGCAGCAAACGAAGTTCGCGGTACCACCGCTCGATCGGCAGCTCTCGGGTGTAGCCCATGCCGCCGTGGATCTGCAGTACCCGGTCGACGATCTCGTTGGCCTTGATACCGCCGTAGAGCTTGGCAATCGACTGGGCATGGCGGGAATCCATTCCGGAATCCACCTGCCAGGCGGCGTGCAGCACCAGCCAGCGCAGCGCCTCGATCTCGACACCGGAGTCGGCGACCATCCACTGGATGGCCTGCCGCTCCGCGATGGGCGCGCCGAAGGTCTCGCGGGTGTTGGCATGGTCGATGGCCATGGCCAGCAACCGCTCACACGCACCGAGGGCGCGCGCCGGCAGCAGGTAGCGGCCGCGCCCGATCCACTGCATCGCCAGTGCGAAGCCCTGACCGAGCTCGCCGAGGATCTGACTTTCCGGCACGCGGACGTCCTGGAAGATCAGCGCTGCCGGGCCCCATTCGCCCATCGTGTCGATGTACTCCGAGCGCCAGCCCATCTCGCGGTCGACGAGGAAGCACGTGACACCGCCGCCCGCTCCCTTCGCGGGGTCGGTGACAGCGAAGACCATGACGAAGTCGGCCTCGTTGCCTCCGGTGATGAAGGTCTTCTCGCCGTTGATGATCCAGTCGCCGCCGTCCTTGCGGGCCGTGGTCCGGATGGCCTTGGCGTCCGAGCCCGCGCCCGGTTCGGTGATCGCGAAACAGGACCTGCGCTTGCCTTCGATGGTGGGCAGCAGGTACCGCTCTCGCTGCTCGTCGTTGGCCTGGAAGAGGATGTTGTCAGCGGTACCGCCGAACCGGAACGGCACGAACGAGCGGCCGAGCTCGGCCTCCAGCAGCGCGGTCATGACCGCGGAGAGGCCCATCCCGCCGTATTCCTGCGGTGTCTGCACGCCCCAGAACCCGGCGTCCCGCGCCTTGAGCCGCAGCTCCTCCAGCTCGTCGGCGGGCAGGCCGGGCTGGCCCGCGCGCTCCCTGCGCAGTACTTCAGGCTCACGCGGGATCAGCTCCCGCTGCACGAAGGTGCGTACCCAGTCCCGGATCTCGCGTTCCTCGACGCTCAAGCTGAAGTCCATTGCTCCGCACGGCTCCTTCGACGACTAAGCGGTTGCTTAGCAACACGGTAACGCACCCGAGGTGCTGGCGGCAGGGCTCGGCGAGCACGTAGGTTCGCAGGGTGATCGACTGCGTGGTGTGGTGGGCGAGACCCGTTGCCGACCCCGGTGAGTACCTGGCGCTGCTCACCCCCGTCGAGCGGGAACGCTACGAGGCCTACCGCCAGGACGCCGACCGGCGGCGGTTCCTGACCGGCCGCACGCTCGCGCGGACCGTCGCCGCCGAACGGCTCGGCGTCGATCCCGGGGACGTCGAGTTCGACGCCACGTGTACCGACTGCGACAAGCAACACGGGCCGCCGCGGATACCAGGTGTGGACCTCGCTCTGTCCATCTCGCACGCGGGCGAGCGAGTCGGTGTCGCGTTGACCGCGGGGGCCCCGGTAGGTCTGGACGTGGAGGCGGCGAGCAGGCGCGCGGACGACGGGCTCCTGCGCTACGCGCTCAACGACACCGAACTGGCCGCCCTCGACCGGCTTTCCGCGCCCGAACGCACCGACGGCTTCTTCCGGTACTGGACCCGCAAGGAGGCCGTCATGAAAGCCACCGGACGCGGCCTGCGAATCCCACTGCAGAGCATCACGCTGTCCCCACCGGGCGAACCGGCCCGGCTCATCGCCTCCGATCACCCGGAACTGACGCCCGAGGGCACCAGGATGGCCGACCTCGACCCCGGCGCCGGTTACCGCGCAGCCGTCGCGGTACTGACCATGGAGGAGATAGAGGTCACGGAGCGGTGGTGGGGCCCAATGCCGGATTCGCACGGACAATAGGAAGGATGGACGCCGCGCGACTGCTCGAGGACTACCGGCGCGGGGACTTCTTCCTCGCGACCGCGGACCGCACAATCCTCGGTGCAGGCGTATCGGCCGAGCTCACCGACACCGACGAGATCCGGCTCAGCGAACGGGTCCGCGAGGCGCTCACCGGCTCTTCGGTCCCGATTGCCGTTGGCGTACTGCCGTTCGACAGCGCGGCCGATCATGGGACACCGGGTCGCATCGTGATCCCCAAGGACGCGCGCGTGGCAGGTGGCGTGCATCCGCGGGTCGATGCCATGGCGCGCCGGCACGTCGGCACACCGGCGCGGGTCCGCCTCGTTCCGCAACCCCGGCGGCACATCGACGCAGTCGCGCGAGCCGTGATGGCGCTGCGGGAGCGCGGCCTGCGCAAGGTGGTCCTCGCCAGGGCATTGGACCTGGAGTTCGACGAGCCCGTGCAGCCCGAGGCGATCCTGCGCAACCTGGTCAAGGACAACCGGCGCGGCTACACCTTCGGCGCTGGACTTCCCGGCGGGCGCACGCTCGTCGGTGCGAGCCCGGAGCTGCTGCTGTCCCGGCATGGCGACCGCGTGGTGTCGCACCCGCACGCCGGGTCGATGCCGCGCTCGGCCGATCCGGTGACCGACACCGAGAACGGCAAGGCACTGCTGTCCTCGCGCAAGGACCACATCGAACACGCGGTGCTGGCCGAGGCGGTAATCGAGGCACTGCGGCCGTTCTGCCGGAAGCTGGACGCCCCCGGCGTCCCGGAACTGGTGTCGACGCCGACCATGTGGCATCTCGGTACGACCGTCACCGGTGAGCTGATCGACCGGGACGTGACCGCGTTGCGGTTGGCCGCTGCCCTGCATCCCACGCCGGCCATCTGCGGCACGCCGACCGAGTCGGCGCGCGAGCTGGTCGGTGAGCTGGAACCGTTCGAGCGCGGCTACTACGCCGGCGCGGTCGGCTGGGTGGACGCCGACGGCGACGGCGAATGGGCAGTGTCGATCCGCTGCGCCGAGGTCGCCGGCCAGTCACTGCGGCTGTATGCGGGCGGCGGCATCGTGCCGGAGTCGGACCCGCAGGCGGAGCTGGACGAGACCTCAGCGAAGTTCGTGACCCTGTTGCGGGCCATGGGACTCCCCCGTGAGTGGCTAGCCCAGTTCTGAGAAGCTAGCCACCCACGAGCGGCCTGGTCACTTGAGCGCGTTGATGAGGGCTTCGCGCTGACGCTCGCCGAGGCCGGCGGCCCTACGGTCGGGGTCGATGCCGGCCTGCTCGAGCAGCGCGGCCACCTTGACCGTGCCCAGCCCGGGCACCGCCTTCAGTAGCTGCGTGACCTTCGTCTTCCCGACGGTCTTGTCTTCCTTCGCCCGGTTCAGCACCTTGTCGATGCTCTCCTTGCCGGACTTGATCGACGCGAGCAGCTCCGAGCGCGCCTTGCGAGCCTCGGCCGCCTTGGCCAGGGCTTCCGCCCGCTGTTCCGGAGTCAACGTAGGCAGAGCCAACGTACTAGTCCTTTCTTCTCGGGTGCCGCGTTGAAAGCGGCGACAGCCCGGGTCCCCAGGCGCTTGCCCCAGCAAGCGCTGGCCAGGCCGTCACTTACCACGCGCCCAGTAAACGCCAACACGGCCGTGACCGCGAAATCGACACGCAATGACCCCCCAACAGGGGCAAGCAGGTCAGCGCGGTCGAACGCCGGCAGAGACCGCCCAACCGCTCTCGGTAAGGGTTGCGCCCATGACACATGCCGTGCTTGCTTGGTCACCGCTAGGCTCTCGTGTCACCCAGTTCACAGTCGAACGAACCTGCAGGAGTCCCCATGTTGAGCACGATGCAGGACGACCAGCTCTCGCTCGCGAACCTCCTCCGTCACGGCACCACGCTGCACGCCCGCAGCGAGGTCATCACCTGGACCGGCTCCGGCGCGCGGCGCAGGAGCTACGGCGAGGTCGGCAAGCGCGCGGCCCAGCTCGCCAACGCCCTGCGCGGCCTCGGCGTCACCGGTGACCAGCGTGTCGGCACCTTCATGTGGAACAACGCCGAGCATCTCGAGGCATACCTGGCCATCCCCGCCATGGGCGCCGTGCTGCACACACTCAACATCCGGCTCTTTCCCGAGCAGCTGAGCTACGTCGCCAACCACGCCGAGGACCAGGTCGTCATCGTCGACGGCACCTTGGTCCCGCTGCTGGCCAAACAACTGCCGCAGCTCAAGACGGTCCGGCACGTGATCGTCGCGAACGGCGACCCTGGAACGCTGGAGGCACCCGAGGGGGTGCAGGTGCACGGTTACGAGCAACTGCTCGCCGCGCAGCCCGACCAGTTCGACTGGCCGGTCATCGACGAACGCTCCGCAGCCGCGATGTGTTACACCTCGGGCACAACGGGTGACCCGAAAGGGGTCGTCTACTCCCATCGTTCGGTCTGGCTGCACTCGATGCAGGTCTGCATGACGGACAGCATGCGGCTCGCTCAGTCCGACAAGGGGCTCATCATCGTGCCGATGTTCCACGCCATGTCGTGGGGCCTGCCGTACGCGGCGTTGATGGTCGGGGCCGCCCTGATGATGCCGGACCGGTTCCTGCAGCCGGAGCCGATCGCCCAGATGCTCGCCGCGGAGAAACCGACGTTCGCCGGTGCCGTCCCCACCATCTGGCAGGGCCTGCTGCAGTACCTCGACGGCAAGCCGCAGGACATCTCCCACCTGCGGGAGGTCGTGGTCGGCGGCTCAGCGGCACCGCCGTCGATGATGCACGCGTTCGAGGAGCGCTACGGCGTGCCGATCCTGCATGCCTGGGGCATGACGGAAACCTCGCCGCTGGGTAGCGTCGCCCGGCCGCCCGGTGCCGCCACAGGCGAGGAGGCCTGGCAGTACCGCTACACGCAGGGCCGCTTCCCGGCCTCGGTGCGGGCCAGGCTCATCGACGACAACGGCAACGAGGTGCCGTGGGACGGCCAGAGCGTGGGCGAGGTCGAGGTCGCAGGCCCGTGGATCACCGCCTCCTACTACGGCGACGTCGACCCGGCGAAGTTCCGCGACGGCTGGCTGCGCACCGGGGACGTCGGCAGGATCACCCCGGACGGGTACCTGACGCTGACCGACCGCGCCAAGGACGTCATCAAGTCGGGCGGCGAATGGATCTCGTCCGTGGACCTGGAGAACTTCGTGATGTCCCATCCGGCGGTGGCCGAGGCAGCGGTGATCGGCGTACCCGACGAGAAGTGGGACGAGCGCCCGCTGGTGGCGGTCGTGGTGCGCGATGGGCAGCAGGTGACGGCGGACGAGCTTCGCGAGTTCCTCACCGACAAGGTCGCCAAGTGGCAGCTCCCTGAGCACTGGACGTTCATCGACGAGGTGCCCAAGACCAGCGTCGGCAAGTTCGACAAGAAGCGCCTGCGCGCCGCGCATGCCGAGGGCACGCTCGACATCAGCCACTTCTGAGGGGCCTGAGACGGAACCTCGGATCGCCTACCACGCCTGGGACTCCGCGCCGGAGTTCGGCCGCGGTGCCTTTACCGGTGCCGTCGCCACGGCTGCTGGCGTGTGCATCGGTGAGCCGGCCGAGTACGGACAGTGGACCTCGCCCGTGCAGGCGCCTGGCTTTCCCGCGACCGAGCTGATCGCGTCGTGGAACGCCGACACCCCGCCCGGCACCTGGCTACGCGTGTCGGCCAGAACCCGCACCAGCACGGGAGCGGTGACCCCGTGGTACGTGCTGGCCGAATGGGCGCACGGCGACACCGACATCCGCCGCACCACGATCCCCGGCCAGGACGATGAACACGCCGCCGTTGACGTCGACACCCTTACCGTCGAACCCGGTGTCCGGCTGCACGCCTACCAGCTGCGGGTGAGCCTCCTTCGGGTTGCGGGCAGCCAGGTCACACCGGTACTGCGTGCCGTCGGTGCGCTGGCCTCGGCGTTGCCGGACCGGTTCACCGTGCCGGTCTCCGCGCCGGGGCGGGCACGCGGCATCGAGCTGCCGGTACCCCGCTTTGCCCAGAACGTCCACCGCGGCAACTACCCCGAGTACGGCGGCGGTGGCGAGAGCTGGTGCAGCCCGGCCTCGACCGCCATGGTGCTGGCGTACTGGGGTCGCGGACCGGATGCCGCCGAACTCGCCTGGCTCCCACCGGGCTATCCCGACCGCCCCGTCGCCCACGCCGCCCGCTGCACCTACGACCATGCCTACCACGGCACCGGGAACTGGCCGTTCAACACCGCCTACGCCGCGCACTACGGCCTGCGTGGCCGGGTCACCCGCCTGCGCTCACTGACCGAGCTGGAGGACTACCTCGCCGACGGTGTCCCGGTGATCACCTCGCAGTCGTTCCTGGCGAGCGAGCTCGACGGTGCGGGTTACGACACGGCCGGTCACCTGCTCGTGGTCACCGGCTGCACCGAAGACGGTGACGTGATCGTCAACGATCCGGCCGCGGACGACGTGCGCAGGGTGTACCCGCGCGCACAGTTCGAGACGATCTGGCAACGCACCAGACGCCACACCGCGGACGGCACCGTTGCCGGCGGGCCGGGCGGGATCGCCTACCTCATCGAGCCCTGAGGAGGCAAGCCGCTTTCCGGTCACCGCAAGACTCGTGGCCAAAGCCATGCGGATGTCGCGATGAGTGCATGTTCCGTGGCAAGCTGCGGCACAGAACAACGTTGTTGAAAGGACTGAAGCGAAATGCCGTACGAGGTGCAGGGTGTGGTGTCCCGCGCGAAGGGTGAGCCGGTCTCCCTTGAGACGGTGCTCGTGCCGGACCCCGGCCCGGGTGAGGCGGTCGTGTCGGTCAAGGCGTGCGGAGTGTGCCACACGGACCTGCACTACCGCGAAGGCGGGATCAACGACGAGTTCCCGTTCCTGCTCGGTCATGAGGCAGCCGGTTATGTCGAGAAGGTCGGCGAGGGTGTCACCGACCTCGAGCCGGGCGATTTCGTCGTGCTGAACTGGCGGGCCGTGTGCGGCACCTGCCGCGCGTGCAAGCGCGGCAAGCCGTGGTACTGCTTCTCGACCTTCAACGCCAGCCAGCCGATGACGCTGGCCGATGGCACGCCGCTGAGCCCGGCGCTTGGCATCGGGGCGTTCCTCGAGAAGACCCTTGTCCACAGCGGACAGTGCACAAAGGTCAATCCGGAAGCCGAGCCCGCGGTGGCCGGCCTTCTCGGCTGCGGTGTGATGGCGGGAATCGGTGCCGCCATCAACACCGGCGCCGTTACGCGTGGCGACTCGGTGGCCGTCATCGGCTGCGGCGGTGTCGGTGATGCCGCGATCGCGGGCGCTCGGCTGGCCGGTGCCACCACCATCATCGCGGTCGACATGGACGACCGGAAACTGGCGTGGGCCAAGGACTTCGGCGCCACGGCGACTCTCAACGCGCGCGGGAAGAGTCAGGACGAGATCGTCGAGGCGATCCGGGAACTGACCAACTCCTTCGGTGCCGACGTCGTCATCGACGCGGTGGGCAGGCCGGAGACCTGGAAGCAGGCCTTCTACTCCCGCGACCTCGCCGGCACGGTCGTGCTCGTCGGTGTCCCCACACCGGACATGCGTCTCGACGACATGCCGTTGATCGACTTCTTCTCCCGCGGCGGCTCGCTCAAGTCGTCCTGGTACGGCGACTGCCTGCCGGAGCGGGACTTCCCGATGCTGGTGGACCTGTACCTGCAGGGCAGGCTGCCGCTCGACAAGTTCGTCACCGAGCGCATCGGCGTCGGCGACGTGGAGCATGCGTTCGAGCGGATGCACAAGGGCGAGGTACTGCGCAGCGTCGTGGTGTTCGACTGAGGTAGCGCCGTTAAGGGAGGAGCTTGCCGGGGTTGAGAATCCCGGTGGGATCCACCGCCTGCTTCACCGCCGCGAGTGCTGCCACGCCGACGGCACCGATCTCAGCCTCCAGATAGGGGGCATGCTCGGTGCCGACGGCGTGGTGGTGCGAGATCGTCCCCAGTGACTCGTCCGCGATCGCCGCCGACGCCGCGTGCTTCGCCCGTTCCCACTGCCCGATGGGGTCGTTCTCGTCGCGCGCGGTGAGGACGGTGAAATACAGCGAGGCGCCCGTCTCGTAGGCGTGCGAGATATGGCAGAACACGAGCGGATCGCCGAGCGCGTCACGCAGGGCGGCACGCGCTTTCGCATACAGCGCATCGAGATTCGCCCAGCGCGTGGCGGTTTCGAGTGTCTCGACGCACACACCGAGTGCCAGGAGCGCGTCCCGCTGCCGTGGCCCGGCGAAGCGGTGTCGCAGCCAGGCCCGCCCCGGAGCCTGCCCGAGTCCGACCGCGCCCGCCGCACGCAGGCTCCGCACCGCCTCGCGCCGCCGGCGCAGCGATTCGCCGTACCAGCCGAGGATCAGCAGGCACGGCTCGGCAATCCCCCGCACGGCGAGGTAACGCCGCAGCAGTGCGGTCCCCCACCCCGCCGACAGCGCCAGCGACGACGCCGTTTCGTCCACATCGGACAATCGGGTCACATCGGCGAGCAGACCACGTTGCGCCAGGTGGCGTACCAGCGCGTTGCCGCGCTCCCAGCCGTCGATGGCGAACGCCTCGAAGCGTTCGGTCTCCGGCAGCGGGCGCACCCGCACGGCCACCTCGGTGATCACGCCGAGCGTGCCCTCGCTGCCGATGGCGAGCTGCCGCAGGTCGGGCCCGGCCGCGGAGGCGGGCGCCACGCCGAGCCGCCACTCGCCGCGTGGCGTGGCCAGGCGCAGACCGGTGACCATGTCCTCGAACCGCCCGTAGCCGGACGACGCCTGGCCTGCCGAGCGGGTCGCCGCGAAGCCACCGATGGTCGCGCGCTCGAACGACTGAGGCACGTGTCCGAGGGTGAAGCCGTGCAGGGAGAGCTGGCGCTCGGCGTCGGGCGCGCGCATCCCGGCCTGCAGGACGGCGATACGGGAGACGGGATCGACGGACACGAGCCGGTTGAGCCGTTCCAAGTCGAGCACCAGCACGCAGTCCTTGTCCCCGCGTACCGCGGAGACCCCGCCGACCACGGAGGTGCCACCACCGAAGGGCACCACGCCGATGTCGTGGGCAACACACACGTCGAGAACCCGCTGCACCTGGTCCGGGTCGGCGGGCAGGACCACGGCGTCGGGCACCGCGATTCCGGCTGCTGGGTAACGGCGGCGCACCAGATCGAGATAGGAAAGGCCCCCGCTGCGGGCCAGCCGCTCCTCGGAGCTCCTCAGTACCTGACCGGCACCGACGACCTCGGTGAGCTGGGCCAATGCGGCGGCGGGCAGGCCGGACGGCGCGACCGCGATCGCCGAATCCGGTGCGAGCGGGGCGCCAGGGGCCAGGCGGCCGATACGCTGGACGAGCCAGCGCAGTGCCGCGGGAGCCAGCGCCACGGCGTCGGCACCCTCGGGCGTCCAGGCGCCGCGCAGCCGGTGGTCAATACTGTCGGTCACCACTAGAGTGTGACATATGAAGGCGGAACGTCACATGTTTGTCGCCGGCCGCAGTGCACTGGCCGCCACCCGCGAACGCACCGCGGCCAGCCGGGTCCCCGACGACGTGCTGCTCGACGCGGCGAAGAAGTGCGTGCTGGCCAACGGAATGCGGCGGACCACGCTCGCCGAGATCGCGCGGACGGCCGAGGTCAGCCGGATGACCCTGTACCGCCGCTTCCCGGACGTGCGGAGCCTGCTCGCCGCGCTCATGACGCGCGAGTTCGGCACGTTGCTGCACAACGTGGCCGCCGAGGTAACCGGCGCGGCACACGCACGGCAGCGCCTGGCCGACAGTGCGGTCGCCGCAGTGCGTGCCCTGGTCGCCGACCCACTCATGCGCACGGTGCTCGACCTCGACCCCGAACTCCTGCTGCCCTACATCACGCAACGGCTCGGCGCGACGCAGCAACTCGCCGAGAACGTCATCCACGCACTCGTCGTGGCCGGACAACAGGACGGCTCGGTGCGGCGCGGTGAGACCGCCACGCAGGCCCGCGTGGTGCTCCTGGTCGTGCAGTCGTTCGTGATGTCCCTGCGTCCTGCCACCGCCGACCTCGACGAGGACAGCCTGCTGGCCGAGCTGCGGCACGTTCTCGACGCGGCACTCGCACCATGATCAGGGCATCGCTGTCGGCCAGGCGCCGCACCAGGGAACTCACCGAGCTGGCCTCCGGCGAGCGGGTGGACCTCATTGTGATCGGCGGCGGGGTGACCGGCGCAGGCATCGCACTGGACGCCGCGTCCCGCGGCCTTTCCGTCGCGCTGGTCGAGGCACACGACCTCGCCTACGGCACATCCCGCTGGTCGAGCAAGCTCGTGCACGGCGGGCTGCGCTACCTCGCGCACGGCGATGTGGTGCTGGCGCGGGAAAGTGCGGTGGAGCGCGGCATCCTGATGACGCGGACCGCGCCGCACCTCACCCGCCCGCTCGCCCAGCTCCTGCCGCTGTTCGACACGACGTCACGCGGCAGCAGGCTGCTCGCCGCGGCTGGGCTGCACGCGGGGGACGCACTGCGCCGTTCCGCGGGCACCCCGTCGACGCTGTTGCCACGTCCACGCTCGATCCCGGCGGCCGAGGCCCTCGCACTGGCACCCGGGCTGCGCCGCACCGGCCTGAATGGTGGGCTGCTGTCGTTCGACGGCGCGTTGACCGACGATGCCCGCCTCGTGGTGGCACTCGCCAGAACGGCCGCGGGATTCGGTGCCCGGATTCTGACGCGGCTGCGCGCCACCGAGGTGCGGGGCGACCGGGTGCGCGCGACCGACGAGCTCAGCGGCGAGATGGTGGAGCTGCATGCCCGCCAGGTGATCAACGCCGCCGGTGTCTGGGCGGGCCGCCTGGTGTCGTCGGTGCGACTGCGCCCCTCGCGCGGCTCGCATCTGGTGCTCGCCACCGAGCACACTGGACTCAGTGAGACAGCGGTGCTGGTGCCAGTACCAGGCGAGCACAGCAGGTTCGTGTTCCTGCTTCCCCAGCCCAGCGGCAAGCTCTACCTCGGCCTGACCGACGAGCCGCTCACCGGCGAGCCGGAGGACGTCCCGAAAGCACCACAGTCCGATGTGGACTTCCTCCTCGACATCGCCTCAACGGTGCTGGCGCGCAGACTCGGGGCCGCTGACGTGCTCGGCACCTTCGCCGGACTACGCCCGCTACTCGCCGCCGACGGGCAGACCGCCGACCTGTCCCGCAGGCACGCGGTAATCACCGACGACACCAGTGGCATCATCACGGTCGTGGGTGGCAAGCTCACCACCTACCGGAAGATGGCCGAGGACGCCGTCACGACCGCGGTCCGGACCGCGGGACTGCAGGCGGGCCCGGTACGGACCGCGCACCTGCCGCTGCTGGGCGCCGCCGATCGGGCAGCGTTGTCTACTGTGGATGCTCCGGCTCGACTCGTCGCCAAGTACGGCACCGAGGCGCCCCGGGTCGCCGCCCTCGGCGAGGTTGATCCGGACCTCGGCCTGCCACTCTTCGACGGCTGCGAGGTGACGGCGGCGGAGGTCGTGTGGGCCGTCCGGCACGAAGGTGCGCTGGACGCCGCCGACGTGCTGCACCGGCGCACCCGGCTCGGCCTCGTCCCAGCCGAGGCGCAGGCCACCGAGGAGCGGGTGCGCGACCTCGTGGAGCGAACGCTGTACGGCCTGGCCGACATCTCCTGACGGGTCGCCCACGTCCGGCATGATCGCGGATATCCTGCTCGGTGACGCGGCCGGGCGAGACAGGGGCAGCACCATGGGTGAGCGCACGCTGGAGATCGACAGAGTGTCCAAGCGTTTCGGCGACGTCGTCGCGCTCGACTCGGTGACCTTCGAGGTGCTGCCCGGCGAACTGTTCGGCTTCGTGGGCAGCAACGGCGCAGGCAAGACCACCACCATGCGGATCGTGCTCGGCGTACTCGGCGCCGACGCCGGCGAGGTACGCTTCGACGGCACACCCATCGCCCACGAGACCCGCACCCGGATCGGGTACATGCCAGAGGAACGTGGCCTCTACCCGAAGATGAAGGTGCTCGACCAGCTCGTCTATCTCGCGCAGTTGCACGGCATGCCTGCCAACGACGCGCACCGCAGCGCGGAGAGCTGGCTCGAACGGCTCGGGCTCGGCGATCGCCGCAAAGACGAGGTACAGAAGCTCTCGCTCGGTAACCAGCAGCGCGTGCAGCTCGCCGCCGCACTGGTGCACGAGCCCGAGGTACTGGTGCTCGACGAACCGTTCTCGGGCCTCGACCCCATCGCGGTGGACGTGATGAGCGAGGTGCTGCGCGAGAAAGCGGCCACCGGTGTGCCGGTGATCTTCTCCAGCCACCAGCTGGAACTGGTGGAACGGCTCTGCGACCGCGTCGGAATCATCCGAAGTGGACGGATTGTGGCGTGCGGTTCGGTCGGCCGGCTCACCGCGGGAGCCGCCGCCCGGCTCACCGTCGTGGCACCGGCTGCGCCGCCCGGCTGGGCAGCAACGCTGCCGGGCGTCAGGGTGGTCGACGAGAACGGCGACGGCACGCTGCTCGAACTGGCTCCCGGCACCGACGACCAGGTGGTGCTGGCCGCGGCCCTCGCCACCGGGCCGGTGCACGAGTTCACCCGCGCCCACCCGTCACTCACGGAACTGTTCCGGAACGCGGTCACCGAAGGAGCTGCCAAGTGAACCGTCCCGGCCACTCGGTATCCCCTGCGACCGCCGTACGCCTCGTCGCGCAGCGGGAGCTGAACACGCGCCTGCGCACGCGCGGGTTCGTTGTCGGCACGCTGGTGATTCTCGCCGTACTCGCGGGTTACCTGCTGTTCCAGGCGAACGTGTTCGACAACGCCCAGCGCACCACCGTCGGGCTCACCGGCCAGGCCGCCGCGATCGCCGAGCCACTCGAAGCCGGTGCGCGGCAGCTGGGCACCGATGTCGTCACGACCACTGTGGGCGATGCCGCGCAGGGCCGGGCGCAGGTGACGGCCGGGGACCTCGACGCGCTCGTCTCCGGCAGCCCGGCGAACCTGCACGTGCTCGTGAAGTCCGAATTGGACAACCAGGTGCGCGGTCTGCTCACCGGAATCACCCAGCAGGAAGTGCTGGAGGCGAAGCTCGCGCAGGCCGGTCTCGAGCCCGCCGCCGTGCTCAGCGATGTGGATGCGGCGCGGCTGCAGGTCACGACGCTGGAGCAGCCGGATCCGGACAGCGGCCAGCGGATCGTGGTGGCGCTCGTGATGATGTTCCTGCTGTATATGGGAATCACGGCGTACGGCGCGCTCGTCGCGCAGGGTGTCGTCGAGGAGAAGTCCAGCCGGGTGGTGGAGATTCTGCTGTCCAGTGTGCGCCCATGGCACCTGCTGCTCGGCAAGGTGATCGGGCTCGGGCTGGTCGGTCTGGTGCAGCTCACCATTCTGAGCGTGGGCGGCTTGATCATGGCGAGTGCGGCGGGCGTGCTGACGATCACCGGCATCGCCGCCAGCACGCTGCTGTGGGGCCTGCTGTGGTACGTGCTCGGTTTCTTCCTCTACGCGACGGTGTTCGCGGCAGCGGGGTCGCTGGTGTCCCGGCAGGAGGACATGCAGTCGGTGCTCACGCCCATCTCGATGGTGCTGATGGTCGGCTTCATCGCCGGCTTCACCGTGGTCCAGCAACCCGACGGCACGACGGCGACCGTGCTCTCGCTGCTCCCGCCACTGTCGCCGATCCTCATGCCCAGCCGGATCGCGACCGGCTCGGCGGGACCGATGGAGATCGTCGCGGCGCTCGTACTCACGCTGGCCGCCATCGCCGCCCTCACCTGGCTCGGCGGCCGGATCTACCGGGCCGCCGTCCTGCGCACGGGCGCCCGTATCCGGCTGCGCGACGCTCTGCGTGGCTCCTGACCCACCAGGGCAAGTCGCCGCACGCGCCGGTCGGCATGTGGGTAAGATCGTCAGCGGTGTGCCGGGAAGCCTGGTCGGCGATGTGTTCACGCAGGCATATTCCGGAATGGAGCACGGCACATGGCTTTCTCCAGCAGGTCCACCTCGCAACGACCTAATCGGACGATCTACCGCAGCGAGGCAGGGCGCAATGCCATCGCCACCTGGTGCACGGCTCAGTTGGGTGCGTGGCCGGTGCCGCACGAACGGCAGGTGGTCACCGCGGCCGGTGCGCCAACGCACCTGGTGACGGCAGGCAGTGGCGACCACACTGTGCTCGTCCTGCCCGGAACCACCTTCTGCGCCGCCGCCTACCTTCCGCTCGGCACGGCCCTCGCGGCACGCACCAGGGTCGTCTTGCCCGACCTGCCGGGCCAACCCGGCCTCAGCGGCGCCGCCCGCGTTCCCTCCGCAGACAAGCTCGGGTGGTATGGCCGGTGGCTGGCCCAGCTGGTGGACCAGGTCACGGACGGGCCGGTGACCATCCTCGGCCACTCGCTGGGTGGTGCGATCGCGCTGTCGTGCGATGCCCCGCGCGTCCACCGGCAGGTGCTGGTCTCACCTGCCGGGCTGACCCGGTTACGGCTCCCACCCCGCGTCATCATTGCCTTCACCGACTGGATCCTGCGCCGCCAACCCGCCGCCAGCGCCCACCTCCTGCGGTTGCTCCACGGTGCCGGGCACGCCCCCCGGCCCGAGCTGGTCGAGTGGATGACACTCGTGGCCCGCCATGTGCGCTCGACGCGCGACCCCGGGCATGCAGCCGTCGCGGCGCAGGACATCGAGCGTACCGTTGTCGTCGGTGCCGACGATGTGTTCCTGCCTGCCCATGCCCTGGCTCCGGTTGTCCTGCGAACGCTGTGTGTGCCACTGGACGTCATGGCGTCGGCCGGTCACCTGATCGTCGACGAGTTCCCGGACCGTCTCGCCGAGCTCGCTTCGGGCCACGGAAAGCAGTAAGGGCCACCCCCACTGCGTTCAGTAACGCAGGCAGGGTGGCCCTCAGGGCAGCCGGTCGGCGGGTCAGCGCTCCGTGAGCGGCTTGTAGTCGCGCTGCTTCTCGCCGGTGTAGATCTGGCGCGGGCGGCCGATCTTGGTGGCCGGGTCCTGGATCATCTCCCGCCAGTGCGCGATCCAGCCGGGGAGGCGGCCGAGCGCGAACAGCACCGTGAAGAACTTCGTCGGGAAGCCAAGGGCCCGGTAGATCAGCCCTGTGTAGAAGTCGACGTTCGGGTAGAGCTTGCGCTCAATGAAATAGTCGTCCGAGAGCGCTCGCTCTTCCAGCGCCTTGGCGATGTCGAGCAACTGGTCCCCGCCGGCGATCTTGGAAAGGATCTCGTCCGCCGTCTGCTTGATGATCTTCGCGCGCGGGTCGTAGTTGCGGTAGACCCGGTGCCCGAAGCCCATCAGGCGGACACCCTTCTCCTTGTTCTTGACCCGGTTGACGAAGTTGTTGACGTCGCCGCCCTCGGCCTTGATGCTCTCGAGCATCTCCAGCACCGCGCTGTTCGCACCGCCGTGGAGGGGGCCGAAGAGGGCCATGATGCCCGCCGCGATGCTCGCGAACAGGTTCGCCTCGGAGGAACCGACGAGCCGCACCGTTGACGTCGAACAGTTCTGCTCGTGGTCGGCGTGCAGGATGAAGAGCAGATCGAGCGCCTTGGCGACGTCAGGGTCGATCTCGTACGGCTCGGCGGGCAGGCCGAACGTCATGCGCAGGAAATTCTCCACCAGGCCAAGCGAGTTGTCCGGGTAGAGGAACGGCTGGCCGATCGACTTCTTGTAGGCGTAAGCCGCGATCGTCGGGACCTTCGCCAGCAGGCGGACAGTGGACAGCTCGACGTTCGGTTCGTCGAACGGGTTGAGCGCGTCCTGGTAGAAGGTGGACAGGGCGGAGACGGCGCTGGAGAGCACCGGCATCGGGTGCGCGTCGCGGGGGAAGCCGTCGAAGAACCGCTTGAGGTCCTCGTGCAGCAGGGTGTGCCTGCTGATCTTCGAGCTGAAGTCCTCCAGCTGGGTGACGGTCGGCAGCTCACCGTAGATCAGCAGGTAGGAGACCTCGATGAAGGTCGAATGCTGTGCCAGCTGCTCGATCGGGTAACCCCGGTACCGCAGCACGCCCTGGTCGCCATCGATGTAGGTGATGGCAGAGGAAGCCGCCCCGGTATTGACAAAACCGGGGTCGTACGTGATGTAGCCGGTCTGTGCCAGCAACTTCCCAAGCTCGATACCGGGGGCGCCTTCGACAGCGCGGACGACCTTCAACTCGTGTTCGCCACTCGGCAGGCGGAGCACGACGTTCTCGCCCCCGGACTGCGCCGCAGTCGCGTCGGACATGCACATGCCTCTCACGGTCACACGGGCCGGTGGTGACCGCAGGTTTCGCTGGCCACCAGCTTCGTACGCGACAGGTCCTTGCACCTCGCCGCACACCGCCCCGCTGGGGTATGAAATTCCCCTTTACGCTAGTCCAGAAGACACCTGTTTCGCAGCCGTTGTGTTACCCACAGCTAATCGTTTGCGATCAGGTTCACACGGTAAGCGTTGCCGCAGCGACATGCGGTGGACACAATTACCGAAATTGCGCGAGCTCCTCGGCCGTTGGTGGTTCCGCACCGCGACGCGACACTGTGATGGCGGCCGCACGGGCGGCGTAGCGGAGTGCCTGCGTCCAGTCGGAAGCGTCCAGCGTCGCCGGCTCGCGGACGTCCTGCTGGGTGAGCCAGGCCAGCAGGGCACCCTGGACGGTGTCGCCCGCGCCGATCGTGTCGACGACCTGGACCGGAACCGTCGCCGCACTCGCCAGCTCACCCTCCGTGGTCACCACGGACAGTCCGTCAGCACCCCGGGTCAGCACAACGGCCTGCACGCCGGCTGCGAGCCACGCCTTCACCGCATCCGGCACGGCGAAGTCGCCCGCTAGCCATTCCGCGTCCTCCACCGAGAGCTTCAGCAGGCGCACGAAAGGCAGCCACGACGCGAAGCGGGCACGGTAGGCGGCGGGATCGGCGATCATGTCGGCCCGGATGTTCGGATCGAGCGCGGTGAGCACGCCGCGTGCGGACTCCCGCCGCAACATCGCCTCGTACGCACTGGCAGCGGGCTCCAGCACCATCCCGAGCGTGCCGAGCGAGAGCGCGGTCACCCCCTCCGGCAGCGGACCGGGATCGGTGAGGAGCCGGTCGGCAGTGCCTTCGGTGTAGAAGCTGTACCGCGCACTGGACGCCGCGTCGAGCGATACGACAGCGAGGGTGGTCGGTTCCGGCCCGCGCTGCACGAGTGTGGTGTCCACGTTGGATGCAACCAGCCGGTCAATGAGTGACTCGCCGAAGCGGTCGGTGGAGATGCGCGAGAGAAACGCTGTCGGCACACCGAGCCGGCCCGCCGTCAACGCCACATTGTACGGCCCACCACCGAATCTGGGCGCCAGAAGATCCACAGTAGACTCTGCTGGCACAAGATCGACGAGTGCTTCGCCACCGGAGACAATCACAGGGGCGATGCTATCCCACGCGGAGCCCGCCGAGCAGTAGCTCAGCCAGCGCTGTGAAAGCGTCGGCATCGGACACACCGGTGCGTGCGCGGACGACCCCCGTCTGGATACCTTCCACGAGCAGCCCTGCCATTTCGGCGATGAGCGTCGCATGCACGTCCCGGAAAACGCCGTCGGCCACACCCTTGGCGATGAAGGAACGGATCCGGCCTGCGGCGGCCTGCGAGTTCAGCTCGTAGGTCACCCGCGCGGGCTCGAACGCGGCGACATCGGCCATGAAGGTCTCCGAGGCGCGCTTCAGCTCGTCCGCGATCCCGGCGAGGTAGAGCGCGATGACCTCGCGGGCATCGGCAACGCCGTCGATGCGTTCCTCGATCCGCTCGGCGGCGCCCTTGAAAAAGTGGGCGACCACCTTGACCGCGAGCTGTTCCTTGCTCGACGCCAGTGTGTACAGCGTCGACTTCGAACAGTGCAGGCGGGCTGCAAGATCGTCCAGGGTGAACTCGCGGAAACCCTCGGCGAGGAAGAGCTCCTCGAGTTCGCCGAGCAGCACCTGCTGCCGTGCGGTGGGCTGCCGGCGTGAGCGCAGCGGTTGGGAGGGCATATCGCCACCGTAATCTAGTACTGAAGTCGCCACTACAGTACTGTTTTCAGTATCGCCGACGACTACGAGAGCCGGAGACGACGATGCCTGCGGAACGACTGCTACCCACCACCGAGGCCACAGACCTCGTCGCACTGGCGAGGGAGATAGCCAGGGAGGAACTCGCGCCGCTCGCGGCGGAGTACGAGGAGGCGGAGCGTTTCCCCCGCGAACAGTTCCGGTTGCTCGGCAAGGCGGGCCTGCTCGGCCTGCCCTACCCGGAGCGCTGGGGCGGCGGCGAGGTGCCCTACGAGGTCTACCTCCAGGTCCTCGAAGAGATCGCGACCGCGTGGATGTCGGTCGGGATCGGCCTTTCGGTGCACACGATGTCCTGCTTCGCGCTGGCCCACCACGGCACCGACGCCCAGCGTGACCGGTGGTTGCCGACGATGCTCGAGGGCGACCTGCTCGGGGCGTACGCGCTGTCGGAAAGCCAGGCCGGCTCCGATGCCGCGGCGCTGTCCACCCGGGCCCACCGCGACGGCGACGTGTATGTCGTCAACGGCACCAAGGCATGGGTCACGCACGGCGGTCAGGCCGACTTCTACACGACGATGGTGCGCACCGGCGACGACGCGATCTCGTGCCTGCTCGTCGACGGCACGACGCCGGGCCTTTCGGCAGCGCCACCCGAGCGCAAGATGGGCCTCACCGGCTCCACCACGGCGCAGCTGATCTTCGCCGACGCGCGGGTGGACGCCGACCGGCTCATCGGCGCCGAGGGCCAGGGGCTCAAGATCGCGCTCGCGTCGCTCAGCTCCGGCCGGCTCGGCATCGCGGCCTGCTCGGTCGGCCTCGCGCAGGCGGCGCTGGACGAGGCGATCGCCTACGCCAAGGACCGCACGCAGTTCGGCAGGCCGATCATCGACTTCCAGGGCGTGGAGTTCATGCTGGCCGACATGGCAGCAGCCGTGGAGTCAGCGCGTGCGATGTACCTCGACGCGGCGCGGCGCCGCGACCGCGGCCTACCGTTCCAGCGCCAGGCGTCCATCGCGAAGCTCGTCGCCACCGATGCGGCGATGCGGGTGACCACCGACGCGGTGCAGGTGCTCGGCGGCGCCGGCTACACGCGCGACTTCCCGGTCGAGCGGTACATGCGCGAGGCGAAGGTGCCCCAGATCTTCGAGGGCACCAACCAGATACAACGCATTGTGATCGCCCGCGAACTCCGCAGGGTGTGAAAACGTCCCCCAAAACCCTGGTTACTCCCGGTAGCGGCGGTCGGCTACCACGCCCTCGCCGGTGCCCTCGTCGAAGTGGTACACGTCGCGGCCCCGGACGAAGACCCGCATCGCGCGGTTCATGACGTCGAGCGGATCGCCGGACCAGATCACCACATCGGCGTCCAGACCGGGCTTGAGCGCGCCGATCCGGTCGTCGAGCCCGAGGATCGCCGCCGGGTTCACGGTCAGCGCCTTGATGGCGGCGTCCGGGTCGAGGCCGTCCTTGACCGCCAGCGCCGCCTGGTACACCAGGAAGTTGATCGGCACCACCGGGTGGTCCGTGGTGATGGCGAGCCGGACGCCGGCGCGCGCCATGATGCCGGCCGCCCGCAGCGTGCGGTTGCGCAGCTCCACCTTCGACCGCGAGGTGAACAGCGGTCCGAGGATCACCGGCACGCCGCGCTCGGCGAGGAAGTCGGCGACCAGGTGCCCCTCGGTGCCGTGGTTGACCACCAGCTTGTAGCCGAACTCCTCGGCAAGCCGCACCGCCGTGACGATGTCGTCGGCGCGGTGCGTGTGCTGGTCCCAGTACAGCTCGCCGTCGAGCACCCTCGCCAGTGTCTCCAGCGTCAGGTCCACATCGAACGGCTTGCCCTCGGCGCGAGCGTGGTCACGCTGCGCGGCGTAGTTGCGGGCATTGGTGAACGCCTCGCGAAGCACCGCGGCGACGCCGAGCCGCGTCGACGGCGTCTGCTTCTTCTCGCCGTAAATGCGCTTCGGGTTCTCGCCAAGCGCGCTCTTCACGCTCACCTCCTCGGCGAACAGCATGTCGAGCACCGTGCGGCCCCACGTCTTGACGCCCACCGTCTGGCCGCCGATCGGGTTGCCGGACCCCGGCTTGATCACGACGCTGGTGACACCGCCCGCCAGTGCGTCGTCGAAGCCGACCTCGTACGGGTCGATCCCGTCGATGGCGCGGAAGCGGGCACCGTTCGGATCGGTCATCTCGTTGGTGTCGTTGCCGGACCAGCCTTCGCCGTCCTCGTGCACACCGAGGTGCGCGTGCGCGTCGACGAAGCCGGGCAGCACCCACGCGCCCGAGGCGTCGATGAGCTCGGCGCCGTCCGGAATGTCCACATCCGCGTCCGTACCCACCGCGACGATCTTGCCGTCGTCCATGAGCACCGTGCCGCCGTCGATCGGATCGCCGTCGACGGGGACCACGTAGCCGCCAGTGATTGCGCTAACCATGGTTGTCTACGTTAACGAACTTCGCCCGCCTCCCCGCGTCACCAGGCGGAAAGCGGGCGGGCCGCACACCGGCAGTCCCACGATCGACACCACCGAGAGGAAATCGAGCAGCCCCTGACGACAGGCACCTGGCCGAGCCGCGCGTTGCGCTGCCGGACCATGTCCGGCAGGAACCGCAGGACCAGCGCGACACCAAGGCCGACCATGCCGCCCACCCCAATGCCGGCGATACCCAAGGGGATCCGCAGCGCGGGCTCCACGTCAGCAAGACGGGTGGCCTCGAGCGCACGAGACGCGCCGTACGCGCCCAGCCCGGCACCGGCGAGGATCAGCAGCAGCACTATCCACACGTTGATCAGAAAGGATCGGACCTTTCCCGGTGGCGGCTTCTCCACTTCCCCCATCGCCGCCGCGCTAGCCGATCTCGTCGTGGACGCGTACGCCCCAACTGCCCCGCCACGTCTCGCCGGGTTCGAGGGTGATGAGGTCCGTTCCGGAGTTCAGCGCGTCGGCCGGGCAGGTCATCGGCTCGATCGCGATGGCCCGGCCACGCCCGGTCAGCTCCGCAGGCGTGAACACCTGCACCCAACGGAAATCCGGATCGCTCCACACGTCCACCGTCGTGGTGCCATGGCCGAGCAGGACGTGGTGCCGCCCGTCGTCGGCGGCGGTCAGCCCGCTGAACGTCGTGTCGAGGTCCAGACCACCCACGTTCCGCCCGGACCGGAGGTCGTACTCGGTGCCCTCGACGTCCTGTTCCTCCTCGTTGGGCACCTGCTCCGCGTCGACATACGGGCGCACCCTGCTCGCCTGCAACGTCAGCGTCAGCTCGTCGGTCGGCACGTCACCGATCCGGAAGTACGGATGCGTGCCGACGCCGACACCGATGGCACGCTCGCCATCGTTGCGCACCTGGTGTGTGACAGTCAGCTCGCGCGGCTCGAGGTCGTAGACGATAACCGTGTGCAGCGGCACCGGCCAGCCCGGCTCGTCGGCGATGTCGCAGGCCAGCGTGATCGAGGACTCGGCGTGTTCGAGCAGCTGCCATTCCTTGTGCCGCACCAGCCCGTGGATGGCGTTTCCCCGCCCCTCCTCCGTCACGGCCAGCTCCTGCGGCTCGCCGTCGAACGTCCAGCGCGCGCCCTTGGTCCGGTTGGGCCAGGGCACGAGGACCTGCCCCGCACCCTTGGGCGGCTCGTCCTCCGCGTCAAACGTCTCCAGATACGGCACGCCGCCGATCTCGAAAGCACGCAACCCCGCACCGATCTCTGTGACCACGGCGCGCGCATTGCCACGAATGAGCTCGAACTGTTCCCCAGTCGGATTCGCCATGGACGCAATCTACCGGCCTGGGAAGTTACTAGACCGGTCGCCATAGTAAGCGGTACAGTGTCGGGCATGCCCAGACGGACAGACACCCGGGCGCGAATGCTCGACAAGGCAGCCACCCTGTTCCACGCGCAGGGCTACCACGCGACGGGGCTCAACCAGCTACTCAGTGAAGGCGGCCTTCCCAAGGGCTCGCTGTACTTCCACTTCCCCGGCGGCAAGGAACAGCTCGCGGTGGAGGCGCTCGCCATCTCCGGCGGGCACGTGTGCCAGTTGCTGCGCGAGACGCTGGCCGCCGCGCCGGACCCGGCGTCCGCACTCCGGACCGCCATCGACGAGCTGGGCCGCGTGCTCACCGAATCCGACTACCGGCAGGGCTGTCCACTGTCGACGGTCGCGCTCGACGCGGCCGCTGACAGCGAGCCGATCAGACTCGCCTGCGCCGAAGGCTTCGGCTCGTGGCAAGCCGTGATCGAGGAGGCCCTGACCGGTGCCGGGCTCGACGCGAAGAAAGCGGCGAGCCTCGCCACGGTCACCGTCTCATCGGTGACAGGCGCCCTCATTCTCGCCCGGACCCAACGCGATCTCGCACCACTGCACGCGGTCGCGAACCACCTGTGCGCGACCCTCGACAAGGAGCTGAGCTGACTATGCGTATCCACCACCTCAACTGCGGCACCCTCCGGCCTCCGGCGGGGCGGCTCGTCGACGGAAAACCGGGGCTGTTCCGGCGTGGCGAGATGGTCTGCCACTGCCTGCTGATCGAAACCGACACCGAACTCGTCCTTGTCGAGACCGGCCTCGGCTCACTCGCGACCACGCGTCCGGTCGAATGGCTGGGCAGCCTTTTCGTGCGAGGGCTGCGTCTGCCGCTGTCCCAGGAAGAAACCGCCCTGCACCAGGTACGGCAGCTCGGCTACGACCCCGCCGACGTGCGGCATATCGTGCTGACCCATCTCGACCTCGACCACGCCGGTGGGCTCGCCGACTTTCCGGACGCCACGGTGCACGTCGCCGAGCGGGAGCTGGACGCCATGCGCAACCCCCGTAACAGGCTCGAGCGCACGCGGTACCGGAAAGCGCAGTTCGCGCACGGACCGAAGTTCAGCAGCTACACCGCCCACGGGGAGCCCTGGTTCGGCTTCGACGCCGTTCGCGACCTCGTCGGGCTGCCCCCGGAGATCCTGCTCGTGCCGCTCGCCGGGCACACCAGCGGCCACTCGGGAGTCGCCGTCGACACGGGTGAGGGCTGGCTGCTCAACGCGGGCGACACGTACTTCTTCCACGGCCAGGTCGACCCGGTGAACCCGCGTACGACGCCCGGCCTCGGTCTGTTCGAACGCGTCATGCAGACCGAGGCCGAATCGCGGCGGCACAACCTGGATCGTGTGCGCCAACTGGTGCGCAACCACGGCGACGAGGTCACCGTCTTCTGCGCACACGACGCCGTCGAGCTGACCCGTTCACTCGGCTAGCTCGCGCTCCCTGTTCTCGGTGGAGCGCATCACGAACCAGTTGACCGCCCACAACACGAGACCCACGGCGAGCAGGATGAGCGCCACCACGTAGTCGCGAGCGGGGCGGCCGGACAGCGGGCTCGCCAGATAGACACAGAACACCGCTGCGACGGCGGGGATCAACGTCGGCGCCCGGAAGTGCTTGTGCGCCACCGTTTCCTTGCGCAGCACGAGCACAGCGACGTTGACGATCGCGAAGACGACGAGCAGCAGCAGGGCAGTGGTCCCACCAAGCACACTGATGTCCACAGTTGACACAAGGACGATCGCGATGGCGCTGGTGAACAGGATCGCCACCCACGGGCTGCGGCGCAGCGGGTGCACCGTACCGAGTGCCTTCGGAATGATCCGTTCGTTGGACATGCCGTAGAGGAGCCTGCTGGCCATGAGCATGTTGATGAGCGCGGAGTTGATGACGGCGAAGAGCCCGATCGCGGAGAAGATCTCCCGTGGCATGCCGGGCGCGCCGATGTCGATGACCTTGAGCAGCGCGCTGCTCTCGGCGGCTTCGAGCTCGTTCGCGGGCACCAGCAGCGACGACGTGAGCGACACGAGGATGTAGATCGTGGCCGCGATGACCATGCCCCACAGCATGGCCTTCGGGAAGATGCGCACCGGATCCTTGCACTCCTCGGCCATGTTGACCGAGTCCTCGAAGCCCACCATGGCGAAGAACGCCAGCGAGGTCGCCGAGGTGATCGCCACCAGCCAGGTCTGGTCGGCGGTGTTGAACTCGACGAGCCTGCTCGGCTCACCGTCACCGTTGAGCACGGCCCACACGCCGACCCCGATGATGATCAGCAGGCCTGCCACCTCGATGCAGGTCAGCACGACGTTCGTGGTGACCGACTCGCGGACGCCCCGGAAGTTGATGGCCGCCAGCAAAAGGATGAACAGGATCGCCACCAGCGGCATCGGTGAGGTGATGAACTCGGCGAGGTACGTCTGTCCAAACGCGACAGCGGCCGACGACGCCGAGGTGATGCCCGAGCACATCACCGCGAAAGCGACAAGGAACGTCAGCATACGGATGCGGAAGGCACGGTGGGTGTACAGCGCCGCACCCGCGGCCTTGGGGTACTTGCCCACCAGTTCGAGGTAGCTGAACGCCGTCATGAACGCGACGATGAACGCGAGCAGGAACGGTAACCACAACGCGCCACCGACGCGCCCGGCGACCTGGCCGGTGAGTGCGTAGACCCCGGTGCCGATGATGTCGCCGACCACGAAGAACAAGAGCAGTTTCGAGCCCATGACCCGCTTGAGCGCGGGCTGGCCGGTGTCCGAGGTGTCCTGCGATGTCGCTGTCGCATCCGCCATTGCGGGGAGTCTGCCGTATGTCTCCCGTCAGCGATACACCAGGTCGTCTAGTCCATTGTTACGACTTTGCGTCAGCAGCGCGGTAGCCCCAGAATGCCGGGAGCAGCACCACCGCGAGCACCAGCAGCACGATCACGAGTACCCCACCACCGGCCGCCGTCGCGGCGGTGCCCACGCCGGCGGCCGCCCAGCCGTGCGACAGATCCGCCAGCCGCGGGCCGCCCGCGACGACGACGGTGAACGCGCCCTGGGTACGACCGCGCATCTCGTCGGTCGCGGCGGTCTGCAGGATCGCCATGCGATAGATCGCGCTCACCATGTCGGCCACGCCGCCGATCGCGAGGAACACCACGGCAAGCCACAGCGACGACGAGAGGCCGAACCCGATCACGGCGAGGCCCCACACCGCGATCGCGACGACCACGGCGGCACCCTGCCGCTGGATGCGGCCCACCCAGCCGGACATCAGACCGATGAGCATGGCACCGAGCGGGATCGCCGCGTAGAGCCAGCCGAGCGCGAGCCCGCCACCGGGCGGGTCGCCGAAGCTACGTTCGGCCATCTCGGGGAACAACGCACGGGGCATGCCGGCGACCATCGCGATGATGTCGACCAGGAACGAGGCCAACAGCACCTTCTGGGTCGCCATGTAACGGAAGCCGTCGACCACGTCCCGCAGCCCCGCCCGACGGACCTGCCCGGACAGCGGTGGCAGCGGGGGCAGCCGCCACACCGCCCACAGCACGACCACGAGCGCGACCGTGTCGACGAGATACAACGTGGCCAGTCCGATCACCGGGAGCAGCGCGCCCGCGGCCAGCGGGCCGAACACCGCGCCGAACGTCGTCATGGTTCCGGTGAGAGCGGCGGCCGACGGAAGCAGGTGCTCGGGGACGAGCCGGGCGACGACGGCATTGCGGGTCGGCATGTTGACCGCGAAGAACGCCTGGTTGACCGCGAGCAGGACGAGCACGAGCCACACCGAGTTCAGGCCGAGGAACGCCTGTGCCCACAGCAGCCCCGCGGTTGCCGCGATGCCCGTGTTGGAGACGATCAACAGCTTGCGCCGGTCGACGGTGTCGGCGATGGCGCCGCCCCACAGACCGAAGACGAGCAGTGGCACCAGACCGAAGGCACCGGTGAGGCCCACGTAGGCCGACGAGCCGGTGATGTCGAAAACCTGTTTGGGAACGGCGACCGCGGTGAGCTGGCTGCCGATGGAGGTGACCATCGAGCTGACCCACAGCCTGCGAAAAGCGGGGATGCGCAGTGGCCGACTGTCCACGACGATCGAACCGAGCAGCTTCCGCCTTCCCGGAGACGGCGCCGCCTCGGTCTGATCACTCACGACTGGTTAGCTTACGACAGCTAACTTCCGTGTCCCCGCTGCGTCAGGGCGCGACGCGGTCGATCCGCCAGCCGTCCTCGGTGCGGACATAACGCAGGCGGTCGTGCAGGCGGTCGCGCCTGCCCTGCCAGAACTCGACGGTGTCCGGACGGATCCGCCAGCCACCCCAGTGCGGCGGCACGGGTACCTGCTCGACGTCGGCGAACCGGCGCTCGATGGCGTTCAGCGCGTTGTCGAGTGCGCGGCGGTCCGCGACGACGCGGGACTGCGGCGAGGCCCACGCCCCGAGCTGCGAACCTCGCGGGCGCGATGCCCAGTACGCAGCCGTTTCGGCCGCGCCCACCTTCTCCACCGGGCCACGGACGGTGACCTGCCGGTGCAGTGCGTACCACGGGAACGTCGCCGACGCGTACCTGGTCACGGTGAGGTCGTGGCTCTTCGTCGAGGTGTAGTTGGTGTAGAAGACGATGCCGCGCTCGTCGAGTTCCTTGCACAGAACCGTGCGTGACGACGGCAGTCCCTCGGCGTCAGCCGTCGCGAGAACCATGGCGTTGGGTTCGGCGCACCCTGCGGAAACGGCCTGGTTCAGCCACAGCTGGAGTTGCTCGGTCCACGTCGCCGCGAGTGCGGACTCGTCGAAGGCCTCGCTGTCGTAGGCGACCCGCATCCCCGGCAGCTGGACGGTGACGTCCGCGGCCTCGGCTACCCCGTTGCCCAGCTTGTCGACTTCCGGCATGCCAACCTCCGCCCTTGTGGGGCCTTCGCTCACTTGGCCTTCCAGCCGACGTTAGGGGTTCGGGCGGCGGCGCGAAACCTCTTGATCGGTGACAGCCGCCACTGGATCGTGACACTCGGTGCCTTTATCGCGACCAGGCCGGGTGCTGCAACCGCGCGGTATCCAGGTCGCGCATGGCGGTCACGGCGTCGGCTGCCAGCGCGGTCGCGAGGCAGCCGCCTGCCGCGAGCGGTGTCAGCGACCACCAGTCACCGGACACCGGTTCGGCCGGGTCCTCGCCCCAGACCAGGATCTCGGTCGCGAGCACCCGCCTGCCTGCCAGGTACGCGGGGCTGCGGTGGAGCTCGGCGTCGCCGATCGCCAGCTGCTGGCGCAGCAACGGGACGCCGGCGCGGGTCAGCTGCGTGTAGGTCGTCAGGCTGCCGGGGCACTCACCGGACCTGCCGAGTACGAGCACCTCCCGCGCGCGGAACCGGGCATCGGGTGCCAGCTCGGCGCTCAGCGTCGCGGTGTGCCGGGCACGTGCCGTCACGACCGTCGCCTCGGGCAGGTACTCGACGCAACCACCCTCGGCGATCTCGAACCGCGTCGTCGCCGAGCTGGCCTCGCCGTTCTGCCCTGGCAGGGCGAGCGTGGCCGCGACGCCGGACAGGTTCACGGTCGCGCCGGGCCCGACCCGCACCGTGAGCAGCAGTTCGTCGCCGCCGAGCGGGGTGGTCGCAGAGTTCACGAGGTGCACCCGCGCCGCGCGGCCGCCGCGCTTGGGGAACAACGTCAGCGGCGCCATCGAGGTGAGCTCACGCAGCACGGTCCGCCCGGTGCCGGCGTCCAGCTCGGCGGTCAGCCGCGCATGTGCCTTCACCCGGCGCTGACCGGCAGGACCGAGCGAACCCAGTCGGCCACCACTGGCGCGTCCGGGGTCTCGACGAGCGACTGGGCTATGACGGGCAGCTCGCCGCGCATCCGGTGCGCGTCGGCGGTCATCACGGTCAGGTCGGCACCCACCAGGTGCGCGATGTCGGTCTTGTTGATCACCAGCAGGTCGGCGGTGGTCACACCGGGACCGCCCTTGCGCGGCACCTTGTCGCCGCCCGCCACGTCGACCACGAAGATCTGGCTGTCGGCGAGGCCGCGACTGAACACAGCGGTGAGGTTGTCACCGCCACTTTCGATGATCACCAGCTCCAGCCCGGGGAAACGCTCCTCGAGCTGCTCCACGGCGTCGAGGTTGGCGGTGATGTCGTCGCGGATCGCCGTGTGCGGGCAGGCACCGGTCTGCACGGCCTCGATCCGGTCGGCGTCGAGCACCCCGGCCTTGCGCAGGAAGTCGGCGTCCTCGGTGGTGTAGATGTCGTTGGTCACGACGGCGAGATCCAGCTCGCTGCCGAGTGCCCGGCAGAGCGCGGCGACCAGCGCGGTCTTCCCGCTGCCTACCGGACCGCCGATGCCGATCCGGTAGGGGCGGCCGTTGTGTGGCGCCGCGTCGAAACGGTCCGGCTCGGCGGCCGTCGGGTCGAAGTTGACCGGGTGCACGTGGCCGTGGCCGTGCCCGTGGTGTTCAGCTGGCAAAGAGACGCACCTCTTTCTTGTGCTGCCGCACGTGTGACTCGGCGAGCAGATCGAGCGCCGGGGCGCTCGGTGCGGGCAGGTCCTGCGGGTCCGCTCCCGCGTGGGCCGCGGCCTGCTCGGCGACGGCCGCCACGGCACCGGAGAGCCCCGCCACGATGGCGTTGACCGCGAACGGGTCGAGGCCGAGCAGGCGAACGGCGGCGCTCGCCGGTCCGCTGACCGCGAGGTAGCCCGCCGTCCGCGCGGCGTCCACCGGCCTGCCACCCGCGATGCCGGTGAGCGCGCCGAGGATGATCGGGTGATGAGGCCGCGGGGTCGCCGCGAGCAGCTCGTCGAGCACGGGCGACGGCCAGGCGGCGCGACCGGCCCGCGCGGTGCCCCTGCCCTGCGCCCGTGAGGCGTCCCGCTGTGCACGCGAGGGAGTACGCGCGTCCAGTTCCGCGTCCAGCAGTTTCCAGTGTCCACTATGGACACCACGTGCGGCGGCATGTGCGGCCGCGGCCGCGAACACCGCGGCGGGCTCGCCGGCCGCGCGCAACCGTCCACTGAGGAACGCGGGAAGATCCCGCACACTGGTGACCAGCCCGCGCGCCACCGACTCCTCGAGCCCGCCGGAATGCACGTGTCCACCCCCGGGGAACCGGGAGTCGGCGAGCACGAGCGAGACGAGATCCATGGTGTGGCGGTCAGAACAGGAAGTACCGCTGCGACATCGGCAGCTCGCTGACCGGTTGCGGTTCGATGAGCTCACCGTCCACACGCACGGCGAAGCTGTCCGGATCGACCACGATGTCGGGCATCACGTCGTTGAGCACCATGTCGGCCTTCGTCCGCGCCCGCGTGTTCGACACCGGCACCAGCTTGCGCCGCAGCCGCAGGCGATCCGCAAGGTCCGGATGGGCCGACTCGGCCACGAAGTGGAAGCTGCTCTCGGCCGCAACGGCAGGCGCGGCACCGTACATCGGGCGCGCCAGGTAGGGCTGGGGCGTCGGGATGGACGCGTTCGCGTCCCCCATACCGCCCCACGCGATGAACCCGCCCTTGAGCACCACGTGCGGGCGAACGCCGAAGAACTTGGGCTCCCAGAGCACCAGGTCGGCCAGCTTCCCGACCTCCACCGAACCGATCTCGCGCTCCAAGCCGTGCGCGATCGCCGGGTTGATCGTGTACTTGGCGACATAACGACGTGCCCGGAAGTTGTCGGCCTTGTCGGCGGCGCCGTCGCCGGGCAGGGCACCACGCCTGCGCTTCATGACGTGCGCGGTCTGCCAGGTCCTGATGATCACCTCACCGATGCGCCCCATCGCCTGCGAGTCGGAGCCGATCATCGCGATCGCGCCGATGTCGTGCAGCACGTCCTCGGCGGCGATCGTCGACGGGCGGATCCGGCTCTCCGCGAACGCGAGGTCCTCCGGCACCGATGGGTTGAGGTGGTGGCAGACGATGAGCATGTCGAGGTGCTCGTCGACGGTGTTGATGGTGTGCGGGCGGGTCGGGTTCGTCGATGACGGCAGCACGTTCGGCAGGCCCGCGACGGTGATGATGTCCGGCGCATGCCCGCCGCCGGCGCCCTCGGTGTGGTAGGCGTTGATCGAACGGCCTCCGATGGCCTCGATCGTCGACTCGACGAACCCGGCCTCGTTGAGCGTGTCCGTGTGGATGGCGACCTGCACGCCGGACTCCTCGGCGATGGACAGGCACGCGTCGATCGCGGCCGGCGTGGTGCCCCAGTCCTCGTGCAGCTTGAACCCGGCGGCGCCGGCGGCCAGCTGCTCGCGCAGTGCCTCGCGCCGCACGGTGTTGCCCTTGCCGAGCAGCAGCACGTTGATCGGCTGGTCGTCCATGGCCTGCAGCATCCGGCCGAGGTTCCACGCGCCGGGTGTCACCGTGGTTGCCTTGCTGCCTTCGGCGGGCCCGGTACCACCGCCGATGAGCGTGGTGAGGCCGGAGGCCAGCGCCGTCTCGGTGAGCTGCGGGCAGATGAAGTGCACGTGGCAGTCGATGCCGCCCGCGGTGAGGATCTTGCCGTTACCCGCGAGCACCTCGGTGGACGGGCCGATCACGAGTGCCGGATCGACGCCATCCATCGTGTCCGGGTTCCCGGCCTTGCCGATACCGACGATCCGGCCGTCCCTGATCCCCACGTCGGCCTTCACCACACCCCAGTGGTCGAGCACGACGACACCCGTGATGACCAGGTCCGGCGCCCCTTCGGCACGGGTGGCCATCCCCTGGCCCATCGACTCGCGAATCACCTTGCCACCGCCGAAGAGGACCTCGTCACCCGAGCCGGCGCCGAGGCTGCGGTCCTCGGTGACCTCGATGAGCAGGTCGGTGTCGGCGAGGCGGATCCGGTCGCCGACGGTCGGCCCGAACAACTCGGCGTACCGCTCACGGCTGATCTCGGTCATGGTTGCCTCCGCAGGCCCGGAACGACGGCGTTGCCTGCCAGCGGCACGAGGTCGACCTCGCGCTCGACACCGGGCTCGAATCGCGCAGCCGTGCCTGCCGGGATGTCGAGGCGCTTTCCCTGTGCGGCGTCCCGGTCGAACTCCAGCCCGGTGTTGACGACCGCGAAGTGGAAGTGCGAGCCGACCTGCACGGGACGGTCACCGGTGTTGCGCACGAGCAGCCTGGTGCGCGGCCTGCCCGGGTTCAGCTGGACCGGCTCGGCAGCCGGGATGATCTCGCCTGGTCGCACTGGCCGGCTCCTCACGCGATGGGGTCGTGGACGGTGACGAGCTTCGTGCCGTCCGGGAACGTCGCCTCCACCTGCACCGAGTCGAGCATCTCCGGCACACCGTCGAGGACCTGCGCGCGGGTGAGCACCGACCGGCCGCTGGACATCAGCTCGCTGACCGTCCGCCCGTCGCGGGCCCCCTCGACGACGTGGTCGGTGATGAGCGCGACCGCCTCCGGGTAGTTCAGCCGGAGCCCGCGCTCCAGGCGGCGCCGTGCCACGTCCGCGGCGACATGCACGAGCAGCTTGTCGCGTTCCTGGGGGCTCAGATGCATCGCCAATGTCTATCACCGCGTCCGCGAGGCGCCCTGGCGCGAAACACAGGATTTACCTTCTGAGGCCCCCGCAGACTGAATCGTTCTCGTAATCGTGACCGAAACCACCACTTCTTTCGATTGATACCGGCCCGTAGGAGGAGGAGAGTTCTTCGCATCCGTGCAGCGAGGCACCTCGGGTCCTGGGGCCTCGCGCATGCGATTGATCGGGGAACGCGCTTCGAAAGGTCCACTCCAGTGACATCGACGATCAGCAAAACCCAGACTCCGTCCGAGCAGCCGGATGACGGATTCCGCCCGGGCCTCGAAGGCGTCGTCGCCTTCCGTACCGAGATCGCCGAACCGGACCGCGACGGTGGCGCACTGCGCTACCGCGGCGTCGACATCGAGGAACTCGCTGGCAAGGTGAGCTTCGGCGACGTATGGGGTCTGCTGGTGGACGGCAGGTTCGGCCACGGCCTCCCGCCCGCGGAACCGTTCCCGATTCCCGTGCACACCGGTGACGTGCGTGTCGACGTGCAGGCAGCGCTCGCGATGCTGGCCCCGATCTGGGGTTACCGGCCGCTGCTGGACATCGCCGACTCCGAAGCCCGTGACCAGCTCGCCCGCGCCTCGGTCATGGCGCTGTCCTACGTCGCCCAGTCCGCGCGAGGCACCGGCGTTGCGGCTGTGCCGCAGGAACGCGTCGACGAGGGAAAGACCATCACAGAGCGGTTTTTGATCCGCTGGCGCGGGGAACCGGACCCTGCGCACGTGAAGGCGGTGGATGCCTACTGGGTGTCGGCTGCCGAACACGGCCTCAACGCCTCCACCTTCACCGCCCGAGTCATCGCCTCCACCGGAGCGGACGTCGCTGCCGCTATGTCCGGTGCCGTCGGCGCGATGTCCGGCCCGCTGCACGGCGGCGCCCCTGCGCGTGTGCTGCCCATGATCGAGGAGGTCGAGCGCACCGGCGATGCGCGCTCGTTCGTCAAGGGCCTACTGGACCGCAAGGAACGGCTGATGGGGTTCGGCCACCGGGTGTACCGTGCCGAGGACCCGCGGGCGCGCGTGCTGCGGCGAACCTGTCAGGAGCTCGGCGCGCAGCGGTACGAGGTGGCCGCGGCACTCGAACAGGCCGCGCTCGCCGAGCTGCGGGAGCGCCGTCCGGACAGGGCGATCGAGACCAACGTCGAGTTCTGGGCCGCCGTGATCCTGGACTTCGCGCAGGTGCCGCCGCACATGATGCCGGCCATGTTCACCTCGGCCCGCACGGCGGGCTGGGCCGCGCACATCCTGGAGCAGAAGCGCACCGGCAGGCTCGTCCGGCCATCGGCGACCTACGTCGGGCCGGCCCCGCGCAGGCCGGACGAGGTCGAAGGCTGGGACCGCGTCAGCCCCCTCGGCTGACCGGTCAGGCGCGCCGCGTCACCGCGCTGCCGCCGCTCGCAACAGGCCCGGGGTCAGCCGGGACAGCGCGAGTGCCACCTTCGCCTCCGCCGTGGGCGCGACGAGTGCACGATCACGCTCGACCGCGCGCAGGATGTCCCTGGCCACCCGCTCCGGGCCGAAGTCTCGCCTGGCATAGAGGCTGGTGCTTCGTTGCCTGCGCAGCTGCTGCTCCGCCTCGTCGAGGCCGACGAACGTCGTCGCCTCCGTGATCGCCGTGCGCACGAAACCGGGACAGACGGCGGTGACCCCGATGCGGTGAACGGCGAGCTCGGCGCGAAGGCATTCGCTGAGCATCAGCACGGCGGCCTTCGTCGTCGAGTAGGCAGGCAGCAGTTTGTTCGGCGTGTAGGCCGCCATCGAGGCGACGTTCACGATGTGCCCGCCCTCCCCGCGCTCCGTCAGCTGCGGGGCGAACGCACGGCAACCGTGGATGACGCCCCACAGGTTCACGTCGATGATCCGTTCCCAGTCGGCGACTCCGGTGTCCGCGAACGAGCCCGCTATACCGATACCCGCGTTGTTGACGACGATGTCCGGCACACCGTGCTCGGCAGCGACCGCGGCGGCGAACTCCTCGAACCGGCCACCGTCACTGACGTCCACTGTGTACTGTGCGGCCATGGCGCCGGTGGCGCGGATGGTTTCGGCTGTCCGTGCGGCGGCATCCGGGTCGATGTCGGCGGCCACCACATCGGCGCCCTGCTCGGCGAACGCGAGTGCGGTGGCCCTGCCGATCCCGCTGCCCGCACCGGTCACCACGACGAGGTGTCCCGAAAACCGTTGCGGCGACGTGTGATCGACGCGCGCGCGGCGCAGGGCACGCGGCTCCGGACCGCCCTCGACATGCTCGGCCAGTTCGGCGACGGCGCGGGCGACGAGGTCCGGGTTGCTGCGCGGCAGCCAGTGCCTGCCGGGTACCCGGCGCACCCGCAGGTCGGGCACCCAGGTGTCGATCTCGGTCTGCAGCGGCGCGGTGACGTAGGCATCGTCGAGCGGAGCGAGTACCTGGACCGGAATGTCGGCACGGGGCCGCCGAGGCGTGCGCAGCCTGCGGCCGATGTTGGCGCGGTACAGCTGGAGCCCATGCAACCCGTCGGAAAGGCTGGGCGTGGCGATGCCCGGTTCGTTGCCGGACAACAGTCTTGGGAGCAGGCCGCTGCGCCAGGCGAGCTCGGGGACGATGGGGAGCTGGAAGAACGCGATGTAGGTGGAGTGCACCAGCTGGCGCAGTGCCTTGCGCATCCGTTGCGGGGATGGCTGCCGCAGCTGCGCACGCAGCCAACGGCCCGCATGATCGAGACTCGGGCCGGAGATCGAGGTGTACGACGCGATCCGCCCGCGGAGCCACTCGCCGGTGACGGCGTGCCAGGTCTGGATTGATCCCCAGTCGTGGGCAAGCAGGTGGACCTTCCGATGTGGACTGACGTGGTCGACCACGGCGGCCAGGTCGGCGGCCAGCTGGTCGAGCCGGTAGGCGGCACGTTCACGTGGCTTGTCCGACGCGCCCGCGCCGCGAACGTCGTAGGTGACGACGCGGAAACGGCCGCCAAGGCGCGCGGCCACGCCGTCCCACAGGCTCGCGTTGTCCGGGTAGCCGTGCATGCAGACGACCACGGGCGCATCGGCAGGCCCAGTGGTGTGTACCGCAAGCCGCACACCATCGTCGGCCGTCACCCACATGTCAGACATCCCGCCATGGTAGATGGGCACGGCGTCAACAGGGGCGCTCAGCGGGAACGGGCCCGGAGCAGGTGAGCACCCCACGTCCACATGGTGTCGATGACGAAGATGACGCACCAGATCCGGCTCGCGTTGAGCAGCCAGTGGCCGCTGGAGTTCCAGAACCAGCCGGCCTCGTGCGGACCGCCGAAGATCGCCTCGACCGGCCAGCCGAATCCGAGCACCGCAAGCACTGCCTGACCGGCGACGAACAACACCAGATGCAACGTCCAGTTCCGGATGCCGTTCCCCGGCGATCGCTCACGCTCGGCACGCTCCGGTGCGGGAGTGGGTTCCGGTTCGGGCTCCGGCGCCGGAGCAGGTTCCGGCTCCGGGTACTCGGCAACGCCGATTCCGCGCACCGCCGCGGGCGCCAGCACCGCGCCGAGTAGCAGCAGCGCTGCGGCGCCGAGGCACGCGATCTGCCAGCCGTCACCCGCCGCGTACAACAACCCTGCCGCGAAGGTGCCGATCGTGGCGCCGAGCAGCATCGCGCTCTCGTAGATCCCCATCCCGCGGCCGAGGCTCACGCCCGCGGCTTCGGCCACAATGGACTGTTGCACTGGGATCGCTGCGGCGAACGCGACCGCCGACAGCACCCACATCGCCGCGATCATCCACGGATTCGGCGCCAGTGACAGCCCCGCGGCGAACCCGGCACTGCACACCAGCGCGATCACCAGCACTCGGATGCGACCGATCCGCCGCACGATGCCATGCAGGAAGTCCGGCAGCGTGCTGTAGACGATGAACCCCGGCAGGAAGACGGCCGCGATCTCCCCCAGTTCGAGATCGTGCCCACGCTGCAGGTGCAGCAGCAACAACAGCGCGACGCCCGCCTCGGCGAGCGCGGTGAGCACCACGAGCGCGAGCACCGGCCGCAGCCGCCTGCCGAGATCACGCAGCCTCGGCGCGCCGTCATCGGCACGGAGGGTCTGCCCCGCTGGGGCGAGGAGCGTCACCGCGGCCACCGCACAGGCAGCCGCCCCGAGCCAGAACACGCCCCGGTAGCCGATACTGGCGGCCAGCGGTATCGCCGCGACGAAGGCGATCCAGGTGCCGGCACCCTCAGCGGCGAACAGCTTGCTGAAGATGCCGCTGTCGTCGGCTAGCCCCTCACCGACCCTGGCACGAAGGGCGACCCAGAACAACGCACCGCCCGTGCCGCCGAGTACCGCCGCCGCATAGGCGAGACCGACCCCGGGCGCCAGCGCGTACCCTGCGAACGACAGTCCATAGAGGACCGCGCCGACCGCGGCAAGCCTGCCACGATCGACGCGGTCGGCCAGTACTCCCGCCAGCGGCCGCACCAGGAACGAGACCAGTGTTTCCAATGCCGTGAGCGCCCCGACCTCGGCCGCCGACGCGCCGAGCTGGCTGCCGGCCCACAACGGTAGGAAGAAGTCGAGCACCTCTGCCGGTCCGCGGGTCAGTGCCGCTGCCAGTTCGTTCTGTTGCCTGCGCCGACTGCCGGTCTCGACGTTCACTGTCAGCCCCCCTACGTTCCGCCGGCCGATCCTAGAAGGGCGTCTGGGCGCCGGTCGTCATCCTTTCGACGGACATCGGGTTCCACCGCAGGACGGTCCCTCACTGCGACCGTGGTAGGGCATCATGACCAGAATGCGCAGGGGGAGGTGGGTGGCCAGGACGGCGGATCAGCCGATCACCGCTGGGACGCTGCGCCATTGGGAGCTGTTCTACGTCGTCGTCTACCTCGGCGCGGTCACCGCCGTGTGGCTGCAACCGGACCCGGTCACCACAGCGAAGACGGCCGCCACGGCACTGCTCTGCGCCATGGCCTGCTGGTACTGGTGGGTCGGGCATGGACCACTGGTCACCTCCGCGGCGCAGCTGCACCCACGCGTGGGGTGGCGGTGGCTCGCCGGCACGCTGCTGCTGTTCCTGGCGGCGATCGCGTGCGCGGGCAACGCCGCGTGGGTGACGCCTGCGGCGATGTCGCAGGCGTTCTGGCTCCTGCCCATGCGGATCGCCGCTCCAGTGGTGGTCGCCGTCAGCTTCGCACCCGGCATACGTGACCTGGCGTTCGGCGACGACGTCGACTCCGTGCTGCGGGAGCTTGCCCCCGCTGCCGCCATCTTCTGTGTACTGGGGTTGCTGCTCGGCTACGTCATCACGCAGTTGGGCGAGCACAACGATCGGCAGGCCGAGCTGATCAGCTCGCTGGAAGCCAGCCGCGCCGACGTCGCACGACTGTCCAGGGAGGCAGGCAGTTCGGCAGAACGTGACCGCCTCGCCAGGGAGATCCACGACACGCTCGCGCAGGGGTTCACCAGCATCATCGCGCTGACCCAGGCAGCAGAGTCCGAACTGGACACTGATCCGGCCGCCGCGCGGCGCCATCTCGCGCTGGCCACCCGCACCGCGCGGGAGAACCTGGCGGAGGCCCGCGCCATGGTTGCGGCCCTCACGCCGTCCGCCCTCGGTGGCGGTTCGCTGGAGGATGCCGTGCGCCGTCAGGCAGAGCGGTTCACCGAGGAGACCGGCATCGCCATGGTGTGCGAGATCGGCGCGCCTCTGCCCCGGCTACGGACCGCGGCCGAGGTGGTGCTGTTACGTGCGGCGCAGGAGGCACTCGCCAACGTGCGCAAGCACGCCGCCGCCACCTCGGTGCGGCTGGTACTTGCGTGCGCGGACTCCCGCGTGCGGCTCCTGGTGCGCGACGACGGCCGCGGCTTTCATGCCGGTACGGGTGGTGGTTACGGGCTCCGTGGCATGCGGGCACGTGCGGACGAGGTCGGCGGACACCTCACCATCCACAGTGGACCTGGCGAGGGTACGGCGGTGGAGCTGGAGGTGCCGGTTGATCCGGATCATGCTGGTTGACGATCATCCGGTGGTCCGTGAGGGGCTGCGCGGGATGCTCGAGTCCGAGCCCGACCTGACGGTGGTCGGCGAGGCCGGGTCCGGCGCGGAAGCGGTGGCGCTCAGCCGGATCAAGGAGCCCGAGGTGGTCCTGATGGATCTCCGGATGCCGGGCCTGGACGGGGTCGGCGCGATCCGGGACATCCTCGCCGAGACACCGGGCAGGCGGATCGTCGTGCTCACAACATACGAGACCGATGCCGACATCCTCCGAGCCGTCGAGGCTGGCGCCACCGGTTACCTGCTGAAGGACGCCTCGCGGGAGGAGCTCGCCCATGCGGTGCGCGCCGCGGCCCGCGGTGAGACCGTGCTCGCGCCCGCGGTCGCCGGACGCCTGATGCACCAGCTGCGCGAACCGGCCACGCCAGGGCTGTCCCCGCGCGAGATCGACGTGCTGCGCCTGGTCGCCACAGGCAGCACCAATGCCGACATCGGCCGCACACTGCACATCAGCGAGGCCACCGTGAAGACCCACCTGCTGCGGGCGTTCGCGAAGCTGGACGTCTCCGACCGCACGGCCGCCGTGCTGGCGGCGATGGAGCGCGGCCTGCTGCGCTGAAGGGGTTACCGGTCCAGGCGGCGCGGGCGGGGTGAAGGCGCGGCAGAATAGCCGCCATGCTGCCCTCCACGGAACTCCTGCTGCTCCGCCGGATCGCGACCGAACAGGCGACTGGGCGCGCGCCGTCGCTGGCGGCGGCGGTCGTGCGGGATGGTGCGATCGCGTGGTCAGGAGCGCGCGGATACGTCGGCGCAACGGCCCCGGACACCACGACGCAGTACCGCATCGGCTCGATCACCAAGTCGCTCGTCGCCGCTGTCGTGCTGCGGTTGCGCGACGAGGGCAAGCTCGACCTCAACGACCCGCTCGACAAACACGTGCCCGGCACGAGCTTCGGCGGCACCACCATCGCGCAGCTGCTCGCGCACACCAGCGGGCTCACGTCCGAATCGCCAGGGGCGTGGTGGGAACGCACACCGGGCGGCAACTGGACCGAGCTCAGCAGCAGCCTCACCGTGGACGAGGTCAAGCACCGTCCCGGCCGCCGGTTCCACTACTCCAACGTCGGCTACGGCACGCTCGGTGAACTGGTCGCCCGCCTGCGCGGCACGAGCTGGTTCGACGCGCTGCGCACGGAGGTCCTCCTCCCGCTCGGCATGACGAACACGACCGAACAGCCGCGGGGCAGGCACGCGCTCGGCTACGCGGTGCACCCGTTCGCCGACGTAATGCTGCCAGAACCAGCCCACGACGCCGGCGCGATGGCCCCGGCAGGCCAGCTGTGGTCGTGCCTCGATGACCTGGCCAAGTGGACGGCCTTCGTCGGCGGGCGTACCGGCGACGTGCTGCACCCGGACACCGTCGCCGAGATGCGCGAGGTCGTCACCATCGACGCTGGTGACACCTGGAACGCCGGGTACGGGCTCGGCCTGCAGCTGATCCGGACGAACGGCAAGCGACTGGCCGGGCACACCGGATCGATGCCCGGCTTCCTCGCCTGCTCGCTCATCGATCCGGCGACGCAGACGGGTGCCGTCGCCTTCGCCAACTCGACCGCCGGCGTCGGCGTGGTGTCGGTCGTGGCGGATCTGATCTCGATGGCCGACGACTGCGAACCGGCACTTCCCGCCGAATGGCGGCCCGCGAACATCGACCGGTCGTTGTTGGAGCTCACCGGTTTGTGGCACTGGGGACCGTCGCCCTGTCACCTGCGCGTGCTGGCGAACGGCTGGCTCGACCTGAGCCCGGTGAGCGGGGCAGGCCGCGCGTCCAGGTTCCGCCCACTCGGCGACGACCGCTGGCTCGGCCTCGACGGCTACTTCGCCGGCGAGACACTCACGGTCGGGCGGACCGCGGACGGCACACCCGGCCACCTGAACCTCGCGACGTTCATCTTCACCCGCACGCCGTACGACCCGACCGCGCCGGTGCCCGGCGGCGTGGACGAGGCCGGCTGGCGGGCGTGACAGACTGAAGCCATGACCGATGCCGCTGAGTTGATCCTTCCCGAAGAGCTCAAGCCTTCCGACGGCCGGTTCGGCTGCGGGCCGTCCAAGGTTCGCCCTGAGCAGCTCGCCAACCTGGCCAAAGAGGGCGCGAACGTCCTCGGCACATCGCACCGGCAGAAGCCTGTGAAGTCCCTCGTCGGCAGGGCGCGGTCGGGGCTGACCGAGCTGTTCGGCCTGCCCGACGGATACGAGGTCGTGCTCGGTAACGGCGGTACCACGGCGTTCTGGGACGCCGCCGCGTTCGGTCTCGTGCGTGAGCGTGCCCAGCACTTCACCTACGGCGAGTTCTCCGCGAAGTTCGCGACGGTCACCGGCAAGGCGCCCTTCCTTGCCGACTCGATCGTGGTGAAGGCCGAGCCGGGCAGCGCACCCGGGATCGCCTACCAGCAGGGCGCCGATCTGGTGGGCTGGGCGCACAACGAGACGTCGACCGGTGTGGCGGTGCCCGTACGCAGGCCCGCCGGCAGCGACGGCGCGCTGGTCGCGATCGACGCGACGTCCGGCGCCGGTGGCCTGCCGGTCGCGGCCGAGGACTTCGACGTCTACTACTTCGCACCGCAGAAGTCGTTCGCCTCCGACGGCGGCCTGTGGCTCGCGCTCATGTCGCCTGCCGCGATCGAGCGGGTCGGCGAGATCGGCGCGTCGGACCGCTGGGTGCCGGAGTTCCTCTCGCTGCCGACCGCGCTGGACAACTCGCGCAAGGACCAGACCTACAACACGCCTGCCGTGGCGACCCTGTTCCTGCTCGTCGACCAGATCGAGTGGATGCTCGCGCAGGGCGGTCTCGAATGGACGACGGCGCGTACGCGGGAGTCGTCATCGCGGTTGTACGAATGGGCCGAGAAAACCTCCTACACAACGCCCTTCGTGACCGATCCCGCACTGCGCTCGCAGGTCGTCGGCACGGTGGACTTCAGCGACGAGGTGGACGCTGCCGCGGTCGCCAAAACGTTGCGCGCCAACGGGATCGTCGACGTCGAGCCGTACCGGAAGCTGGGCCGCAACCAGCTGCGCGTCGGCATGTTCCCCGCCATCGAGCCGGACGACGTCACCGCGCTCACCCGCTGCGTCGACTGGATCGTGGAGCGACTCGCGAAATAACGGCTGCGCCGTTTTTTCCTTATCGGGATGCGCTCCCCCGGCGTGTCCGGCACTATCGAGCCAAGACTGAACCAGCAAGATCGACAGTGGATATCCGGGTTGATCGGCGCGCCTCGCCCGCTGCGGCAACGCGCCGTCATACCGTGGATACCCACAGAGGTAACGCGCTTGGGAGGCGGGAATGCGAACGCTACGGGTTGTCGGACTACACGAGGACGGTAAGTCCATCGTGTGCGAAGACCCCGCGCGCCGCGAGCGATTCCTGCTGCCCGCGGACGAACGCCTGCGCGCGGCCGCCCGCGGGGACATCACGCGCCTCGGCCAGATCGAGATCGAGCTGGAGACCCAGATGCGACCACGTGAAATCCAGGCCAGGATCCGGGCCGGCGAGTCGGTCGAGCAGGTCGCAGCGGCCGCCGGGGTGCCGGTCCAGCGCGTCGAGCGGTTCGCCCACCCGGTGCTACTGGAGCGCTCGCGGACAGCGGAGCTCGCCCAGCAGGCACACCCGGTGCGCGAGGACGGGCCGGACGTGCAGACGCTCGGTGAGGTCGTCGCGCACTCGTTCGGCATGCGCGGTCAGGACTACGCCCAGGCCACCTGGGACGCCTGGCGGGGTGACGACGGCCGCTGGATCATCGGGCTGCACTGGTACGCGGGCCGCTCGGAGAACCGGGCGCACTGGTCGTTCTCGCCGGGAGCGCACGGCGGCACCGTGACGGCGATCGACGAGCACGCCGAGGCACTGCTCGACCCGACGTCCTACCGGATGCCCCGTGCGGTGGAGCTCAGGGGCGAGGCCGACGTCGAGCAGCCGATGCTGGACTACGGGCTGCCGACCGGAGGCACCGTCATCGAGGCGCCGATCCCGGAGCCGGACACCGACGACACCACCGAGACGGCGTACCGGCCGGGGAACCAGCCCGCCGCCGGCAATGGTCAGTACCAGGCGGCGAAGCCGAAGCCCAAGAAGAGCCGCCACCCCGCCGTGCCTGCCTGGGAAGACGTCCTGCTAGGCGTGCGCAGCCAGCGCGGCTGAATCAGCGGAGCCAAAGCACCCAAGGCCACCTTGGTTGCTTTGGTCAAACACCGCGACGCGGAGCGTCTCCGTTTGGGTGGCGGTGGGAGACGGGTGGGCGCAACCAAGGTGGCCTTGGGGGAGCTTCAGCAGGCTAGTTCTTCGGGCTCGCCCACTTGATCTTGGGCAGCATGTTCTCCATGTCCACCCGGTGCTTGTTCTCCTCGACGATGGGGAACAGCGACTCGATCAGCGTGTCCGACAGCATGTGCGGCTTCAGACCGAGCTCGAGCAGACCGGTGTGCTTGACGTTGTAGTAGTGCTCCGCGAGCTCCCAGCGCGGGTTCTCCATGTAGTCGATCTGCACCGGGCCGGGGAACGTCTCCGCCACCAGCTCGGCGACCTGCTTCACGGAGAAGCTCTCGGTCATCTGGTTGAACACACGGAACTCGCCACGCTCGGCCGGGTTCTCGACCGCGAGGCGCAGGCACTCGACGGTGTCCCGGATGTCGAGCATGCCGCGCGTCTGGCCGCCCTTGCCGTACACGGTCAACGGCTGGCCGAGCACGGCCTGGATGACGAAGCGGTTCAGCACGGTGCCGAACACGGCGTCGTAGTCGAGCCGCGTCACCAGCCGCGGGTCACGCACGGTCTGCTCGGTCTGCTGGCCGTACACCACGCCCTGGTTGAGGTCGGTGGCGCGCATGCCCCAGATCCGGCAGCCGAACTCGATGTTGTGCGAGTCGTGCACCTTGCTGAGGTGGTAGAAGGAGCCCGGCTTCTTCGGGAAGAGCATCCGGTCCTTGCGACCGTTGTGCTCGATCTCGATCCAGCCTTCCTCGATGTCGATGTTCGGCGTACCGTACTCGCCCATCGTCCCGAGCTTCACCAGGTGGATCTCGGGGTTGATCTCGGCGATCGCGTACATGACGTTCAGGTTGCCGACGACGTTGTTGTACTGGGTGTAGACCGCGTGCTCACGGTCGATCATCGAGTACGGTGCCGCCCGCTGCTCGGCAAAGTGGACGATCGTGTCCGGCTCGAACTCGCGGATCATCTGGTACACGAAGTCCGCGTCGACCAGATCGCCCACGTACATCGGAAGCTCCTTGCCGGAGACCTCCTTCCACGCCGCCACACGAACGCTCAGGTCCTCGATGGCGACAAGGCTCTGCGAGCCCAGCTCTTCGTCGTACTTTCTCCGAGCGAAGTTGTCGGCCACGGCGACTTCGTGACCGCAGTCGGAGAGGTGAAGTGCCGTCGGCCACCCCAGATAACCGTCACCACCAAGAACCAGGACTCGCACGACTCGACTGCCTCCAAATCGATACATCACGGTGCCCCGGAGGTGATCTCCACCGGGTCCACCTCTTGTCCGGTCCACCTTGTCCTAATAACGCTCAGACATCAACCCCGTGAAAATAAGAGGGACACCCGTGCGGCCACCGGAAAGGCTGTTGGCACAATAGAGAGTGTGAGCACCGTAACTGCACCAGCGCCCCCGCAGGAGCCACACGCCGGTCAGCCAAGGTTCTTTGCCCGCCTGGGAAGGGCCGCCGCCAGCTCTGCGCTGGCCACGGCGGTCAGCCAGGTGACGCTGATCGGACTGCTGTTCTGGGGCGCGAGCGCCACTGCCGCGAGCGCGGTCGCCTTCGTCGCCGGGGCCATCCCGAACTACTTCGTCGCCCGCCGCTGGGCCTGGGGACGCACAGGAAAACCGCACGTCAAGCGGGAACTTGTGCCCTATCTCGCAGTCATCGGCGTCGGCGCGCTGGCATCAGTGGGATTGACCACAATCGCCGGTATGTTCACCGAGCCACTGAACATTTCCGGTATCACGCGCATCATCGTGCTCGATGTCGCTTACCTGAGCAGCTATGCGGTGGTGTTCCTGTTCAAGTTCGCGTTGCTGGACAGACTGGTCTATCGCAATGCACAGGTTCGCATGGCGACCTCACAGTGAATTCACAGAATTCACTTCACCTGCACTTCACAAATTGCCTATAGCGCAACGCCCCCCGGCCTTCCACAATGGAGACTCGGGGACAAATCCGGCTGTTCAGGCCGTCTCGCGCGCATCCGTGGTGACCGGCACGACCCGGCCGGCCGCCGCGCTCCGCTTGCCACCACGCAACACGTACTCCCGCAACCAGGTTCCGGTCATCACCCGCGCATAGTTGGCGCCGTACTTGAGGCTGCGGCCCTTCTTGCTGGCACCGTTGTTGCGCAGGTGCATCGACATGGGCACCTCCAGCACGCGCGCACCGCGCGCCAGCACGCCGAGCAGCAGCTCAGAGGACTGGTACTGCGGCTCGCGCAGCGTCACCGAAGTCGCCAGCTCCGCGGTCATCCCACGGAATCCGAACGAGGTGTCGGTGATCTTGCGCAGGGTGAGGACGGAGGCGAGCACCGCGAACACTCGCACGCCGAGCCAACGGACCCTGCTGTCGTACTCGCCGGTGCCGAGCCTGCGCGAACCGGTCACGAAGTCGGCCGATCCGTCGATCAGCGGTTCGACCAACATGGGCATCTCGTCGTTCTTGTACTGCCCATCCGCGTCAGTGGTCACGATGTACTTCGCGCCACAGGCGGCCGCCACGTGGTAGCCGAGCCGCAACGCGCCGCCCTGTCCCCGGTTGCGCGGAGCCACGCACACGTAGGCACCGTTGTCCGCCGCGACCTCGGCGGTGTTGTCGGTGGCACCGTCCACCACGACCAGCGTCGACACCGGCAGGCCAGCGCACTCGGCCGGCATGTTGCGCAGCACCGCACCGATGCCGTTGGCCTCGTTGTAGGCGGCAATCACCACCACGAGCGGGGTCAGCCGGCCATCGCCGTAGCGTTGGCGGAATTCGGCGACCGCGGCGGAGTCCACATCGTCGGGGTAGTCCGGCAACCTGGGCCGCACCGTCTTGCCAGTACCGGGATTCCGCTTGCCGAGCCCGAACATCGCCGCGACCCCGAGCACACCGCCCAGTGGCAGCAACACGAGTACGGGCAGCTGGTAACGCCAGGAGAACTCGAAGGCCGCCGAACCGAGCAGGATGATCAGGCCGCTGCCCGTGGCCAGTAAGGCCGCCGCGCGCAGCCCGGAACGCCGTGCCTTGCCGACACCGAGCGCGCCCAGAATCCCGAGGAGCGCGGCCAGCGCCAGTGCCGGCCCCCAGGTATAGCCGCCGTTCAGCTGGTAATCGCGGAGGAAGGAGGCCAGCTCGACGTTGGTGCTCGGCAGCACACCGTCGTAGGCCAAGGTTGTCGCGTTGTAGTTCTGCACGGCTTCCTCACCGATGTCGTGAAACGGGTAGCTGATCTGGAACTGCCAGCGCTCGGCCGGCACGTCATTGAGCGAAGTCGTCTTGACCGGCGCGAAGTTCTTCCCGAAGTCGCCGAGGATGGCCAACGCGAAGTCCACCGGCTGGTTGCGGATGACCGTCATCGCGAACTCGTTGGCCAGCTCGGGTTTCGTCCTGCCGTCCGGCAGCGGGACATACGGCCAGTTCGGGTCCCCGTACCGGAAATGGGTGTAGTAGTCGACGCCAAGCCGCTGGTCCCGCGGTTCCGGCGGGCAGAAGATCAGCAGGCCGGGATCACCGGTCGGCAACTTGCTGCAGTCCGCGACGGTGGCGGTGCGCCCATAGAACACATTGCCCTGCGCACCGGTCAGCCCCCATTCGCCCGCCTGGGACCAGTAGTACCCGGAGTAGGAGCCGAGCGCGATCGCGAACGTCGCCAGCCCCGCCACACCGCGGACCGCGATGCGCTTCCAGCCGGCGCGGCTGCGCCACGCTCCACCGGCGAGGATCAGGTACGCCACCATCGGGACGATGAGGGTGATCCCGATGGTCCGGGTGACCACCGCCGCGGCGAGCAGCAGACCCGCCAGCGCCGCACGTTGCCACCGCGGCTCTCCGCGTGAGAGCAGTACCCACAGAAAACCCACGAACAGGGCCTGGAACCAGACCTCTGACATGAGGTTCTCTTCGATCTGGAGCTGGTAGGCGTCCAGCAGAACCGGTGCCGCGACGATCGCGGCGAGCCAGGTGCGCGAGGTGTATCGCAACGTCAGCGCGTACAACGCGAGCGCCATCAGCACACCCACGATGTGCTGTACCGCCGCCACGAAGCCGAGCCCGCCCAGCTGCAGCAGTCCTTTGAGGACGACCGTGTAGCCGAGCGGGTTCAGGTCGGTCGGGCGCAGTTGTTCCAGGTTGTCCAGATAACGGAACGTGTCGATGTACAGCAGCGCAGGCTGGTACGCGAGCCACGTCAGTACCCGCAGGGTGATGCCCGCGGCCAGCAGGAGCAGCAGAAGCCAGTGGCGGCGCAGGATCGCTGTCACTCAGCGCACTTTCTGCCTGTCGTGGTCGAGGAAGTACTCCCAGGTTGCGGCGAGTCCGGCCTTGAGGTCGTAGGCCGGCGTGTAGCCGATGGTCTCCGCGCTGCGCGAGATGTCGACCACGACGGCCGGCATCTCACCGCCCGGCGCAGGCACGTGTGCGACCGGGATCGGGCAACCGGTGACCTGGCGGACCGTCTCGATCAGCTCCAGCACCGACACCGAGCGGCCGGCACCGACGATGGCCCTGCCGACGTGACCGGAGTCCCAGGCGAGCGTGATGCCCCGCACCACGTCGTCGAGGAACACCAGATCACGTCGCTGCAGGCCGTCGCCGTAGACCTTGACGCCGCCGTCGGTCAGCGCGGCACGCATGAGCCGCGGCACGAAACTGTCCTTGTGCGACATACCGGGCCCGTAGACGTTGGTGAAGCGCAGCGCACAGGTCGTCATGCCGAAAGCGCCCGCGTAGCCAGACATCAGCATCTCGCAGGCTGCCTTGGTGGCGCCGTACGGAGTGAGCGGCCGCAGCGCGAGATCGTCGGTGATCGTGCTGGTGCCCACGTCGCCGACCACCGCGTTGGTGGACGCGAGGATGAACCGCGGCACACGGTGCATCCGTGCCAGCTCGAGCAGTTCGTGGGTGATCGCGACATTCTCGGTGTAGGTCCTGGCGGGCATCTCCACCGAACGCAGCACCGAGGTCACCGCGGCGAGATGGATGATGCCGTCGGTGCCGGGCAGCACGGCGCGTTCCCGGATCTCCGGATCCGCCAGATCGCCCCGGATCACGACGACACCCTCGTCCTGCACCGCGCACGGCTCCCTGTCGACGACGGTGACCTGCGCACCACGTTCACGAAACGCGGCGACCACCGCCCGCCCGATGAAGCCGCTACCGCCCGTGATCACGACATTGCACACGTCGCCAGGGATCAACGAAGCCATGGCCGCCAAACTACCCTTCGCCCGAATGGAGCCTTTCAGGGTGTTCCTTATTACTGGGACAACCAGCACAAACGTGCTAGGAGTCCAGGCGGGCGACCAAACTCTTCGGGGCGATCATCCGGTAGGCGTCGGTGACCAGCTCGGCGATCTCCGTCCAGTCGACGGTTACGTCGAGCCACACACCGAGCCAGCCGCGATGGCCGACATAGGGCGGGCGGAAGAACCGGTCGGGGGCGTGCGCGACGAGGGCCTCCTGCGCGCCCGGCGGCGCCGCGCACCAGAAGGCGACCCGATCATCGTGGTGATGGTCGGCGTAAGAAACGAAGGTCTTCTTGCCGCGGACGAACCACGTCGGCTCGCCATGGCTGAGCCGTTCACTGGTCTCCGGCAGAGCAAGGCACAGCTCGCGCAGACGCGGCAGCGGGTCGTCGGCCATGCGACACAGTGTGTCGCAGATCAGAACACGATGACCAGAACCCCGATCCACGACACCACGACGCCTGCGGCCGCACCCAGCACGACCCAGCGCACGATCGGCAGTTTGCGGCCGAGCCACAGCGACGGCGAAATCCCCGCGGTGACCACGAGCGCGGCGACGACCGCGATCCAGTCCGCGGTCTCCGTCGCCAGCGTGTTGATCAGTGCGAGCAGTGCGACAGCAACGAAGACGGCGATGAACAGGGCCACCAGCAGCCCGGTACCCCACGGCGGACGCGGATCGACGCGCGGCGGCGAACCGAGCAGGCGCTGGACCTGCGTGGTACGGGACGGTCGTTCCGGCGGTGCCACCACGAACTCCTGCCCCGTCACCGGATCCTGGTAGCTCACCGGCACGCCGAGCGCCGTCGCGACCCGGCCGGCGAGCTGGTTGCCCCGGCGTGTGACCACCTCGGCGCCCTGATCGTTTCCGGTCCGCTGCACGGCCGCGGCGACCCGCGCCCACTCGTGCAGCGCGTTGGCGAGATCGCTGCTGAGTGCGAGCTGGTGTGGATCGGCCTCGGCACCGTCCCCGCTGGCGAGCACCGCACGGTCGCCGTATATCCGCAGCACGACTTCCGTGGCCACGATCACCGCTCCCCCCGCGTACCGGCGGCCGCCATCGTCGCGCCGGTGGCCGATCTGGTCGTCAGCTCGTAGAACGCGACCGCCGCGGCCGTCGCGATGTTGAGCGAGTCCACCCCGTCGGCCATCGGGATGCGCACCGCGAGGTCGGCAGCGGCGAGCGCCTCTTCCGACAACCCGTGCCCCTCCGACCCGAGCAGCAGCGCGATCCGCTCCCCCGCGGCCGCAGGCAGGTCGCGCAGGTCCACCGCATCCGCCCGCGGAGTGAGCGCCGCGATCCGGAAACCGTGCGCACGCAGCACATCCAGCGAGGCAGGCCAGTCCTCCAGCCCGGTGAACGGCACCCGTAGGACGTTTCCCATCGAGACTCGCACGCTGCGCCGGTAGAGCGGGTCGGCGCAGCCGGGACCGAGCAGTACCCCGCCGACGCCGAGTGCCGCGGCGTTGCGGAACAGTGCGCCGAGGTTCTCGTGGTCACCGACACCCTCCAGCACGGCAACCACACCGGCGCCGGCGAGGACCTCCTCCACCGGCGGCCGCGCGACACGATCGGCGACAGCGAGCACGCCACGGTTGAGGTGGAAGCCGACAACGCGCGCCATGACGTCGGCAGAGGTCACGTAGGCCGGTGCGGTCACCCCGGCGAGGTCGTCGGCGAGTTCGGCGAGCCTGCGCTCGACCCCGAGAACAGCACGCACGCGGTATTGCGACTCCAGCAGCCTGCGGACGACGACGGTCCCCTCGGCGATCACCAGACCGCGGCCACCCGGCCGGTCAGGGCGGCGGTCGGCGGTCGTGAGATCGCGAAACTCATCGAGCCGCCGATCGGCGGCATCCTCGGTGTAGATCAAAGACGCCACCTGCCGAGTCTCCCATCCTCCGCTCGCCGGGGCATCTGTGCTCCGAATGTGGGTACTCCCATGCTACGAACAGTTGATGTTGCTCTCTGTTAGGGGCAGGTGACGCCATGGCACCAGTTTGGCCGCTAGCTCCGGCCCCCTGGATATGCCACCGTTTCCCGCTGGCAGACAAGGGTGCCAAGGCGTTCGGGAAGCCGTGGCCGGAGCGGAAAAGGGATACGCCATGGGCAAGGACGTGTCGCCGGGCTCCTCCACTCCACGGGACAGGGGGCGCTACCGCCGCAAGATGCAGCGCTGCCTCGACACGCTCGCACGCATGCTCGCGGACGGCAGCTTCTCCTTTCCCCGCAAGCACATCGGGCTCGAGGTCGAGTTGAACCTCGTGGACGAGGCGATGCGGCCCTCGATGACCAACGCCACAGTGCTCGAGGCGCTCGGCGACCCGTCGTTCACCACCGAGCTGTCCCAGCACAACCTCGAACTGAACGTGCCACCGCGCCCGCTCGACGGGGACTCCGCGCTGCAGCTGGAAGACGACCTGCACGCCTACCTCGGCAAGGCCACTGTGAAGGCCGAGGAGACCGGTGCACTGGTGGCCGTGATCGGCATCCTGCCGACGTTGAGCATCGAGCACTTCGACCAGAAGTGGATCACCGGCAACGCGCGCTACTCCCTGCTCAACGACCGCATTCTGGCTGCCCGTGGCGAGCACACACTGCTGGCCCTGGACGGCACCGGCCTGCCAGGTCAGCAGCCGGAACGGCTGCGCAGCTACGCCGAGTCGATCCTGCCCGAGGCGGCGTGCACGTCGGTGCAGCTGCACCTGCAGGTGGGGCCGGAGGAGTTCGCAGCGCACTGGAACGCCGCGCAGTGCCTGGCCGGCATCCAGGTGGCACTCGGCGCCAACTCGCCGTTCCTGCTCGGCAAGGCGCTCTGGCACGAGACCCGGATCCCGTTGTTCCTGCAGGCCACCGACACCCGGCCGGAAGAGCTGAAGAACCAGGGAGTGCGGCCACGGGTGTGGTTCGGGGAGCGGTGGATCACCTCGATCTTCGACCTGTTCGAGGAGAACGTCCGGTATTTCCCGGGGCTGCTGCCGGAGACCGACGACGAGGACCCGATGGAGGCGCTGGAGTCCGGGAAGGCACCGAAACTGTCCGAGCTGCGGCTGCACAACGGCACGGTATGGCGATGGAACCGGCCGGTGTACGACGTCGTGGACGGCAAACCGCACCTGCGCGTGGAGAACCGGGTCCTGCCTGCCGGGCCGACGGTGGTGGACATGATGGCCAACGCGGCGTTCTTCTACGGCGCCCAGCGCGCGCTCGCCGAACAGGAACGGCCGGTGTGGACGCAGATGTCGTTCCAGGCTGCTGAGGAGAACCTCTACGCGGGCGCACGCAACGGTTTCGACGCGCAGCTCTACTGGCCGGGCATCGGCTGGATCCCGCCGGACGAGCTGGCGTTGCGTGTGCTGCTGCCGCTGGCCTACGAGGGACTTCGCAACTCCGACGTCTCGGCGGCGGCGGCCGATCGCTACCTCGGTGTGATCGAGCGGCGCTGCGTCACCAAGCGGACGGGCGCCGCCTGGCAGCGGGAGACCGTGGCCAGGGCACAGGAGCGGGGCATCGACCGTGACTCCGCACTGGCCACGATGCTCGCCCGCTACCTCGAGCTGGCGAAAGCCGGCGAACCGGTCCACGCGTGGCCGGTAACCTGATTCCTCGTGAGTGCGCAATCGGCGGGTGTGCGCACAACCACCTGCCGCGCATGACCGTCGGGAGGTGCTCGTATGCCCAAGATCATCGGTAGCTCACTGCACGAGCATCGGGAGCAGGTCCGCGCCAAGGTCTTCGACGCGCTGCGCCACCAGCTCTACGAGCGGGGTTTCAACGCGATCACGCTCGCGAGCGTGGCTGCGGAGGCAGGACTCGGGCGCACGGCCATCTACAACCACTTCCCGGACAAGGAACAGCTGCTCGTCGCGTTCGTCGAACAGGAGGCCGCCCAGTACGTGCACCGGCTGCACGAGGCCGTCGCCGCGGAGCGCGATGCCGTGGCGAAGCTCGCGGCGTTCGTCCGGCTCCAGTTGCATTCGCTGGCCGACTATCACCTCCCGCCAGGAGGCACGCTGTCCGCGGCACTGGCGCCGGCTGCGTACCGGCGGGTGGCCGCGCACGCGGATCCCATCACCGAACAGCTGCACGACATCCTCGCCGAGGGCATGCGAACCGGGGCGCTACCACGCCAGGACCCCGGCATCGTGGTCCCCATGATCGTCGCCGCACTCGGCGCCAGCCAGGTCGTCGACGTGCCAGGCGAAAGGCTCGACGAGGCCATCGACGCGGCGGTCCGGTTCATTCTTCGCGCGGTTGGAGTAAAAGCCGACGACGACGAGCTCTGAGACTCGCCCGGCGGGCTACGCTCTTTTCTGACACGGTGTCAGAATCGGGAAGGGCGTGGTGCGGCGATGGTGTTCTCGGTGTTCTCGCAGACGTTGCGTGAGTCGACCCGGCAGGTACACGACCGAGCACACCACTCCCGATACATGAACGCCCTGCTCAGTGGTTCCCTGACGCTGGACGGCTACACGAGGCTGGCCACGCAGCACTACTTCATCTACCGCGCATTGGAAGAGACCGGTGCTGCGCTGGCAGGCGATGCGGTCGGCGCGCCGTTCGTCATCGACGAGCTGCACCGGACGCCGGCGCTGGCCGCGGATCTGGAGTTCCTCATCGGGCCGGACTGGCAGGCGCGGATCGAACCACTGCCCGCGACGCAGGAGTACGTGCACCGCGTGCACACCGTGGCCCGCCATTGGGCCGGCGGCTACGTCGCCCACCACTACACGCGCTATCTCGGTGACCTCGCCGGTGGGCAGGTGGTCGGCGCCCTCCTCCAGCGCAGGTACGGCATCGCGGGGCCAGGGGCGCTGTTCTACGACTTCACGAGCGTGGGCAACCCGCACGCGTTCCGCCTGCGCTACCGCGCGCTGCTGGACCAGGCGCCGTGGGACGAGGCCGAACGGAACCGGGTCGTCGAGGAGACGCTGGCCGCATTCGAGCTCAACATCGCGGTGCTCGACGACCTCGCGGAGGGGCTCGAGGAGTATCTCGCCGCCTGAGTGGTAACCCAGCGGTGTGGCGGTTGTAACAGCCGCTTGACCTCAACTTAGCTCGACATAGCAAGGTCAACTCCAAGGCAGCCGGGTTCGCATGCTGTCTTGGCTGCTACTAGGTTTGCAACCAGCAGGACTTATCTGGAAAAGACGGAAGAAGGAGGGCTAATGCCCACGTACGAGCTCCCCGATCTCGACTACGACTACGGCGCCCTCGAGCCGCACATCTCGGGTGAGATCAACGAGCTGCACCACACCAAGCACCACCAGGCGTACGTGAACGGCGCGAACCAGACCCTGGAAAAGCTCGCCGAGGCACGCGACGCCAACGACTTCGGCTCGATCGTGGGCCTTGAGACGACGCTGGCGTTCAACCTGGCTGGTCACGCCAACCACGTCGTGTGGTGGAAGATCCTGTCGCCGAGCGGTGGCGACAAGCCGACCGGCGAGCTGGCCGCCGCCATCGACGACGCCTTCGGCTCCTTCGACAAGTTCAAGGCGCAGTTCACCGCCGTCTGCACCACGATCCAGGGGAACGGCTGGGGCGCCCTGTCCTGGGACCCGATCGGCAGGACGCTGATCACCCAGCAGCTGCGCGACCACCACAACAACCTGATCCTGCCGACCGTGCCGATCCTGCTGGTGGACGTCTGGGAGCACGCGTTCTACCTGCAGTACAAGAACGTGAAGCCGGACTACGTCAAGGCCCTGTGGAACATCTTCGACTGGGCCGAGATCGGCAAGCGCTTCGAGGACGCCAAGGCAGGCCGCAACGGCCTGCTGCTCGGCTGACGAAACGGTCCCCAAGGCCACCTTGGTTTATGGTGGCCTTGGGTGCACATCAGCTGCACAGGGAACGAGGCCCCGCACCGGTTACCCGGTACGGGGCCTCGTCCGTTCCCGAACTGACTGCCGCTCCCACCACGAAGCGGACTCCCTAAGGTTAGCCTAACCTCAGCTCGTTCTGCAAGGGGGTCCGCGCAGCGACCTTCCGCGCGCGGCGCAGGACCAGGGCGCAGGCCACCACCGCGAGTGCTGCGACCGCCCCGCCAATGTAGAACGGCGACCGTCCACCGAACTCCTCGGCCATCCAGCCCGTCATCAGGCCGCCCACCGGGTTGCCGCCCAGCAGCACCAGCACGTACAGGCCCATCACGCGCCCCCGCATCTGCGGGCTGACCGACGTCTGCACCAGCGCGTTGGCCGTGTTGAGGAACGTGATCGTCGCCAGGCCGAGCGGGATGAGCGCGAGCCCGAACAGCAGGTAGGTCGGCATGAACGCGGTGCCGAACTCGATCACCCCGAGCGCGAAGGCGGAGAGCAGCAGTAGCCGCACACTCGGCTTACGCCTGCTCCCCCGCCGCGCGGACGCCAGCGCACCGGTGAACGTGCCGACGGCCAGCAGCGTCGAGAACAACCCGTAGCCGTCGGCCTGCGTGCCGAAGACGTTGGCGGCCACGATGGCCAGTGAGGTGAAGAACGTGATCCCGAAGGTGCTGACGAAGAACACCAGGACCATGACCGTCATCAGGTCCGAACGACCACGCACGTAGCGCAGGCCCTCGCGGAGCTGGCCCTTGGCGCGGGCCACACCGGGCCCACGGAAGAGCTGGTCGGCCTTCATGAATGCGAGTCCGGCGATGACGGCCGCCGTGCTGACCGCGTTGGCGATGAACAGCCAGCCGGTGCCGACGGCGACGATCGCGAATCCGGCGATGGCGGGGCCGACGATCCGCGCCATGTTGAAGATCGACGAGTTGAGCGCGACGGCGTTGGCGACCTGCTTGCGGCCGACCATCTCGGCGACGAACGACTGCCGTGTCGGAACCTCCAGCGCCGAGAAGCAGCCGAGCACGAAACACAGCAGGTACACGTGCCAGAGCTGGACCACCCCGGCCACGTCGAGCACACCCAGCACTGCGGCCTGCGCACACACACCCGCCTGGATCGCGATCAGCAGCTTGCGCTTGTCCACCCGGTCGGCGAGCACCCCGGCCCACAGCGACAGCAGGAGCGTTGGCGTGAACTGCAGCGCGACCGCGATACCCAGCGCGACCGGGTCGTTGCCGCTGAGGGTGAACACGAGCCAGTCCTGGGCAATGCGCTGCATCCAGGTACCGACGTTGGAGATGATCTGACCGGAGAAGAACAGCCGGTAGTTGCGCACACGCAGCGAGGCGAACATGCCTTGCTTGGGCGGCGCGGGGGCGGCGCGGCCGGTATCGCGGGTAACGGATGGTTGGGGTGTCTGCGCTTCGTTACCCGTGATACTCACGCCGTGTTGTCGCCTCCTATGAGGGTGGGGGCGTCAGCTGTTGCCCGCCATCCTGTCGATGATCTCGGCGGCTCTGGAGAGCACCTCGCGCTCCTCGCCGCTCAGTTCTGCCAATCTCTTGTCCAACCACGCCTCGCGCACCGAGATGGCCGCGTGCACGTAGTCGAGTCCCTTGTCGGTGATCGCGACGATCGCCTGCCTGCCGTCGGTGGGATGCGGGCTCCGCACGGCGTAGCCCGCCTCTTCGAGCGCGGCGATCACCCGCGTCATCGACGGCGGCTGCACGCCTTCCTTCGCGGCCAGCTGGCCCGGCGTCATCGCACCGCACTTGTGCAGAGCCGACAGCGCGGAGATCTGGGTCAGCGAGAGGTCCTCGCTGGTTCGCTGCGCCCGCAGCCGCCGGTTCAACCGCACGACCGACACCCGCAGGCGGCTCGCCAGCGATCGGTCATGGGCAGGGTCGGGCATATCCTTAGCATACCTTAGGATCTCGCGAACGGAGTAGCTGCCGTGAGTCAGCTCATGAACCGGCCGTGAGGCGCTGGATGTCGGCGTAGGTGGGCAGGTCCGCCGCGACCGGATCCCCGTCGCGGATCGCGATCGCCGTTCCAGCGGCGGCATGCAGCGCGGCGCGGAACAGGAGCGACCCGGTACTGATGCGCCGCACACCCAGCTCGCCGAGCTCACGCGCGGTGAGCCCGCCCGGCAGGGCGAGGACGTTGAGCGGCAGCCCGATGCCCACGAGAGCGGGGACGTCCGGGAGCCTGCCCGGTACGAAGATCCCGTCCGCGCCGGCCGACCGGTAGCGCTCGGCGCGGGCCAGCGTCGCCGCCGGACTGCCGTCATCGATGCCGAGCCAATAGGTATCGACCCGTGCGTTGACGAACAAGGCCGGCACGCGGTCCTGGCCGCACTGCTCGCCGATCGCACCTGCGGGCGTTTCTGCCTGGCGCTGCTGGACGGGCGTGCCTGGATCGCGGGTGAACTGGCCACGCTCGCCGGAGTCACCGCGCCGACGGCGAGCGAGCACCTCGACCGCCTGGTGTCCGGCGGCCTGCTCGTCGAACGCAGGCAGGGCGGGCACCGCTCGCCGCACACTCCGATCCTGCGCCGGAGCGGACGCGGAGCCTGTGTGCCGCCAAGGGTGTCGGCAGCGATCGCGCGGTACGCCTGACACCTGCCGGCGTCGGCGCACTGCGCGACCGGCTGTCCATCGACGCCGAGCGCCGCGGCCTGGTCAGCTGAACAGCGCCTGGATCGGCCCGATGGCGAAGTAGACGACGAAGGCCGCCGAGACAATCCACAACAGCGGGTGCACCGAGCGGGCACGGCCGGTGGCCGCCTGCAGCAGCACGTGGCTGACGAAGCCGGCACCGATGCCGTTGGCGATCGAGTACGTGAAGGGCATCACCACGATCGTCAGGAAGGCGGGCAGCGCGACCGCGAAGTCCCGGAAGTCGATCTCGGCGATCTGCCGGATCATCAGCGCGCCGACCACCACCAGCGCGGGCGCGGCCGCCTCGATCGGCACCACCTGGTACAGCGGCGTGAAGAACATGGCCGCGATGAAGAGCAGCCCGGTGACCACGTTCGCGAGGCCGGTGCGGGCACCCTCCGCGATGCCGGAGGCCGACTCGATGTAGACGGTGTTGGAGCTGGACGACGAGGCGCCACCGGCGACCGCCCCGAGCGAGTCGACGAACAGCGTCTTGCCGACGTTGGGCAGCTGACCCTTCTTGTCGACGAGACCGGCCTCCTTCCCCAGCCCTGTCATGGTGCCGATCGTGTCGAAGAAGTCGGTGAGCACCAGGCTGAACACCAGCAGGGCCGCGGTGATCGCAGGCACCTGCACCCACGCGCTGAAGTCGACCTGTCCCAGTAGCGACAGGTCGGGCAGCCCTAACACGTCCTGTGGCAGCGCCGGATAGCCGAGGTTCCAGCCCGCCGGGTTCTCCCCGCCGGACGGGCCCACGTTGACGATGGCCTCCACGATGATCGACAGCACGGTGCCGAACAGCACGCCGATGAGTATCGCGCCCTTGACCTTGCGGGCGATGAGGATGGCCATGACCACGAGCGTCACCACGAAGACGGCAGTGGGCCACGACGCGATCGAGCCGTTGATGCCGAGCTGCACCGGCGTGCCCGAGCCTGCGCGGACGAACCCGGCGTCCACCAGGCCGATCAGGGCGATGAACAGGCCGATGCCCACGGCGATCCCGGCCTTGAGCTGCGAGGGAACGGCGTTGAAGACCATGCTCCGCACACCGGTTACGACCAGCAGCAAGACGACGAGACCGTTGACCACCACGAGCCCCATCGCGGCTGCCCACGTCATCTGCGGCGCGAGGGTAAAGGCCACGAGCGCATTGATACCCAGCCCGGCGGCCATCGCGAACGGGTAGTTCGCGATGACCCCCATCAGGATCGTCATCACCCCGGCCACCAGCGCCGTCACCGCGGCGACCTGGGGTACGCCGAGGATCGCGCCGGTCGAGTCGGTCTTGGCACCCGGCCCCTCGGCCGAGAAGCTGCCGAGGATCAGCGGGTTCAGCACGACGATGTAGGCCATCGTCACGAACGTGACGAGCCCGCCACGCAGTTCCCTGCTGACGGTCGATCCGCGTTCAGTGATCTGGAAGAAGCGGTCGAGCCGTGACCGCGCCTGCTTCTCGGCGGTCGCCTGTGCCATTGTCACCTGCCTCGGGGTCGGGAGTGGCAGCGGTAGCCTGTCCTACGTGGACGAAGCCGGCAACTCCCCCCGTGTAACAGGACGGTTTCGTCCGCCGCCGGAACTTCCGAGGGCACTGGTCGGCCTCTGGGTGCCGGCGATCGTCGGCACCGTGGCGTGGTTCCTCGCGTTCGCCGTCCTGCTCGTGCTGGGCGTGGACGGCGTATGGCGCTGGACAACACTGGCCGGCGGCGGACTCGGCTTCGTCGGTTTCGGCATCATCGCCTGGCAGTCGGCGGCGTCACGACGGGGATCCCGCGGCGCCCAACGCGGCCTTTAGTGTTCTAGCCGAGTAGCGTCCGCGGGTCGGGATCGTCGAGGAGTGCGGCGAGCACGGCGCGATCGGCCCAGCGGTCGGCGGCCCAGGCGAAGGCGCGGGCGAGGCCGTCCGTGGTGTCGCCCGCGTGCAGCGCCCCGTCGAACCACCACGACGCCGGCTGAGTTCCGACCGTGAGCTTCTCGTGCACGACAACGCCGCCATCGGGCACCGGAACCCCCAGCAACTCCGCGACCTGCACGATCGCGGGCAGCTCCAGCCACGTCACGAACTCGCCCTCGCTGGCGACCTCCGCCGTTGTCTCGTCACCGGCCAGCGGCACATCCAGCACCTCGGCCAGCGCAGGCGCTTCCGCGTAGTCCGGCAGCGCGACGAGCCGGTTCGCCGGCCACACCGCGAGCAGCCACGGAGCGTCGAGCACCACCGCGTCCGCGGCATCCACCACGGAGCCGTCCAGCACCCGCACCTGCTCGGGTGGTTCGACGTCGTCGGGTTGCTCGGCCGCGAGAGCGGCATGCGCGCGCAGCACGAGCCCCGGCAGGAGATCCCGCTCGGGGTCGGCGAGCCGGTCGCACAGCGCCTGCGTGTCCTCGGCGCCGTTCAGCGTGAGGTCGGTACGCACTCCGATCGCGGCGAGCAGCTCCGCGGGCAGGCCGACATCGGGCACCGGATCGAAAAGCCCAGCCAGGTGCTCGGCGGCGGGCAGCCGCCAGTCACCGGGTGCCTGCCCGGCGAGCAGCGCGGCGCGGGCGAGCCACCACCGAGTGTGCCCGCCGGGCAGAGTGAGCGCTCGCCAGGTTCCGGGCCGCGCCGCGAGTAACCGGACTGCCGCGGGCCAGGCGTCGTCGGCGACGAGATCCAGATCGCGCACCGCGAGGATCCTCGCAGGTGGCACCGGCTGCGCGTCCCACCACTCGGCCTCGTCGGGCAGCTCATGGTCGGGTCCCACCGGTTCCTCGTCGTCGATCACGACGAAGCCGTCCAGCACCCCGGCATCGGTGAGCACGCCGGTGGGCCAGCCCGCGGCGAACTCCGCATCGAGCACGTCCAGTGGTGCGTCCTCGCCGAGCGCCTCGGAATCGAGCACATCGAGCAGATCGGCGCCGGGCAGCACGAGCTCGTCGGCACGCCGCCAGCCCGCGCGGCCGGGCAGTGCCAGTGCGCCGAGTTCCGCCACGTGCGTGTGCTCCGCCAGCCGCAGCACTGTCTCGGCAAGCGGCAATACGTCCACACCGGACAGTGCATCGTCGACGCTGCGGTGCACGGCCTCGCGCAGCGCGGGGGAATCCAGCAGTTCGGCAGCCCCGGCGCGGACGGCACCGAGGCGTTCCAGCAGTGGATGCGCCGCGTCCGGATGCACGATGTGCAGGCCGACGATGTCGACATCGGCGAGCAGCCCGGCATCGTCGAACAACAGGGCACCACGCGGGCCGGGGATCGTCCGCCCATCGGCGAGCGGCACGGGCAGCGCGCCCAGCTCCTCGGCTTCCAGAGCCCGCTGCTCGACGGCGGTGAACAGCGCGTCGTAGAGGGCCCGCCACCATGCGGGCGCGCGCTCGATCCCGGTCACCGCCTCGACCAGCTCTTCCGCGTTCACGGTTGCGGTGTCCACCGCGGCGAGGACACGCGCCGGGCCGGGACCACACAGCGGCGCTGCCACGAGTCCAGGAAGCACGTCGGCGAGCAGCTCCACGAGCCGCGACGAGTCGATGCCGAACACACGAGCCCGCTCCCCAGCCAGCTCGCCACCTGCTGCCGCGGGCAGCCAGGCGTCACCGGCGAGCCGCAGGGTGACCAGCTCGCGCAGCATGGTGTCCACTTCGGACAGTGGGAACCGGGCTCTCGGCACCAGCGCGAGCCGGTGCTCGGCAGGCAAGGCGCGCACCAGCGCCGGGTAGGCCGCGGCCGCGGCACCCAGTGCCGCGCGGGTGTCGTCGCCAGCGAGGAGCCGCCGCCGGGACGGCTCGACGGGCACCGAGGCGAGTAGCCGCGCCGGCAACGACAGCCGTTCGTCGCTCGGGGTCGGCGTGTGCAGCACGTCCTCGCCCACCGGCTCTGGCACCCCGTCGGCGGTCACCGGCACCGCCCACACGCAACCGTCGGCGGCGTGGGTGAGCCAGCGGCTGCGCTCACCCTCCGGCGAGAGCAGTTCGACAACGCCCGCACCGTTCTCGCGTCGCCATACGGCGCCCGCGACGTCGATCTCGGCGAGCCACGGCAACGCCAGCAGCAGATCGGGCACCTCGGAGCCGACCCTGGCGAGCAGCTCGCCAGCGTCCACTCCAGGGCGCAACGGAAGCCGGACCTCGGTGTCGAAGCCGGCCGGCAGGGGCGGTTCGGCGGCGGGCAGTGGCCAGGGCAGCCGCAGGATCGGCACCTGCCCGGAACGTCCTGAAGCCGTCCTGGTGCGCTCGTCGGAGAACGCGACACCACCCGTGCGGGACACGACGCGCGGCTGCGAGGTCACCGCGAGGACGGCGGCGAAGCCGACACCGAACCTGCCGACCGTGCCGTCGCGCTTGGCCGAGGCACGCAACGACGCGAGCGCGGCCACTCCCTCGGCATCCAGCGGCGCACCGGTGTTGGCCACCCGCAGCTCACCGTCCACAAGCGACACTCGAAGCCTGCCGGGGCTGCCCGCCGTGGCGGCCGCGTCGGCGGCGTTCTGCGCCAGCTCGACGAAAAGCCGGTCCCGGTAGCCACCGACCCGCAGGTCGTGCTCGGCGTTGGTGTCCTCTGTGAACCTGGTCGGCGAGTCCTGCCAGGCCCGCAGTACTGCCGAGCGCAGCGCGTCGGCGCCGAACGGTTCAGGACCCGGCTGGCTGCTCACCGCTCGCCGGTTCCATGTCGAGCAGCGAGTCGTCGTACACCAGTTCCGCTACCGGAACCGACGACGTCACCTCGACCTCGATCTCGGAGTGCGCCCCGCAGCCGTACTCGGCGTGCACCACGTGGCCGTCGGCCGGCGCGAACTCGTTGCCGCACACGCCGAACGCCGACCGCAGCGAACCGCCGAGCCGGAGGTAGAAGGCACACGTGCCGCACACCTCAGGCGCGCTGCGCGCCATGTCGGAACGTGGGCCGAACTCGCCGCGGTGCCAGCGGGTCGCCGCCTCCTCCCTGCCGTGCCGGGACATGACCCGGACCCGGCCGAGGCCGAGTTCGTGCGCTGTCTCGGTGACCTCCGCATCGACGGAGTCGAGGTAGGCAGGCACCAGCCGCGTGTCGTCGGCGTCGGTCGGGAAGATGTCACCGACCCCGAGGTCTCCCGGTCGCACACGGCGCTCCCACGGCACCCAGCGGGGCGCCACGAGCGCATCAGGCCCCGGCCGCAGCACGACCTCGCTCACGGTCACCGGGTCGTCAGGGCCCGCGGCGGCCACCGTCACCGACCAGCGCCACCCCCGGTATCCCGGCAGTGCCGAGTCGAACAGGTGGGTCAGCGACACCGCGTCCTCGTGCTCCACACCGACGTGCTCGCCGACGTGCTCCACGCCGGCGTCGTGCACGGCGGCCGCACGGGCCGGCTCGACCGCATCGACCAGCTTCTGGCGGATGGCGCCGTCGTCGAGGGTGAGCAGCAGGGTCATGCCTCAATTGTGCAGCACGTAACCCAGCGCGTTCGTGTCAGGCTAGTGACGTGAGACGGCTGATGAGTGTCCTGGTGGTGACGACCGCGCTGGCCGCGTGCGGTGCGACGACGGAGGAGCCCGCCCCGGCCACGCAACCCGAGCGGCTACGGGTCGAGGTGCTCGAGGTCCTGCCACACGACACCAGCGCGTTCACCCAGGGCCTCGAGTTCGTGGGCGACACGTTGTACGAGGGCACCGGCCTGGTGGGCCGCTCGTCGCTGCGGGCAGGTCCAGCGGGACAGGAACCGACGGCCAGCGTCGCACTGCCCGAACCCCTCTTCGGCGAGGGCATCACCGTGGTCGACTCGACGATCTGGCAGTTGACCTGGCAGAACGGCATCGCCATCGAGCGCGACCGCGACACGCTGGCCGAGCGGCGCCGGGTCGGCTACTCCGGCGAGGGCTGGGGACTGTGCCACCAGCCGGAACGCGACCGCCTGGTGATGAGCGACGGCACCGCCCGGCTGACCTTCCGTGATCCGCGGACCTTCGCTGCCACGGGTTCGGTGACCGTCACCGACGGCGGGACGTCGGTCGATCAGCTGAACGAGCTGGAGTGTGTTGGCGAGGATGTCTACGCCAACATCTGGCAGACCGACGAGATCGTGCGGATCAACTCGGCCAGTGGCGCCGTCACCGCCCGTATCGACGCCTCCGGCCTGCTGGAACCCGGCGAAGAGCGCGGCGCGGACGTGCTCAACGGCATCGCGGTGTATCCGGGTACGGACCAGTTCCTCATCACGGGCAAGCTGTGGCCGAAGATGTTCCGGGTGAATCTCGTCCCGGCGGCATAATCACACAGCACGGGCCGCCCCGAGTACGGCAGGATTGGGTGCATGCGTTCCAGCAGACGGGGGAAGCGGAAATGGACACCCGAGCCCGGGTCGCACCAGCCGCGGGCGGAACGCACCCCGGCACCGCCACCAGCACGACCGACACGCGTTCACCGGCCTGGACCACCGCCGACGGCGGACGAAGCGCCGACCGGTGCCATGCCCGTGCCACCACCACAACAGCCAGGGCAGCCACAGCGACGGCCCGGCCCGCCGCACCGTGGCGCGCGCCCGTACCCGTCGCCGCCACCGCGGCCGTGGAACCAGCCGCCGCGGACTGACCACGAGACCGACTACGAGCGGTACGACACGGGTGGCTACGCCCCCGGCCAGCCGCGGGACACCCCGGCCATCGACGGCGCACCCGACGACCGCACGCAGGCCGAGCACGGGTTCGACGGAAGCGACCGGAGCCTGCCACGGCTGCCGAAGAAGCTCACCGTCACGCGGGTCGCCGCGCTGCGCGGGCGCCAGCTCAGCGGCCAGGCTGTCGATGCGTTCCGGCGTGCGACCCGCGCGGACGGCGCCGACAAGTCGGGGCTCACGTCGCTGACCTACGCCGTCATGCTCAACTACGCCAGCGATGCGGCCATGGCCATCGCACTGGCCAACACCCTGTTCTTCGCCGCCAGCAGTGGCGAGAGCAGGGGCAGGGTCGCGCTGTACCTGCTGATCACGATCGCCCCGTTCGCGCTGGTCGCTCCGGTGATCGGCCCCGCACTCGACCGCATCCAGCGTGGGCGCAGGCTCGCGATGTGTGTGGCCTCGGCGGGTCAGGCACTGATGTGCGTGCTGATGGCGGTCAACTTCGAATCCTGGGCGCTGTACCCGGCCGCGCTCGGGAAGATGGTGCTCTCGAAGTCGTTCATGGTGCTCAAGGCGGCGGTCACGCCACGGGTGCTGCCACCGGAGATCACGCTGTCCAAGACCAACGCGCGGCTGGCCGTGTTCGGCCTCGCGGCAGGCGGCGTGTTCGGTGCGATCGCCGTGGGCATCAACTCGATGTTCAGTTCCTCGGGAGCGCTGTTGTTCACGGCGCTCATCTGTGTGGTGGGCGCCGTTCAGGCAATGCGCATCCCGTCCTGGGTGGAGGTCACCGAGGGCGAGGTCCCCGCCTCGCTCACCCAGCGCAGCCCGGTGCAGAAGAAACGCCAGCCGATGGGCAGGCACATCGTGGTCGGGCTCTGGGGCAACGGGACCATTCGCGTGCTGACCGGGTTCCTGATGATGTTCGCCGCGTTCGCGGTGAAGGCACAGACCGAGGACGCAGGCCACAGCCCGTTCGTCCAACTGCTCCTGCTGGGCATCATCGGTGCCGCCGCGGGCACGGGTGGCTTCCTCGGCAACGCGCTCGGCTCCCGGATGCACTTCGGCAAGCCCGACCAGGTGGTAGTCGTCTGTGTCGCGGCCACGCTCGCGTCAACGGTCCTGGCCGCGCTACTCGCCGGTCTGGCGACGGCAGCCATTGTCGGCCTGGTCGGCGCCACCGCCAGCGCGATGGCCAAGAACAGCCTCGACTCCGTGATCCAGGACGACCTGCCCGAGGAGTCACGGGCATCGGCGTTCGGCCGTTCTGAGACGGTGCTGCAGCTGGCCTGGGTGTTCGGCGGGGCGGTCGGCCTGCTGCTGCCGCCGACGTACTGGATCGGCTTCCTGGTCGTATCGGTGCTGCTGGCACTGGGCCTGACGCAGACGATGCTGGTGCGCAAGGGCACCTCGCTGATCCCGGGGCTCGGCGGCGACCGGCCGTTGCGCCCCGATCCCGCCGGCGCGGGGCCGAGACCGTAATCTCCGGGTATGCGACGTGGGGTAGTAGCACTGCTGGCCGGTGCCGCGGTGGCGCTGACGGGATGTTCGGCGCCGAGTCAGCCGGAGATCACCTTCTTCGCCGATGGCAGGACGGTGGTCGCCGATCCGCTGATCTACTGCGACGCCCTGGTCACCAAGTGCGCTGACCACGGCGATGCGGTGCACCTGCAGGTACGTCCCGGGAAGCCGGTGCAGGTGTCGGTGCCCAGTGAGGTGTCCGGCACACCGTGGGCGGTCAACGTCCAGTACGTCAACGGTGCGGGCCAGCTCCAGCCGGTACGGCAGCAGGTGTTCACCGACGGCAAGCAGCACGCCTACACCGTCACCACCGGCGCCGATGAGCAGCTCGTCGTGGTGGAGATCCAGCAGCTCGGCGCGGCCTACGCAGCCGACCAGCAGGGCAACCCGATCCTCGACGAGAACGGGCAACCCCAGCTGGTCGTGCGCGGCGTGTGGTCGCTGCAGATCAATCCCGCGCAGTCCTGAGCACAGCTGATCACGGGTCGAGGTCGCGTGCCACCGCGCGCATGACGTCGGCAATCCGCTTGATGTTCTTGCGGTCGGGGTAACGGCCACGGCGCAGGTCCGGCTGGACCTTCATCTCCAAGAGCTTGATCATGTCCTCGATGAGGCCGTGCAGCTCCTCGGCGGGACGGCGGCGTGCCTCGACCACAGACGGCGGCGGGTCGAGCAGCCGGACCGACAACGCCTGCGGGCCCCGCCTGCCGTCGGCCACACCGAACTCGAGCCGTTGCCCGGCCTTGAGGGCCTCCACCCCCTGCGGTAGCGCGGATTTCCGGATGTAGACGTCCTCTCCGCCATCCTGTGTGACGAAGCCGAACCCCTTCTCCGCGTCGTACCACTTGACCTTGCCGGTCGGCACTGCCCTCACCCGTTCCTTCACTACTTCAGCAGCGGATCGGCCGCCATGGCCTGCCCGCACGACGAACGCGCCCCAGGTGCGTACCCAGGACGCGTGTCAGTCAAGCCTATCTCGCCACATACCGTACGGAGAAGTACATTGCTCGCCTTAGAATGTCCCGTATGGAGACCGCCACCCGCGACGAAGCCACGACCAGCGACAGCAAACCCTGGTTGATGCGACTGGGCATCGGGCTGTTCGCCATCGGCATGCTGGCCGTCGTCGTGGTGTTCATCCTGTTCGCCGTCGGCTTCCAGGACCTGCCGGTATGGCTCTCGGCGGCAGCGGGTGTGATCACGCCGCTGGGCCTGCTCCTCGGGCTCGCCGCTCTCGTGCGCGAGCACCGGAAGGGCTGACCAGCCACTCAGGGAACTCGGCCAGCGAGTCCAGCACCACGTCCGCGCCGGCTTCGAACAACTCGTCCCGTGTGCACGGCCCGGTGACGACACCGACGGCCGTGGCACCCGCTGCCCGCGCGCCAGCCATGTCGCCGGCGTGATCGCCGACGTAGGCGAGGGCATCGTGCTCCCGAAGGGCCGTTGCCTTGCCGGTCGCCCACAGGTCACCGACGAGCACGTCCACGGCGAAGCCGAGCGACTCGACGTGCAAAGCCGCGTTGGGCCCGTACTTTCCAGTCACCACAAGGGTTGTGCCAGCGACCGCCCGCACGGCGTCGAGTGCCGCCGCGGCCCCTGGCAGCGCGACCGTACGTGGCACGACCACCTCGGGATAGATCTCCCTGAACCGCGCGATCAGCTCCGGGATGCGCTCCTCCGGTGCGTCGTATCCGCGCAACGCGTGATCGAGCGGCGGGCCAAGGTTGGCGGCGAAGTGCTCGCCGTCGAGGGCGAGCCCGGACTCCTCGCCGAGCCGGGTCATGGCCGCGATCATGCCTGGCCTCGGATCTATCAACGTCATGTCAAGGTCGAACCCCACGCAGATCCCCACGTGATCACCGTAGCGGCCGGCCCTCTTTGACACATTCGCAGGCGATGTCGAACTGCTTGACACCATGACGATCTGTGTCAAGCTAGCCTTGTGACCGATATCACCAGCTTCACGGAGCGCACGCGGGCCTCCCTGCGTGAGCAACTGCTGGACGCCGCCGCCGAACTGCTGCCGAGCCGTGGTTACGCCCGGCTGCGGATGGCCGACGTTGCGGCGGTCGTCGGGGTGAGCAGGCAGACGGTCTACAACGAGTTCGGCGGAAAGGCCGCGCTCGTGCAGGCGGTGGCGTTGCGGACGATGGCGGAGTTCCTCGACGGCATCCAGCACCGGCTCGACGCCGAAGCCGACGTGGCCGCCGGGATCCGGGCCGCTTCGGCCTTCACGATCGAGCACGCCAGGCAGAACCGGCTCGTCGCCGCGGCACTCGGCACCGAAGCCGGTGAGGATCTGCTGCCGCTGCTGACCACGCGGGGCGAGCCGATTCTGCGTGCGGCCACCGAGGTGGCCCAGGGCTACCTGAGCGAGCGCGTGCCGGGCCTGCGGAACGTGGCGTTCATCGCCGAGACGCTCACCCGGCTCACGCTGAGCCATCTGGTGCTACCGACACACACCGCCGAGGAGGCGGCCGACGAGGTGTGCGCGGTGATCACATCCCTCATCCATTCGTCCACGACGACGTGACACGGAGGAACCCACCATGACCGGCACCATGTCAGCGCACCGCACCGGATTCCAGTCCCTGCGCCGGGGCGGCCTGAACTGGGAGTCGTTCCCGCTGCGGCTGTTCGCCAAGGGCAACCGCAAGTTCTGGGACCCTGCCGACATCGACCTCAGCGCCGATCGCACGCACTGGGAGTCGCTCGAGGACGAGCTGCGGCGCGCGGCGACCTACCTGTGCGCGCAGTTCGTCGCCGGTGAAGAGGCCGTGACCGAGGACATCCAGCCGTTCCTGAAGGCCATGGCCGCTGAGGGCAGGCTCGGCGACGAGATGTACCTGACGCAGTTCTGTTTCGAAGAGGCCAAGCACACGGCGATCTTCCGGCACTGGATGGACGCCGTCGGCCTCACCGGTGACCTGCATCCCTACGTCGCCGACAACCCGCACTACCGCACGCTGTTCTACGAGGAGCTGCCACAGTCGCTGCACGCGCTGGAACAGAACCCCAGCCCCGCCAACCAGATCCGCGCGAGTGTGACCTACAACCACGTCATCGAGGGCAGCCTGGCGCTCACCGGCTACTACGCCTGGCAGAAAGTCTGCACCAGTCGCAACATCCTGCCGGGCATGCAGGAACTCGTCCGCCGCATCGGCGACGACGAACGCAGGCACATGGCGTGGGGCACGTTCACCTGCCGCAGGCACGTCGCCGCAGACGACTCGCTGTGGGAGGTCGTACAGCAGCGCATGGCCGAGCTGCTCCCGCACGCGCTGGACATGATCCAGTGGGTCGACGCACAGTTCGACGAGATGCCTTTCGGCATCGCCAACGAGGAGTTCGTCCAGTACGCCGCCGACCGGGCGCAGCGCAGGCTCGGTGCCATCGAGTCCGCCCGCGGCGCCGACATCGCGGCAATCGACGTCGACTACTCGCCGGAGCAGCTGGAAGAGACCTTCGGCGCGGAGGACGCGCAGGCCTTCGCGGAGGTTGTGCGCTGAGTAGGGGCGCGGTGCGGCCGGTGCCGCACCCGCCTCGCTCAGCCCTGCGACTGGGAGATGTTCACCAGCCACCGCACGCCGAACCGGTCGACGCACTCGCCGAACATGTCACCCCACATCTGCTTCTCCAACGGCGTGTGCACGGTCCCGCCGTCGGACAGCTTCCCCCAGTAGCCGCGCAGCTCGTCGGCGTCGTCACCGCTGAGGCTCACCGACATCGTGTTGCCCGGCTGGTACTCGATGTCCGGCGGCAAGTCGGAGCCCATGAGCGTGAACCCACGCTCGGTTTCGAGCTGGCCGTGCATGACCTTGTCGGCCAGCGCCGCGTCCGGCGCACCGAAGTCACCGAACGTGTTCACGACCAGCGAGCCACCGAACACCTGCTGGTAGAACTCCATTGCCTCCCGGGCGTTGCCGGAGAAGTTCAGGTACGGATTGAGCCGAGATGCCATCGGAACCTCCTAGGTTGTCACCAGTGTTGACCCGCGGCGCTGCGAAAACTCATCGGCCACTCAGGCATGCTTCTGCGCGGCTGCCTTTTCCAGCCCCAGCAGTGTGACGGCCCGCTCGCGCATCTCCACCTTGCGGATCTTGCCGGTGACCGTCATCGGGAACTCCTCGACGATATGCACGTAGCGCGGAATCTTGTAGTGCGCCAGCTTGCCGGTGCAGAACTCGCGTAGCGACTCGGCGGTCAGCGGCGCGGTGCCGTTGCGCATCCGGACCCACGCCATCAGCTCCTCGCCGTAGCGCTCGTCCGGCACACCGATCACCTGCGCGTCCAGGATGTCGGGGTGGGTGTAGAGGAACTCCTCGATCTCGCGCGGGTAGATGTTCTCGCCGCCGCGGATGACCATGTCCTTGATGCGGCCGGTGATGTTGACATAGCCCTCGCCGTCCATCACCGCGAGGTCGCCCGTGTGCATCCAGCGCGCCGCGTCGATCGCCTCGGCTGTTTTGTCCGGCTGCTCCCAGTAACCGAGCATCACCGAGTACCCGCGCGAGCACAGCTCCCCTGGCGTCCCGCGCGGCACGGTGAGTCCCGTCTCCGGGTCGACGATCTTGACCTCCAGGTGCGGCCCGACCCTGCCGACCGTGGACACCCGGCGTTCGATCGAGTCGTCGCCACGGGTCTGGGTGGACACCGGAGAGGTCTCGGTCATGCCGTAGCAGATGGCCACCTCCGCCATGCCCATCCGCTCGATGACCTGTTTCATCACCTCGACCGGGCACGGCGAGCCCGCCATGATGCCGGTACGCAGGCTGGAAAGGTCGAATGAGTCGAACGAAGGGTCGGCCAGCTCGGCGATGAACATCGTCGGCACACCGTAGAGCGAGGTGCAGCGCTCGGCCTGCACCGCCGCCAGCGTCGCCACCGGGTCGAACGCGGGAGCCGGAATGACCATGCAGGCACCGTGGCTGGTCGCCGCGAGGTTGCCCATGACGCAACCGAAGCAGTGGTAGAAGGGGACCGGAATGCAGATGCGGTCGGCCTCGGTGTAGCCGCACAGCTCGCCGACGAAGAACCCGTTGTTGAGGATGTTGTGGTGGCTCAGCGTCGCGCCCTTCGGGAAGCCCGTGGTGCCCGAGGTGTACTGGATGTTGACCGGCTCGTCAGCACTCAGTTCCACCTGCGCGGCGGCGAGCCGCGCCGCATCGGCCTGCCTGCCCGCCGCGAGCAGCGCGTTCCAGTAGTCGCCGCCGAGCAGCACCACCTCGGTCAGCGCCGGGCAGCGTGGCCGGACCTCGGCGATCATGCCCGCGTAGTCGGCTGTGCTTGTGCGGGACACCCGCGCCCGGGTCCTGAACTTCTCCGCCGCCAGCAGCATCGTGATCCCCGCCTGGTTGAGGACGAACTCCAGCTCATGGGAGCGGTAGGCCGGGTTGATGTTCACCAGGATCGCGCCGATCTTCGCCGTCGCGTACTGGGTGAGGGTCCACTCGGCACAGTTCGGCGCCCAGATCCCGACCCGGTCACCCTTGCCGATTCCCGCGTCCAGCAGACCGAGTGCGAGCGCGTCGACGTCCGCGGCCAGCTCACGATAGGTCCACCGCCGGCCGGAGGCCTGGTCGACGAGAGCGTCCCGGTCACCGAAGGCCGCGACGGTCCGGTCGAGGTTGTCGCCGATGGTGTCGCCGAGCAGCGGCACATCCGAAACACCGGACGAGTAGCTGGGAACAGCCGGCGCATGGCTCATGGTGGCCCCTCCTTGGCGTCAGCGTTGACGGCTCAGCCGAGTGTACGAACGTGCGGCGGATGTGACCATCCACACATTGAGGTGCTCATGTCCGGTCGCCGGCACCTGGCTTCGACGTCTCTGCCACAGCTGCGCCAGACGGAAGGACTCACGATGAACGACGAGGAGATCAGGCCGTACCGGATCCGGGTTCCGGATGACGAACTCGCCCACCTGCAGGACCGCCTCATGCGGATCCGCTGGGCTCCGGCCGAATACTGGCGGGACCGCTACGACTGGCGGGCGTGGGAAGCACGGCTCAACGCACACAGCCAGTACACCACCACCATCGACGGTACGAACGTGCACTTTCTGCATGTCCGTTCGCCGGAGCCGGATGCCATCGCACTCGTGTTCCGCCGTCGCGATGGCCATGTCTATCTTGAGCCGTGCAACCCGGCTTATGCCGTGATCGATGGGGACGAGGCCGTGGTACTCGGCGTCGTCATCTCCGTGCTGCGGAGTGTGTGATCGCTACTCAGACCGAACCGAACCGGCCGTTGGTTATCCGTGACGCCACTCGGAGCGCGATCCAGTCGTAGGCCTCGTAGTCCAGCGCGCAAGGCTCCTGAACAAGGACCAAAGCCATGACGTCACGGTCCCAGATCGCGCGCACCGCGGTGGCTTCGCTTACGGTGCGGGTCGGTTCGCCCAGCGTTTCGCGAATCAGCTCATGAATGCGCTCGAATTCGGCGGCGAATTCCACACGCCGCGCCGACGGATTGGCAGCACAAACCGCCCATTCATCCGCCGCTTTGAGAAGTTCATTCCTGTCGGTTGACTGATCGGCGTCGCCCGTATCCTCGGCACCACGTGGCGGCCAGAATCCGGCACAGAACAACTCCACGCCAGAGGCAGGATCGATGTCCGCGGCCGACTCACCCGCCAATGGTGGCCACTCATGGAAGTACATGTTCCAGCCACTAGCGATCGCGGACATACCTTCACCGTCACCGTAGGAGTGCTGCACGGCAAAGAGATCCGCGTGGTCCAGCCATGGCAGTTCCACCCGGCCGGCCGGACTGTCTCCGGCACCGTCCGCCGCGGGCCGGACCACCCCGGTCCAGCCGAATCGCAGCGCCGCCGCGGTGACGGCCTCCTCGGTCCACGGCCCGCTCGCGAGCTCAGCCATATTCCGCACCCACGTCGCGTCCACCGGAACCCGGACCATCGCCACGCCGCATCACTCCCCTGTCCAGCCGAAATACGATTCCGGTTCATTATATTCAGGGTTGATCAATCGATTCCCATGACCAGAATTGGGCTGTCAGAATAGCTGAAGCAGAGGCTTTCGCGGCTGGACCTGTCCCGCCGGCGGGGACCCCGTCAACAGGCCATGCCACCCCCGCTACCCCGCGCGGGCGCACTCGCGGCAAGACCGTGCTGACCCGGCCACAAGTGCATGGGATCCCAGGGCCAGCGCCTAGCTCGATCGCAGCCCAAGCACGCTGAGGCGATCGAAAACGCCATCGACGACCTTTCCGACAGCCCTCGCCCGCCCGGGTGTAAACCGCTCCGCGGCTTTGCTGGTGTGCGGCGAATCCGCGTCGGTGACTACCGCGTCTGCTACACCGTCGATAACGGCAAGCTCTGCGTCCTCGTCGTGACCATCAGTACCCGCGACGACATGTACCAGGTCGTAAAGCGGTACCTGGGCCGGTGACGGCTGACTACGATCAGCCGACATGCGGCTCTATCTCGTTGACTCCTTCACCGATACCGCCTTCCGCGGTAACCCCGCCGGTGTGGTCCTGCTGGACTCCCCTGCCGACGAGGGCTGGATGCAGGCCGTCGCGGCCGAGCTGAAGCATTCCGAGACGGCGTTCGTCGTGACAAGCGAGGAGCCCAAGCCACTGCGCTGGTTCACGCCGGTCGTCGAGGTGGACCTGTGCGGGCACGCCACACTGGCCGCGGCGCATGTGCTCGGCGGCGACCAGGTGTTCACAACCCGCTCCGGCGAGCTGCGTTGCCAGGCCGACGGCGGACGCGTCTCGATGGAGTTCCCGGCGGACATTGCCGTGCCCGCTGAGCTGCCGAGCGCTGCCCTGCCGGTCGCCACCGAGTACGTCGCGCAAGGCGTTTCGGACGTCCTCGCCGTGCTCGCCGACGCAGGTCAGGTCCGCTCCCTCGAACCCGACCTCGACGCGATCGCGGGCTGGGACGGGCGCTGCCTCATCGTCACCGCACCCAGTGACCGGCCCGGCATCGACTTCGTCAGCAGGGTCTTCGGCCCCGCGGTCGGCATTCCGGAGGATCCGGTCACCGGCTCGGCGCACTGCACCCTCGCGCCATACTGGGCAGAACGCCTCGGCCGCACGGAGCTGGTCGGCGAGCAGGCCTCCGCACGCGGCGGCATCGTCCACATGCGGCTGCGGGACGACCGGGTTGTGTTGTCCGGGACGGCGGTCACCGTCCTCGCGGGTGAGCTACTCGTCTGAGGCGCGACCGATCACGCCGCTCGGCGGAGCTGGAAACCGCGCACCAGCAACAGAATCCCGTACACAATCAGCTCCAGCCCCACAAACCAGATCAGCACCGTCAGGCTCACCGCCGGAAAGGCGAGCACGACGATGCCGGCGATCAGGCTGAACGCGCCCGCACCGACCGCCCAGCCTCGACCGAACATTCCCGGGCTGCCGATCGCGTGCACGAGTTCCAGCACTCCCCCGACAATCCAGAACAGTCCAGCCAGCAGCACCAGCACGGCAACCGCGTGGAACGGAGCGCGCAGGCACAGCAGGCCCACCAGGATTCCCAGCGCGCCGAGCAATGCCATCACGGCGCGCAGGCCGCCACTCACCTCGTCGGCAGCCATCGCCCACACGATGCGATAGGCACCGGCGATGAGCAGGAACAGCCCGAACAACACGGCGACGGCCGCGGCGGTCGCCCCCGGCCAGGCGATGATGAGTGCGCCGATGATGATCGTCACCGCACCAATGCCAATCAGCCCAGACGATGACCTGGCGAACCGGCCTGCCGTCTCGCCCATCGCCTCCCCGTGCGTAGCAGCCCTTGCCATCTCCAACCTCCCCGTCAGGCGCGCACCGACCATCAGCCGCGCCATTTGCGGATCCCCCAGAGAGTCACTCCGCCGCGGCCCCGCAAGTAGGGCCGGAATGCCCGACGTGGCGGGTTGTCGGGCCATAGCGGAACAATGGCGACATGAGGTTGCTGCTGAACGTGATCTGGCTGGTGCTCTGCGGGTTCTGGATGGCCGTTGGCTACGTCGTCGCGGGGATCATCTGCTGCATCCTGATCATCACGATCCCGTTCGGGCTCGCTTCGTTCCGGATCGCCAACTACGCACTGTGGCCGTTCGGCCGCACACTGGTCGACCGCCGCGACGCGGGTGTCGCCTCGGTGATCGGCAACATCATCTGGATCGTCTTCGCCGGCTGGTGGCTCGCGCTGGGGCATCTGATCACGGGTGCCCTGCTGTGCCTGACCATCATCGGCATACCGTTGGCGATCGGGAACTTCAAGATGATCCCGGTGTCGCTCGTGCCGCTCGGGCGCGAAATCGTGCCGATGCGCGGCTGATAGCGCGCAGTCAGCACCGTCAGCCTGCGGCCTTACGGGTGTCGTAGGCGGCCCGCGCGGCGAGCACGTCGGGCAGGTGGGCCTCGACGAACTCGATGAGGCCCAACAGCTTCTCCGCGGTCTGCCCGCCCAGCGGGGTCAGGCTGTACTCCACCCTTGGCGGGATGGCCGGTTCCGCCTCCCTGCGCACGAAACCGTCGCGTTCGAGGGTCTGCAGGGTCTGCGCGAGCATCTTCTCGCTCACGCCGTCGACCCGGCGGCGCAGTGCGTTGAAGCGGAACGTCCCCTCGTGCAGCGCTGCCAGCGCGAGGATGCCCCAGCGGCCGCTGACGTGCTCCATGACCGCGCGCGACGCGCAGTCGCGGGCGAACACATCGGGAACAAGCTGGTCCATCTCGTCCATATCGAACACTGTACCTTGTGACTGTACTAACTCAGAGTTGGCACTTTCGAATAGTTAGTACAGACTGACTGGTGAGCTTACAGCAACCAGCGAGGAGTGATCCGTCGTGATCGTCGTAACCGGAGCAAACGGGCACCTTGGCCGCCTGGTGATCGAGGAACTCGAGCAACGGGTTCCCACCGAGAAGATCGTGGCCGCCGTGCGCAGCCCGGAGAAGGCAAGCGACCTCGGCGTCGAGGTCCGGCACGCCGACTACGACCGGCCCGAAACGCTGGCGAGTGCGCTGGCAGGCGCCGAGAAGGTACTGCTGATCTCGGGCAGCGAGGTCGGCAAGCGCGTGCCCCAGCACACCGCCGTCGTGACCGCGGCCAAGCAGGCCGGCGTGCACCACCTCGTCTACACCAGCGCACCCAGGGCCGACAGCACCCCGCTGGTGCTCGCACCCGAGCACAAGGCCACCGAGCAGGTGATCCGCGATTCCGGCCTGACCTACACGATCCTGCGCAACAACTGGTACGTCGAGAACTACGCGCAGAGCATCGCCCAGGCAGCCGAGACCGGCGTGTACCTGGGCAGCGCCGGCGAGGGCAGAGTCGCGGCCGCCCCGCGAGCCGACTACGCGGCAGCTGCCGCCGCGGTGCTCACCGGCGCGGGCCACGAGAACCGGATCTACGAGCTGTCCGGAGACGTCGCCTTCACCTACGCCGACCTGGCAGCCGCGATCGCCGCGGCCACCGGCAGGCAGATCGTCTACCGCGACGTCACCGCTGAGGAGCACCGGGCCACCCTGGCTGCCGCCGGCCTCCCGCCTGAGGTCGTGGACCTCGTGACGACCCTGGACGCCAACACAGCCGACGGCCTGCTGGCGGAAACCTCGGGTGAGCTGCGAGCGCTCCTCGGCCGCCCGACGACACCGCTGGCAGAGTCGGTACTCGCGACCCTTTAGCTAGATCCACTACGCTCGCCCGGGTGAAGATCACCAAACTGTGGGGATTGCTGACAATCCTTTTCCTGACCGGTGGCCTGCTGGGGGCACCTGCGGCGACAGCACAGCCGAGCACGAATGTGCTGAGCGAGGCATACGTCGTGTACGACCGCGCCACAGAGCGCTACGTGGTCACCAAGGGCGCTGATGCGCAGTACCGTTCGGCATCGGTGGTCAAGCTGCTGATCGCGCTCGACCACCTGTACCAGAACGATCCGGCGCTGGTGCTGGAAGAGGCGACCACCGAGGCCGAACGCAACGACATCCTGGCGCTGCGCGCGATGCTGCGCAGCAGCTGGGACTACGCGGCCAGCTCGTTCTGGGTCCGCAACGGCTACACCGAGATCATCGACCGGATGGTCGCGCGGATCGGGCTACAGCACACCCTGCCTCCGGAGGACGAGGGCATCTGGGGCTACACCGTGGTCAGCCCGTCCGACGTCGTGCGGATCTACAACCACATCCTCGACGAGGCACCACAGCGCTACCGCGACTTCATCATGACGAACCTGCGGCTGGCGGAGAACTGCGGCGAGGACGGCTTCGACCAGTCCTTCGGCATCCTGAGCGTGTTCCGCGAACCGCGCAGCGCCAAGCAGGGCTGGTCCGGCTGGGGTAGCGCGCCTGCCGAAGGCGAGGAGTGCTCACCTGCCACGCTCGCGCGGTCGCTCGAGGCCGGTCCGGTCGATGCCACCAAGGAGGACCCTGTGGACTTCAGCAACCCGCTGCTGGCCACCACCGGCACGGTCGGCAAGCAGGACCGTGCCGTCGTCGTGGTGTTCATGACCTTCGTCAAGGGCACCACCCACGCCGAGGGCTCCGCGCAGATCACCAGGCGAACGCAGCGGCTGGCACTGCTCTGACCCACGCGCGGGCGGTCAGTCCGACGGCTCCCACGGCAGCTCGACAACGAGGCAGGGACCGCCGACGAAGAGGCCGCCGTCGATGCCGAGGGCCCGGCCGCCCGCGTACAGGTACGGTGCCTCGATCTGTGCGGGATGGATGCCGAGCTGGTCGGCGATGACGCTGTGCCCGTGCACGATTCGCTCGCCACCCAGCTGGTCGAGCAGCGTCTCGGCCGCTTCCTTGCCATGTGGCCCGCGGAACGCGTACCGGGTGGTCATGCGGCGCCAGACGTCCCACCACTGTTCGATGTCGTCACCGGCCAGCACCTCGCGCACCGTCGTGTTGATCTCGTCGGTGTCCTCGCCCCACTCCAGGTACTCCAGCGTGTCGGAGTGCATGAGCAGGTGGTCGGTGACGTTCGCGACCAGCGGCCGGGCGCTGAGCCACTCCACCAGCTCGGCGGTGAGGTCGTCCTGATCGGCGAGCTGGCCGCCGTTGATCTGCCAGCTGCGCGCGAAGCTGCGCGGTCCGAAGTCCGAGGGCACGTGCGTGTCCCCGAAGTGGTACATGCCCAGCAGCAGGATCTCGTGGTTGCCGAGCAGGGTCTCCACGGCGCCGCCGTACTCGGGCGCCTGCTGCTGCAACCCACGCACCAGCTCGATCGCCGCGATACCGTCCGGGCCGCGGTCGACGAAGTCGCCGAGAAACCACAGCTGCGCCTCGCCACCCGACCAGTCGCCGGAATCGTCGACCAGGCCCCGTTCCCGCAGGGCGTCGGCCAGCTCGTCGCAGTAGCCGTGGACATCGCCTACGACGAACGTTGGGTGGTCGGTCACGTTCCCGACCATAAGGCCTGGCCACACGGCATGCGGATCAGGCCGCCCCGAACGGGTCCTTCGTCCTGCCGACCAGGTCGGCGATCGAGTCCACGACGAGCGTCGGCCGGAACGGGTACCGTTCGGCGGTCTCCCTGGTCGAGATGCCGCTGAGCACGAGGATCGTCTGCAGCCCCGCCTCGATCCCGGAGTGGACGTCGGTGTCCATCCGGTCGCCGATCATCAGCGTCTGCTCGGTGTGCGTGCCGAGCGCTTTGAGGGCCGACCGCATCATCAGCGGGTTCGGCTTGCCGACGTAGTACGGGGAGCGGCCGGTCGCGCGTTCGATCAGCGCGGCGATCGATCCGGTGGCAGGCAGCAGGCCCTCGCGGCTGGGGCCGGTGGGATCGGGGTTGGTCGCGATGAACCGCGCACCCTGCTCGATGAGCCGGATGGCCCTCGTGATCGCCGTGAAGCTGTAGGTGCGGGTCTCGCCGAGCACGACGTAGTCGGGGTCGCTGTCGGTGAGGACGTAGCCCACCTCGTGCAGCGCCGTGGTGAGCCCGGCCTCGCCGATCACGTAGGCCGAGCCGTTCGGGCGCTGCGTCTGCAGGAACTTGGCTGTCGCCAGCGCCGACGTCCAGATCGCCTCCTCCGGCACGTCGAGGCCGGTGCGCAGCAGCCGGGCGCGCAGGTCGCGCGGCGTGTAGATGGAGTTGTTGGTCAGCACGAGGAAACTGGCGCCGTCGGCGCGGAGCTCGGCGAGGAACTCGTCGGCCCCCGGCACCAGGTGCTCCTCATGCACCAGGACACCGTCCATGTCGGTCAGATAGCTCCACCGCTGATCGCTCATGGCCCTAAGCCTATTGGCACCTATGCCGGGTGGATCGCCACCGCGGCGGCCTTCACCGACAGCCGGATCGGCGTGCCGGGCTCAAGGCCCAGCTCCGCGACCGAGGCGGGCGTGAGATCAGCTGCGACGCCTTCGGCCCAGCCTGCACCGTCCATCGTGCGCAGTCGCACGACGGGACCGTGCGGTTCGAGCGTGGCGACCACGGCGGCGACCGTGTTGCGCGGGCTGCCCGCCGTCGGCGTGCCCGCCGGGTACACCGCGACCGCGCCCGGCTGGAACACCGCCACCGCGGGTTCGCCCGCGAGCACGTCGGGCGCCGGAATACCGCTGATCAGCTGGCCCGCCGGTGTGCGAAGGCCCGTGTCCACCGCGGTTCCGGTGACCAGGTTGAGACCCGCGATGCGCGCGGTGAACGGCGTACGCGGCGCGGCCAGCACCTCCCTGGCGGGCCCGCGCTCGACGACACGCCCCTCGGCGAAAACCACGACCTGATCGGCGAGCGCGAGCGCGTCGAGCGGATCATGAGTCACCAGCACGGTGGCCCGGCGCTCGGCTCCGCGCAGCACCCGGCGCAGCAGGCCGCGAATGGCGGGCGCGGCGTCCACGTCGAGCGCCGCGAGCGGTTCGTCGAGTAGCAGCAGCTCCGGTTCGCCCGCGAGCGCCCGCGCGATCGCCACCCGCTGTGCCTGACCGCCGGACAGCTGCGCCGGTTTCCGCTCGGCCAGCTCGGCGGCATCCACTTCGGACAGCCAGCGGCCGGCGATTTCGCGCGATGCGGCACGGGATGCGCCCCGTGACCGCGGCGCGAACGCGACGTTGTCCACAACGGACAGATGAGGGAACAGCATGGCGTCCTGCGCCAGCAGCCCCACGCCACGCGCATGCGGCGGGACGTGCAGCCTGGGGCTGCGGGTGAGCGTCCTGCCGCCCAGTGTCACCATCCCGCTGCTTGGTTCGAGCAGGCCGGCCAGGCAGCTCAGCACGGTCGACTTGCCCGAACCGTTCGGGCCGAGCACCGCGAGTACCGTGCCGGCAGGCACATCGAGGACCGCGGATACCGTGAACGTTCCGCGGGTCAGCTCCAGCTCGGCGTGCAGTGTCACAACCGTTGCCCTTCCAATGCCCGTGGCCTGGCGACGGCGATGATGACGATGGCGACGACGATCAGCAGCAGCGCCAGCGCAACCGCACTGTCCACATCGGTTTCCGCCTGGTTGTACACCTCCAGCGGCAGCGTTCTGGTCACGCCTTCGAGGCTGCCCGCGAACGTGATCGTCGCACCGAACTCCCCCAGTGCCCTGGCGAAGCTGAGTACCGCTCCGGAGCCCAGCGCCGGCAACAGCAGGGGAATCGTCACCCGCCGGAACACCGTCCACGGTCGCGCGCCGAGGGTGGCGGCGATCTGCTCATAGCGGTCGCCCGCGTTGCGCAGTGCGCCTTCGAGGCTCACGACGAGGAACGGCATCGCCACGAACGTCTGCGCGATGACCACCGCCGTGGTCGTGAACGGGATACGAACGCCGGCGACCACGTCGAGCAGGTAACCGAGAAAACCGTTGCGGCCCAACAGGTACAGCAGCGCGAGACCGCCGACCACCGGCGGCAGCACGAGTGGCAGCAGCACCACCGCGCGCAGGAGACCCATCCCGCGCCCGCCTGCCCGCGCGAGCACCACGGCCAACGGCACGCCCAGCAGCACGCATGCCACCGTGGCCAGTGCGCCCGTGACCAGCGACAGCCGCAGCGCGTTCAGTGCCGCGGGCGAGGTCAGCAGTTCGGGGAGCCGCGCGAAGTCGGTGCGCGTGAGCAGCCCGACGACGGGTAGGACGACGAGCGCGAGTGCCGCGGTGGCCGGGATCCACAGCACGCGGGGCACGGCGCGGGACCGCCTGGCGGTCGCCGGCGCCGAGCTCCCCAGCAGGTCACGGCGCGCCAAAGCCCACCCGGCTCAGTTCCTGCCTGCCGGCCTGGCCGAGCACCAGATCGCGGAACGCGCGTGCCAGGTCGGGTTGCGGCGCGTGTGCCAGCACCGCGATCGGGTAGCGGTTGACCGCCTGGTCCGCCTCGGGGAACTCGACCCCGGCGACCTTGTCTCCTGCCGAGGTCACGTCGGTGACGTAGACCAGTCCGGCATCGGCCTCGCCTGCCTGCACCTTCGTCAGCACCGACTTGACGTCCTGCTCCTCGCTCGCGGGGCGAAGCGTGACGCCTGTCGCCTGCTCGACCCTCTCCGTCGCCGCGCCACACGGCACCTGCGGCGCGCACACGACGACCGTCAGTCCGTCGCGGGTCAGATCCTGAAAGCCGGTGATCTGCGCCGGGTTACCCGGCGCCACCGCGATCGTGAGCTTGTTCGTCGCGAAGTCCTGCGCCTGCCCGGCAACGCCACCGGCATCGGCGACCTTCTGCATGTTCTTCTCGTCGGCCGAGGCGAAAACGTCGGCAGGCGCGCCCTCCCCGATCTGCTGCGCGAGCTGGGAGGAGCCCGCGAGGTTGAGCCGCACGTCCACACCGGGGTGCTCGTCCTCGAACCGCCTCTCCAGCACGCCGAAGGACTCGGTCAGCGACGCGGCCGCGTACACGTTGAGCGTGCGCGAGCCGTCGCCGGCCGACGTTCCTCCGCACGCCGACGCCAGCAGCACAGCGGCAAGCACCGCCGGGAGCACCACCTTCACCGGACACCTCCTGGGGTTTCCACGATCACCTGCGTGGCCTTGACAACGGCAACGGCGAGCACGCCCGGCCGCAGACCGAGCTCCGTCACCGCCTCGGAACTCATCAACGACACGACCCGATGGGGACCGCACTGTATTTCCACCTTCGCCATCACCGTGTCGGCGACCACATCGGTAACCAGCCCGACGAACCTGTTGCGCGCGGAGCGGCCCACAGCGGTGGGGTCGGGGGACTCCTGGGCCTGCCTACGCGCGAACGCGGCGAGCTCCGTACCTTCGATGACCTTGCGGCCAGCGGAGTCCTCACCGGCGCTCAGCTGCCCGGCTCTGACCCAGCGACGCACTGTGTCGTCACTGACGCCCAGCAGTCCAGCTGCTTCCGAGAACCGAAAATGCGGCATGGAGCGAACATTATCTCCGCAGGTGCGGTTTCCGCCACGACGCTGGCGATTCGGTTTGGAAGCAACGTCACAGCTCGTCCGATTTCGGCACTAGGCTGGTGCCGATGACAGCAGTGGACCTCGGCATCCCGCGGGTGCCCGGCGCACACACGAGGCCCAGTGCCCCGCGCCCGGACACCCCTGCGCTGATCGACACGTTCGGACGAGTGGCGACCGACCTGCGGGTGTCGCTCACGGACAAATGCAACCTGCGTTGCAGCTACTGCATGCCTGCCGAGGGCCTCGACTGGATGCCGGGCGAGCAACTGCTGACCGACGACGAACTCGTGCGCCTCATGCACATCGCGGTGAGCATGCTCGGCGTCACCGACATCCGGCTCACCGGCGGCGAGCCGCTACTGCGGCCACGATTGGAGCACCTCGCCGCGCGGATCACGGCACTGAAGCCACGCCCGCGGCTGTCGATGACCACCAACGGCATCGGGTTCGCCAAGCGCGCCAAGGCATTCGCCGACGCAGGCCTCGACCGGATCAACATCTCACTGGACACGATCAACAGGGCAACGTTCGAGCGGATCGCCCGCCGCGACCGGCTGCCTCACGTGCTGAACGCGCTCGCCGCGGCCCGCGAAGCCGGACTGGACCCGGTGAAGATCAACGCGGTGCTGCTGCGCGGCATCAACGAACACGAAGCGCCCGCGCTGCTACGGTTCGCCCTCGCCGGCGGCTACCACCTGCGGTTCATCGAACAGATGCCGCTCGATGCCCAGCACGGCTGGAACCGCAGTGAGATGGTCACCGCCGAGGAGATCCAAGATCTTCTCGGTACCGAGTTCACGTTGACGCCGAGCCCTGCCAAACGCGGCGGCGCCCCAGCCGAGCGCTGGCTGGTGGACGGCGGACCGCAGGAGGTCGGCATCATCCCGTCGGTGACCAGGCCGTTCTGCGCGGCATGCGAACGTACCCGGCTCACGGCTGACGGGGCGATCCGCTCGTGCTTGTTCAGTACTGAGGAGACCGACCTGCGCGCGCTGTTGCGTGGCGGGGTCAGCGACGAGGACATCGCGGACACCTGGCGGGCGACCATGTGGGGCAAGCTCGCAGGCCACGAGATCAACGAAGCCGGGTTCGCCCAGCCGATCCGGCCCATGAGCGCGATCGGAGGGTGAGCAGTGGGATCGGTGTCGTCAAGACCGGTCGCCGGGCCGCAGGCCGAGCAGCATGCCACGACGGTATTGGTCCGGTACTTCGCGGCCGCACGCGCGGCAAGCGGTACGGAGGAAGAGGTACTGCAGCTGCCCCCGGGCGCCTGCGTCCGCGATGCGGTCGACGAGCTGCGGCGACAGCATCCCGCTGAGCTACCGCGCATCCTGGACGCGGCGAGCTACCTGCTGGACGGCATCGCCGTGCGCGATCTCGCCCGGCAGGTGCCGGACGGCGCCGAACTCGACATCCTGCCGCCGTTCGCGGGCGGCTGAACCCGAACACCCGAATGGGATGATCGTGACCCGTCCGTGATCGGATGGTGGCGCTCCGTTCACGACCTGGCCGCCAAGGCCCCCCAGGCTGGGCGGCATGTCGATCTCGCGCCGCGCAGTCACGTTGCTGGTCGCCCTGCTCGCCGTTCTCGGCCTGGCGAGCGCCCCGGCATCCGCACATGGCAAGCCGACGCCGCCTGTCCGGCCGCTGGCACAGGCCCACGCGCACAACGACTACGAGCATCCCCGGCCGCTGCTGGACGCGCTCGCGGCGGGTTTCACGAGCGTCGAGTCGGACATCTACCTGGTGGACGGGCAACTCCTGGTCGGCCACGACCCACAGGACCTGACCGCCGAGCGGACGCTGGAGGCGCTGTACCTGGAGCCGCTGCGGGCGCGCGTGCTCGCGACTCATGGCCGTGTCTACCAGCGGCCCGCCGACTTCCAGCTCCTCGTCGACATCAAGACCGAGGCGAACAGCACGTACGCGGCACTCGAGCAGCGCCTGCGCAACCCGAGGTACTCCTAATCAGTAGTAGGGATATGGATTTGTGGTGTTGGTGGCTGCGGGTTTGTGTTCCTGGGTCTGGTCTGCTGCTGGGTGACGCCTGGGTTTTC
>NZ_JBEYXW010000021.1:0-117966 GCF_040645195.1 Saccharomonospora sp. NPDC046836
CTTCGGCGGCGACCCTGACGGTCCGCGACGGGTGCGCGAGATCCTGCTCCGCCGCTACCCGCACGCCGGACCGCATCCGCAACGCTTCCTGCCACACATCGTCGTCCGGGACGCGGCCTGGAACATCCTGCCCGACACCAGCGAACTCGTGGTCGTTGACAGCGCCTGCTCGGCCGCGATGTTCGCTGTCGACGCCGGGGTCCGTAGCCTGCTCCTCGGTGACGCCGACGTGGCCTTCTGCGGCGGTGTGTCCTCCGTGACGCCCACCGAGTGCGTCACGATGTCCCGGCTGGGTGTCATGTCGACCTCCGGCGAGGTGCGGCCGTTCGACCACGGAGGGACGGGGACACTGTTCTCCGACGGCGCGGCGGTGCTCGCCCTGAAGCGGCTGGAACGGGCACAGGCCGACGGCGACGAGGTGCTCGCCGTGCTCACCGGTGTCGGCACCTCGTCCGACGGCCGGGGCAAAGCGCTGTTCACCCCGGACGCGCGGGGCCAGCGCGAGGCTGTCCTGCGTGCCAGGCGGAAAGGCAGTGTGGCGCCAGGCAGTACCCGCTGGCTCGTCTCCCACGCCATCGGCATTCCCGCCGGGGATGCGGTGGAGTACTCCGCACTCGACAGCGTCACCGACCGCACCGCCGCCTGCCATGTCACCTCCTACAAGTCGGTCACCGGTCATCCGTCCTATCCGTCCGGCGCGCTGGGGATCATCACCGCAGTCCTGGGCATCCGGAACGCCATGATCCCGGCGCAGCGACTGTTCGACCGGGTGCCCTCGACCTACCCGGCCGAGGCCGGCGGTCTGCTCGTCGCCGCCGAGGACGTCCCGTTCCCCGAGACTGGGCCAAAGGTGGTGGGCGTGTCCTGCTTCGGCTTCGGCGGCGGAAACGGCCACGTCGTCATCACCGACCGGCCCACCGCCACCCCACCCCACCCTCCCGGTGACGATCCCGTTGACGATGTGGTGCTGGTCGGCTGGGGCACGCACCTGCCAGGTACACCGGACCGCCACCGCATGACAGCCGATCTGCGCAGCGGCCGACTGGACATCCCCGCCACCTTCGGTGATCCGTACCCACCACCGCCCGCCGCACTCGGCGTCCCGCCGTCAGTGCTGCGCCGGGTGGGACGCTGCCAGCCGATGCTCCTGCAGGCCGTCAGCGCCCTGGCCGACGTCCACGACACGCCATGGCGCGGGCTCAACGAAAACACCGGCGTGCACGTGGGGTTGTTCGGGCCACCGGAGGTCGCGATGACCTACCCACAACGCGTCCACCTCCGCGCAGTGCGGCGCGCCCTTGCCGACGCCCCGGACACCGAACGCGACCGGCTCCTCCCGGTCTACGACCAGTACAGGGAAACAGTGCTGGCCCTGGTCCCCGGGGTGACCGAGGACGCCGTGACCGGCATACTGCCCAACTGCGTCGCGGCACGAGTATCCAAACGCTTCGACCTACGCGGCGCGAACATGGTCATCGACGATGGCACCGACTCGACACTCACCGCGCTGCGCCTGGCCATGCGCGCACTACAGGCCGGAGACCTCGATCTCGCTCTGGTATGCGGAGTCAGCGGCAACACCCACCCAGAACTCCTCACGCTGACACGGGCGCTGGACAGCGACGTCACCGAACTCGCAGAAGGAGCGTTCGCATACGCGCTGACCACCGCAAGCATCGCAACCACCCACGACCTGCCCGTGCTCGCCCGACTGCGGCCCTGGTCACTAGGACAGCCACAACCCCCGGCGGTGGTAGCGGCAGGACCGATACACGGCCGGACCTACCTCGGCGCGGACGGCGCGCTCGCCCTGCTCACCTCGCTCGCACACACCGAACCCGAGGTCCTGGTGACACCGCACAGCGGTGACCTCGGCGGCACCATTCCCCACGGCGTCCGACTCCTCACACCATAAGGACCGGAGTTGGAAATCGCGGCGAACATCGATGGGTCCCAGAGGGGCTCGCGAACCGCCGGTGTCGGCGGACAGGGAGACGAGTACGGGCACTGCATCCGATCGGCCTGTCCGTCTCGCTGGCGACTGGCCTTGACCACCCTCAGCGGGCTGCTACGCCAACGGGCGAGAACTCGCGCCTCGGATTGACCCGTTCGCCGCCCAGGCGTTGGTGCACGAGTTTCTCCACCGCGTTCCATCGCATAGTGAGAGCCCGGAACGAGACCTCAAAGGGCAACGGCACCCCGGTCTTGCTCGACAGCTCTGCCGCGCGATCCTCCGGCAGGGCGCTCGTGCAACCGATCTTGACCATTTTCGGCATCGCAGGATTGGTCATCACATAAACGAACCCTGTGTCAACCTCACAGCCTCAGCGACAGCCGCGGCAACATATGGCGCCCTCCACATGCGCGCAGCCGTGATGGCTGGCCGAGCAGGCCAGGCGATCGATGCGTGGGATCACATCGGAGAGGCCCAGCAGGTCGCTCGGCGGGTCAACGAAGGTGTGCACCTCGGCACCGCTTTCGGAACAGCATCAGTACGAATTCATCGCCTGTCGCTCGCAGCGGAACTCGGAGACATTGGCTCAGCACTGCGTTCTGCTGCCGGCTGGCAGCCACCGACGAGCCTTCCAGCGGAACGACGGTCGCATTTCTACATCGACCTCGCCCGTGCATACCATCATGCCGACCAGCCCGATCGAACACTCGAAGCTCTGCACACCGCACGGCTTATCGCCCCTGAACATGTCCGTGCCCACCCCAAGGTTCGATCGATCGTCGAGCAGATGGTCATCATGAGCGGCGATACTGCGAGCGAAACCCTGGTGGCCAAGATGCGTGCTACCACCGTTCCGACACCTCGCTGAACCACTCCACCTTCCGGCTTGGTCACCGAGGCCGCCGCACCAACTCGGGTAGCTCCAGTAACGAATCGATGATCCATTCAGCGTTCCGTCTGACCTGCGGGTCATCGGCCCACAAGTGGCCCCACAGCCCTCGGCGGATCAACACGGGCTTCAGCCCAGCCGCCCGCGCAGGGACGATGTCGTTATCTCGATGATCGCCGACGTAGACGATTCCATTCCGGGTCCCCGGAGCGAACTCGGCCACCCTGTCGAAGAAGCCCGGGTCAGGTTTCGCAATGCCCCACTCGCCCGACGTCGCGACCGCATCGACAGGTAGCTCAAGGCCTCGCAGCAAGCCCGCCGCCTTAACTGTCTGGTTTCCCGCGATACCTACCCACAACCCGGCGTCCTTCAGAGCGGCAAGCCCCGGGCCGAACATCGGAGTAGAGATCAGCATCCTCAATCTGCTCGCCGACCCCGGCTTCGTCACGGCGCTGACGTTCGGCTGCCAGGTCGAACCCAGGCCGCAACACCCGAAAAGTCTCGGCGTTATCGCGACCTGCTGCGGTGACGGCGCCGAGAATCGCCGAGAACGTGTGCCTCGGCACGCCGACCCAATCCGCCCAGGCAGCGAATTCACGTGAGTCGTCGAGCAACGTTTCCCCGACATCGAACACCACCGAATGGATCACACCGCTCCCCGTATGCCGTCGTTGCTACACTCCGTTAGAGAAGGTACCCGTCTGTGGCATCCCTTCTCGCGAGTCCAGCCGCTAGCTCCATAAACACGTGCTTCATCACCTAGCAACCTCGGTAGCGGGATCAAGGTGGTTGGCTCGTGCTGTCAACCATCGATACGGCCTGTCTACGGCTTGGAGCATCCACCACGGCACCGAGAGCACATGGCTGGCCTACCGCACCGTGCAGGTGGAGCCGAGCAACGTAGCGAACATCGTGGCGAGCCTGGCGCAGGCGCGGGAGGTCGCCCAGGCCCGTACTCGGCGCACCGACCGCGCCTGGCGGCTCATGAAATGAGCCCTGCGCTCTACCACCCACAGGGGCAGGAGCGCGGAGACCGCTGGACCACCCCTGGGGTGGCTGGCCGTTTCGCGAGTTATCGGTAGTTCAGTGGCCTTGGGCCGAGCCGTCGTCCATTCGTGTCGTGTCGGTGTGTCCAGCCATGTCGGTTCGCATGCCAACGGATGGCGCCGTTGACGCGCTGGCGGGGTCGCCAAACCTGATCATGGCGGGCGCATTCGATGTGGCGAGGACGGCGAGGCAGCCAATTGTCGGTGGGACAAGCGGCACCGCATGTGATCGGCGTGACCACGTGCCTGCACCGGACGAACTGGAGACGTACGTGGCTGCGCTGGAAACGCCGGTCCCCGGCTGATCGGCAAGTTGCTTTGCAGCGAGCGCGACACCGCCGCGCGGATGCTGGCCGGTGAAGCTAACCGGCGAACGCGAGCGCGGTTCCCGGCCATGCGCAGCGCAATCAATGCCGCCGCGGTCGGACATCGGCAGATCGCCGCCCCGCCGAACAGGGTCCTCGCCGAGGAGCGCGCGCCGACGGATGCCGCCCTGGCCTCATCCGACCACGCCCGTCGTGACCGAGACCCGCGCATCCCAATGTCACGTCCACACCCGGGCATCACATACAAGCTACCAGCAAGATCTGCGCCTCCATTTGCTTGGACAGCGCTGTCACATAATCAACACAGAATGAGGACACGATAGTCCTCGCCGCCACACTTCCTCGCCGAGGAAAATTCGTTCATCATGGTTTGATCAACACGCACGCACTCCGCATAAATAATGCAGAGACTTTCGATCGTGGATATGCCGATTGTCTCGCGAAGCGAGAGCGCAAATCCTCATCTCCCAAAGGAGCAAGGAAAAATGTTTAACATCGCAAGATTCACTGGCGCAGCATTAACTGCCACGGCTGCAGCAGCACTAACGTTCGGCGGCACACTTATCACATCCAGTTCCACCTCGGCCGCAGTCGATACAGCCCAAGGGAAGTCCTCAATCGCAGCACCAGCACCCTGTGGATATCTAGGCGCCGGGAAATATCGACACTGCGATGGCGGCAGCAAATCCACCGTCATGCTCGACGTCAAAACCATCATTTTTTAGGACGGTAGGTGGATACCGACGTGACGGGTTTCCCGTTGATGGGCGGGCGCGTTCAGGGGACCGTGGTAGCCGGCGCTGGGATGATCTCCAAGGCCAACCAGCGCGACATCGAGGCCCGCGGGGTTGTCGTTCAGATCTTCACCCAGCCCTGGCCCGCCGCACGCTGCGCGGGACCGACGAGCAAGTCGCCAAGGCCGAGGAAGCTGTGGCCGGCAAAGTGCCGGTCAAGCGTAACCGGTTCATCCAGCTCGCCGGTGCCACCAAGACCGTGAACCGTGAGCTGGAAACCAGAACCCGCGCCCTGGCCGGATTGAAGGGTTACGTCACCAACCTCGCAGACCCGGTGCGCACCGCCCGCCGCTACCGCACCATCCAGATCCAGGCCGGCGCGAGCACCGTCACCGCCGCCGACGCCTTGCCCGACGACCTCGGCGTCGCCGTCGATCAAATACACCACCGATCAAGTACGCACAAAATTGAGCCAAGCCGGGGAGCGCGTCAAACAACGCCAGCAAAGGGACCAGCGTCCACTCGCGGATGACCCGTTTGACAGTTCTCCAGAGCTTGCGTTCGGGTGCTCGATCGGGCATCGGGTGCTCTCCCTACGGCTGACTGGGCAGTTGATTCCGGCACTCCGGTGCCGTGCAGGCACCGGCTCACCGCAATGCACGGTAACGAGCGAGAGTTATGACCGACATATGCGGAACAATTCGCTGAACTGAGCGGCTGATGCATCACTTTCGCAACACTGGACACTTAATCATACGTACCTGCCAACATAGCACGTGCACAGTTGACTCGCCGCGGGCAGCCCGGCCGGACTTCATCTTTGTAAGCTCTGGAGCGATAGTGCACACATGACAAACCGTCTGTACACAACCGTTGTCAGAAGACGCCGACCGTGACCTAGACTTCGGCCATACTTCTTCGCTCGTCCACGGCACGATTGCGTCCACGATGGAGGTGCCCGCGGATGACCACCGATGGCCACCTCAAGCTCGCGACTTTCATGACAGATGCGCGCAAACGCAACCCAGGGCACTTCGACACGAGCCTCGTCCGCGTTGGCGACGGTGTCTGACGGTGAGCGCATTGGCCGCCCTATTCATGCGCGGGCGCGGCTTGTCGGCTCACGGCCCACTACGCGGCGCGAGCGCACTCAGACTGACCCGAGTTTCACGTGTCTAGACTCCGGCGGGTGGGCTCCACTGGATCGGAGAGTACTGGTAACCACCGGAATCAGAACTTGCTGAATGGTCTTGCAGTCCAGGTGGCTGGTCCGGCCTGTGTTCGACAGCAGCACGATCGCGACCCGGTGGCCGTGTAAGTCATCTTCATCCGGCGTTCTGACGGGTGCTGCTCAGCGCTGGGGGTTCCGGGTACTCGGCTTCGCCGACGTCATCGAGGGGACGGTCTACACCATCTTGCTGCGCCTAGAGAAGAACGGGCTCGTCCAGGTGACGAAACGACCATCCGAGCAGGGTCCGCCGCGCAAGTTCTATGCGCTCAACGATGCGGGGCGCGAAGAACTCGCGACGTTCTGGGCGAAATGGGAGTACCTCTCATCGCGAATCGACAGGCTCAAGGAGGGCGGGAGATGAACTTCTGGGAGACCATCACAGGCAGCGATCTCACCAGGGAATGGAAGGCGTTCGAAGCCCGGGCCGAGGCATTGCCAGTCGACTACCGGGCGGCGTGGGAGCAGATCAAGGGTCAGCTTTTCGGCTATTCGGACTTCACAGGTCGCAACCTGATGCCGATCTTCGACATTGCTCTGGGACTCCTCGAAGAGACAGCGGCCGACGGGCAGGGCATTCACGAGGTGCTGGGTGACGACATCAAGGGATTCTGTGCGGCGCTGGCCGGCGGAGAAGGGACTCGGAGCTATCGCGACCGGTGGCGCGAGCAGTTGAACAGCAACGTCGCAAGGAAACTGGGCCGCTTGGGAGGCTGACGTGGGCATTCAGGACATCATCGAGGGCAAGAAGCAATGGCGGGCGCACATGGCGCGAGTCAAGGCACTCCCGCCGGACTACCAGATCGTCTACAAGGAGATGCAGAAGTACCTCTTCAAGGTTGGACCGATCGAATTGACTGACGGGCATCTGCTCTCAGGGATTGTCGATTTCTTCGAGGAGGGCGTCGCGGCTGGCAAGGGAGTCCTGGAACTCATCGGCAACGATGTCGCTGCCTTCTGTGACGACTTGGTCAAGGACTCGCGGACCTACTCGGACATCTATCAGGAGTCCATCAGCGGGGAACCCGGCGCGGCCGAGAAGTAACACCTGTCGATCCAGGGCACTGGCGGTCGCCTTGGGTCGACAGGGCGTCGTTGTCGTGCCAGTGGGCGTAAGCCCGGAAACCCCTAGCGAGCTGAGCAGCTGTCAGCTCGTCTGCAGATCCGCGCTTAGCCATTCAGGGTGACAAATGAGTTGGTGGCGCTCGGAGAGTCATCGCTGACCAGCTCCTCGTCGGAGAGCACCGCGTCGAGAAGGCCGTCAAGGGGGCCGAGCATGCCGACCAACAACCGAAATGCCCGATGGGACAGCGGAGCGGCCGTCGAATCCAGCAACCCGTCGGGTGAGCCGACTGTGCGCAGGTCGATGTTCAGCGCGACGTCTCCGCGGGCATTAACCTCCGCGACCAGGTAGGACACGGCCTATGTCTTTCCCGTTCCGCGCCGACCGTAGAGGACCTGGTGGTCCACCTTGTCGAGCAGGTCAGCGACGCCGGAGTCGACGAACGTCTCGCGCAGCTCCCTCATGTCGCGCTTCTCGGCCCGTGAGGGGATCTTGGTCAACGCACGGTTCAACTGCGACAGCCCGGCCATGACGGCTCACGGCAGTCGGTCCCTGGCTGAGCTGATGTACTCGGTTGTGATGGCCATAAATTCGATCTAGACCAACTGCGACCTGGAGGTGGGTGGGTCGACCAGTTCCTCAACATGCAGATGTGCCCAAGGTCATAGACATCTGCAAGCAGACCCGGCCGGGGGGCCTGCTGGGCACAGCGCGCGGACGAGTGACGTGCGGTGCTGTGTCGCATCAGTCTGGACCGCTTGTCGTGTTCGGGGCGGGGCAGGGATGGGACACTGTGGCCGGTAACCTGCTGTTTTCGGTCAGGTACGTGGTGCCACGCAAGGGTTGGTGGTGGACATGGGCAGACGCCGGGAAGGGCTTGTGGCCGCCCGGGAGCGAGCGGGCTTCACCCAGGAGTCCTTGGCGGCTGAGCTCAAGGTGGACCGTAAGACGGTTGGCCGATGGGAGGGCGGCGCGGCGGTCGCGCCGTGGCTTCGCCGACGTCTAGCCGGCGCGTTGGGGCTGACACTCACGCAGCTGTCGGAACTGGTTGATCATCGACACGAGGCTGGGTCGGCGCGAGATGGCGCCGGGTCCGGCCCTGAGGCTGCCGCCGGTGCGGGTGGATCGTCGTCTTCTGGTGCCGCGGCCTTGTGCGTGGCGATTTGCGGGAGTCGCACTGGGGAGACCGACGGCGGGGTGTTGGATGCGGTGGTGCCCGCGCTGGCTCGACTGGTGATGGTGGAGGGCTGGCGAGTGAACCATGGCCCGGTCGGTGTCGGCATCGAGGTCATGACCTATATCGCCGATCATTTCCGGCCGCCTGATTTCACCATGACCCCGAGCCTGTTCGGACGGCAGAACGTGGTGCGTGGAGCGTCGTATGCGCTCGTGGTGGGTGGTGGACCCGGTACCGCGGATGAGGCTGATCTGGGGGCTTATATGGGGGTGAAGGTCATCCCGTTCCCGCGCTCGGGTGGCACGGCGCGCCGCTTCTACGAGGTTGCTCGCGATCAGCGGCGGTTACGGTCGTGGATGCCGGAGCCGGTGTTCACGGCGCTGGGAACGTGCAGGGATGCCGACGAGTTCGTGATGCTGGTCCGGCAGCTGATCGTCGAAGGAGGAAACTCAGCGACATGAACGCTCGCCCTTATGTTCTGTTGTCGGTCGCCGCGTCGTTGGATGGATTCATCGATGACAGGAGCGATACGCGGCTGTTGTTGTCCAACGATGAGGATTTCGACCGGGTGGACGAGGTTCGTGCGGGAGTCGACGCGATCCTGGGCAGCCACCACCCTGGCCGTCTACCGCGCGACGCTCGAAAACACGGCAGGCATTGATCCCCTACGACCAAGACCACCAGCGATTCTGGACCGTGGACCAGGTGGTAGCCGCCGCAAGTACCCTCGCCAACGACATCGACCTCGATACCTGCGACCTGGTGTCATGGCACTTCGACAACCTCGAGATCGACCAACTCGTGCCCGCCCTGTGGGCCCGCGCTGGCCGCGCCCGGCCGCCGATTGTGCATCACCTGCACACCCTCGCCGTCACCCTGTTTCGTGATCACGTGCCAGCACCACAATGGGATAACCGTGTGCAGCAAGCAATCAACCAAGCCAACGGAAACGTCTACTTCGGACAGTACGCGCGTGACGGGGTAACCGGGGCCGCCGGCGTCCCGGCCGGGGTGGCGTGGCTGCCCACCACCATCCCTCCGGACACGCCCCCCGTAGCCCGACCGACGCTGGCCGCAGCGCTAGAGACACCGCCCGGACGGCCCGTGATCAGCCTCTACGGGTACGCGGCACCGTGGAAAGACGCTGCCCTGCTGCACGCCGCGCTCACCCGGATGCGCGCTCCCGCGCGGATCGTGCTCGCTGGAGACTTCTGGAACGACCCCGCCCAGGCTGGCATCGACCTGCGCGCGTTCAGCACCAGCCCAGCACAGGTGGGGCACAGCGAGCTGGTTGTCGTGCCCGGCTATCTCGGCGCCACCGACCGCGCCGCCCTTGTGTGCGCCAGCGTCGCGGGCGTGTTCCCGTACCGGCCGCATCCCAGCTTCCAGGGCAGCGGCGCCATCGCCGACTATCTCGCTCACGGCGTGCCCATGATCGCCACCAACATCGCGAACATGGCCGAACTAGTCGGCGACGCCGGCCACATCGTGCCCGCCGGCGACCCGCAAGCCCTGGCGGACGCATTGGACACCGTCGCCAGCGGTCACCCGGCCACCACGGCCCTTGCCCAGCGGGCCGCCGCCCGCGCCGGCCGATTCACCGCGCAGGCCCACGCCGCCCGCTGTCTCACCGTCTATCAACAGGTTCTCGACCAGCACAGGCGCAACATCACATGACCCCAACCAGATTGATCCTCGCCCGGCACGGCCAGGCCCACTGCAACACCCAAGGCATCATTGGCGGCCTCCGCGGCTGCATCGGCCTCACCGACCACGGCCGTCATCAAGCCCACAAGCTGGCCACACGCCTGCGCGCCGACCACGCCCAGACACCAATCACCGCGGCCTACACCACGCCACTCCGCCGAGCCCGGGAAACCGCCGACATCGTCGCCAACAAGCTGGATCTTCCCGTCAACATCGTGGACGATCTACGAGAACCCGACTACGGCGACGCCGACGGTCACCCCTGGGCCGACATCGTCACCGCCTTCGGCCGCATCCCCGCCCACCATCCCGACCGTCCCATCGCCCCTGGCGCCGAAACCTGGACCGCCTACCTCAAACGCACCACGACCGCGTTGGCCAGCCTTCTCGCCCAACACCCCGGCGGCACCGTGCTGATCCTCGGCCACGGCGAAACCGTCACCGCCGCCGCCCACTTCTTCCTCGATCTCGGGGCCAAAACCCGCGCAACCACCGCATTCGCCGTGCACTACGCCAGCATCACCCGCTGGGAACAACAACCCCTCACCTGGACCCAGCCCGACGCCGGATGGCGCTGGACCCTGCTCAGCCACAACGACACCACCCACTTGCACCCAGATCAGCAACCGTAAGCAATGTGGCAGCGACACCAACCACACCCGACAACATGATCAACCACGAACCAGGCAGGTGATTCCACGAAGGCTTGATAACCCGGCATAGCCAAGCCGTTGACCGCGCGACCGCCCTGCTTAAGCCTGCGGACCTCGCGGCCGATGCCGCTGCGCGTTAGCTGCTTACCGCCAGGATCAGTCGGACCTACCTCCAGGTGAGCCATCCGCCCTGATCGCCGCCCCCTCGCAGGAGCTTCAGCCCCCCGCCGACGTGCTGACTAGGGAATCATCGATACCAACTAGAGGGGCCGTCGGTCTATCACCAAGCTCGATGATCGACTCCGCGGGCAGGGCACCGAACCACGCTGCCGGACACTCGACACCCTCCCGCTACACTGCGAAGCACGGGCCGTTAGCTCAATGGGTAGAGCTGCTGACTTTTAATCAGTAGGTTCCGGGTTCGAGCCCCGGGCGGCCCACCAAAAGGCCAGTTCACAGCATCTTTCCTGTTAAGACATTCAGGGGTGCGGGATGCCGAAACGTATCTGGCGAGCCCAATTGGAGACGCCGCAACGCCGATGGTGAGCCGACATCTCCCCTGAGCCGGGTCGGTGTCGGCCCGGGGCCGGGCAGTGAGCACGTGTGGGTGCCCGAAACTCGGCCGCCCTATGCGACCCTGCCGGTATTCGTGGATGACTCCGCCGAGCCGGTCCCGTCTGATGACCTTGCTGTCCGCCGGCCGCCGGCGCGGAGAGTGATCGCAGCGGCGCGGCCGCACCAGGCATGCCGCGGCAGGGTCAGGTGCTCGTAGGCGGGGTAGCCCTCGCGGGCCAGGACACCGCTGAGTTCTGTCAGCACTCCACCGGCGTCGATATCGCCGGACGAGTGCGGCCGCCGAGGTGCATCATGCCTGCCCGAAGGGCCCGGGTTCGGGCTCAGTCGCCGACTTCTCGGCCGCCAGATCCTCACCTTCGGCTGGGTCGACCAGCGCGGCCCGCGGGACAGGCCCCGGGGCGACCCGGAAGCCGTCGGTGTGTCGGATGTCGGTCGCCGCGTTCCCCCCGCTCACTCAGCGCCCTCCTGCGATGTCGATGAAGGCGCCCCACGTACGACGCCTTGTCCGAGAGCAGCCACAGGACCGCCTCGGCCACCTCCTCGGGCTCGCCCGGGCGTCCGAGCGGGATCGCGGGGGCCAGCCGGGTCAGACGCTCGGGATCGCCTCCGCGGGCGTGGATGCCGGTCTTGATGAAGCCGGGCCGCACCGCGTTGACCCGGATACCCTCGCCCGCAACCTCAAGGGACAGCCCGATGGTCAGCGTGTCGAGCGCGCCCTTGGTCGCCGCGTAGTCGACGTACTCGCCGGCCGAGCCCAGCCGCGACGCCGCCGACGACACGTTGACGATCGCACCGCCGTGGCCTGTAGCAGCGGTAAAACGCCAACTCTTTGGTGCGGCGGTTGCGTCGGATCAGTAGCCATCGATGCCCGGGCACCTTGGCGTCGTGGTCGATGTCGATGAGGGCCCAGTCGTAGAAGCGGTGTCCTTTCGCCCCGGCACCGGCCGACAGGCGCTGCCACACATGCTGGGGTAGCCGCGTGGCCAGCCGCCTGATCAAGGGCTGCGTGGCTGCTCCACATTCCTCCGGTCGCCAGGATGTTGACCGCCGCCTGCCGACCGTTGGCAAGCACGGTCTGCGCATCCGCATCTGTGCCGTGGCGTTGGTGAACGGAGAGTCTGACGACGGCGGCTAGGAGGAGTTCGTTGAATCCATGTTCAACCGGCGCTTCAACTCGGCGTTCTCGCCTTCCAGCGCAGCGACCCGCTCCCGAAGCTCCGTGATCACTAGCGCTTACTCGACGACCAGAGCGGCAAGCTCCTCATACGACGGACGCCCATGCTCGGTCTGCACGCGAGATTATCCCACGGAGACAAACAAGCCCTACAAACAACCTGACCAGTTACGTTTCCGCTACACCGCAATTCGTGATACCAAGTTCAACTTCGGCGTGAATTTTCTTTGGAATGTTATTCACCAAGCTGCTTCAGGCGCATATGTCTAGCTAGATAAAGAGCGGCCATCGAGGGAATGAATAGAATAAACCAAACCAAGCTAAGCTCACCCTCAGCAAAGCTGAAGCCGACCCCTATCAATAACCCAGCAGCGCCGAAAGCAGATAAAAGGTTCTGCGCCATCGTTCTCCGCGGCTTGCGAGTTTCCACATCACACCATCTTTTCCAGTTGATACTCACAGTCTATCCAGCATTGCCGTTCCATGACGAAATACTTAAAGCGCAGGAAGTGTTGGCCTGCGGTATTTCCGCAGGCCAACACTTGAACACCTTGGCCGTCGTGTCATCCACTGTTGAACGGTCTCACTCTAGCATGGCAGCTAGCACGCATATCTGGCAACTAGCCCAGTGTAGAACATGTAAACACCGCCGGTATTACCGGTAGTAACAAGCACGCCCGCCGCTGTCCCTCCACTTAAGAAAGATGCCCCAAGGCCAAGCAAGGTAAAAATTCCACCGCTCCATAAGACAGCGTCGCTCGCTTCCTTGGTGCACAGATAATGCGGAACCTGCGGCGGTGGTATGCGCTTTGCCTGGTCGATTATTCTATCGCAGATGTAGTTCTTGGCTTCTCCTCCGTGGCGCAAGTAGGCTCCGGTGCAACTGGAGTAAAGTTCACCGAAGTACACTCGGTCTGAGTCATTCAGATTTATTGTTTTGTTTGCTACGTCTTGAATGTCTGAGTCGGTGACGACTGGCCGGTTGTGTCGCCGGTTTTCGTATTCTTGTTGACGGAGGGCGATTTCAGCCTGATGGGCCTGCGCGGCTGCGGTGGCTGCTGCTGAGGCGTCGAGTCCGGCGGCGTAGGCGTCGGCCCGCGCCTGGTTGGCAGCGCTGTAGGCGTAATTTGCGTATTCGCGAGCGTCAGCGGCGGAGCGGTAAGCCTGAACGGAGAACACGTCTGCCTGGTGCGCGCTTTGCTTGGCTGCTGCTGCAGCGTTCTTCGCTGTGGTCATCGCCTGCTGTGCCTGCTGTGCTGATGCCTGAGCCCGGTTGGCCGAGGCTTCGGCCTGCTGCGCGTAGTTCGCGGCTTGCGCCGCCGAGTTCTGCGCTTGCTGGGCATACCCAGCGGCCTCCTGCGCCGCGCCGCGCGCGCGTGCCGCCGACTCCGCAGCCGTGTTCGCATCTCGTACGGCATCCGCGGCTGCTTGGAAACCACGAGCGACGAGCCGGTCCATTTCGGCCGCGTGGGTCGCAGCTTGCTCGTCACGCTGCACGAAAAGGTGGTGTTCGGTCAGCACGAACCGCTCGGTCCATATTGGCGGCCCTTGCAACGCAGCTTCGGCTGCGGCTTGGGTGCGCGGTCCGCCCGTCGACTTGATCTGTCCCGTCACGACCCGCACGTCGATGTCTCGGGCCTCGTGCTGGCCCTCATTCAGGAACTGGCGTACGTCTTCCGGCGTACCGTTCAGCGCGGCTTCGGCTGCCTCGTTCACGGCTGGGCCTATCGCGGCAGCCTTGATCTTCGCGACTTGCAGTCGCTCGTAAGTGACCCGGTCATTATAGTCTTGGTTGGCGAGAAACTCGCGCACCTGCTGGTCGGTGCCATCTAGCGCCGCTTCGGCCGCCAATCTGAGTTCCACGGGTTCGCCGAGTTCTGCGATGCTGGCCACGGTTGCTCGGTCGTCCTGCGCAGCGGCGGCCTGCCGACCAGCGTTGAGCCACTCGCGGATATCGGCGTCTGTGCCCGTCAGCGCATGTTGGGCTGCCTGGCTGCTCCACGTTGCTCCGGTTGTCAGGATGTTGACCGCCGCCTGTCGACCGTTGGCCAGTACGGTCTCGGCATCGGCATCTGGTGCCGTGGCTTCCTCGAGTAACTGGCGGGTCTCTTCGTCGACTCGCGCGTCTTCGGCAGCGTCCCACTCCTCACGGTCCTGGTTGGTCTCCCACGCATCGTGGGCCTCTTGGGCGACGTCGATCAGTTCCTGCTTGTCCTGCTCGACACGTTCTGCTTCGACCTCGCGGGCCAATGCCACGACCTGCTGTGCTTGTTCGGCGGCGGCTACTGAGGCTTCCGCAGTCTCGATGGCCGAGTTGGCGTGGTTGGTGGCTTCAGCAGCTGCGTCGTCTGCATCGCCGGCGTGGTCGGCGGCGTCCTCGGCCGCGGCTGCCGCGTTGTTGGCGTGCCCGGCGGCTCCGGTGGCTGCTTCGGCGGATCTGTCGGCTGCGGCGGCTGAACGGTTAGCCAGACTGGTAGCTGTGTTCGCTGCGCGTTGTGCCCGGTCAGCCTGCGTCCGCGCCTCGGCGCCGGCTGCGGCGGCACGCTGTGCTTGGGCGTCAGCGACCCCTGCGTACTGACTGGCTTCGGTTGCGGCGGTGCCCGCCGCGGCCGCGTTGACTGCGGCGCTCGCGGCCGACTGGCCTGCGGCGGCTGCCTGCCGCGCCGCGTCGCCAGCGTGGCGGGCCGCGTCCGCCGCCCGGGTCGCACCCGCTGCCGCGTCGCGGGCAGCCACAGCGGCGTTCCGCGCGGCCTGCGCCTGGTTAGCGTTCATGGCCGCCGCCGAGGCAGCCGAGTACGCGCGCGAGGCTGCCTGGCCCGCCATGCTCGCGGCGGAGGCCGCCTGGGAGGCTGCGTTGGCGGCCACCCGCGCCGCCTCATCGGCCGCATTCGCCGCGCTGATTGCCGTCCGTGCCGCTGCCGCGGCCTGCCGAGCGGTGCTCGCGGCCTCCCCGGCCGCCGCAGAGGCCCGCGCGGCATCGCCCTGCGCTGCCGCGGTCTCTTGACGCGCGCGCTGCGCGGCAATCTTGGCCTGCTCCGCCGCTCTCACCGCACGCTGTGTGGCCTGTTCGGCGGCCACGGTGTGCTCGTGTGCCTGCTGGCCAGCTTTTTCGGCGCGCTCGACCAGTTCGGTGACTGTGGCCGTCTCCTCGTCGCGGGCCTGAGCAACCTCCCAATCGTGATTCAGGAACAGCATGGAGGCTTCGACAGTGTCGGCGTCGAGTGCTTCCTCGGCCGCCTGCTGCACATAGGGGCCCCCACTGGCCTTGGCGCGCGCCACCTGGAGTCGCAGATCGATGCGGTGCGGCTGCTCCCACCCCCCTTGGAGGAACGCCTCCAGCGCCTCTTCGGTGTCGGCGTCCAGCGCCGCTTCGGCTGCCTGTTGTACCAACTCCCCGCCTACCGCCTTCACCTGCGCGGTCTGGAACCGCAGATCGGTGTGGTAGTCGGGACGGAAACCCTCCTGTAGGAACGCTTCCAGCGCTTCGGTCGTATCGAGCTCAAGCACCTCGTTGGCCGCGATCTGCATGGCCGGGCCACCGTTGTCCATCATCCATATGACCTGGTCTCGGAGATCCTGATGCCGGGCCTGCTCGGCCCCGCTGTCCAGGAACTCGCGTAACTCGGCGTCCGTGCCCGCCAGCGCTGTGCCCGCGGCCTCGCGCATGGCTTCCCCGCCTGCGAGCCACATCTGCATCACCGCGGCCCGGTCCTGCGGAGTCACCGCCTGATCCTGCGCCCACGCCACCGGTGCGGCGCCGAAGCCGCTCATCAGCACGCTGAGAATTGCCCCGAACACCAGCCCCGCGCGAACGGCACCGCGCCGTCTTCGACGCAGGTAAATTGTTTTTGTCACTTCACCGTCTCCCGCCAGTAATTTTCATCCCACCAGTGAATCAGCTACTGATACTTTCCGACTCGTCATGGCGAATACAATCGGCCTGACGGGGCAAAAGTGGTGGTGTAGGTCACATCCTTCCGGCGCTGGTGTAGACCTTTTAAGTGAGCTAGCGTTCCCACCGTTTCCCCAACGAAAATTGCATTCTGGAGCGCCATGAAAAAACGATTACGAATCGTCGGAATTCTATTTGCAGTGGGCATAGCTATGCTGTCGACTGGCGCAGCAAATGCACTAGCCAGCAAGACCGATTCGACGCAAGCAGCGAACCAAGAAACACCGCCGCCGATCGTGGAAGAATTCCACTATCCCGGCGGGGAACAGATCTTCTCCGAACGAGGAATTCGCCTCATCAAGGGCGATGGGCATATCATGCTGACAGATTGTGACACCGGCGCCGACGTCATCAAGGTAGAAAGCGTCACGGTCGGCACCTCCTGTTACGCGGTGACCGGCGAACGTGGCTGGCTCACGATGGAAATCCCGCGCGTCTACCTGCTCCGGGGCGACGGCCACAACGTGGCAGCACGGATCACCGTCGATGGACAGACCGAAGCCGTCGACCTGGCTCCCGGCCAACACACCCCGGTCGGCGAATCCCAGGGTAGCGATCCGGCAACCCTGATCGAACTGCACGCTTCATGACCGCCCCTTTCTCAGCGACAAGGAGTTTCATGACCCGGCTGTCCCGAGCACGCCTGAGATCGGTCGCGGTGCCCGTGACCGTGACCGCGCTTGCGGCCACGATGTTCGCCGCTCCCGCACACGCCATCTCCGGCGGATCGGCCACCGATACCACGGCCCAACCATTCCTGGCCAAGATCAAGGTCGGCTCCGAAGCCTCCTGTTCCGGTGCGTTGATCACACCAGAGTGGTTGGCCACGTCGGGAACGTGCTTCGCCGCCACGCCCGGTCAGCCGGAAACGCCCGACCCAGGCCCGCCCCACACGGCGACCACCGCCACGATCGGTGGGCAGACTCGGCAGATCGACCGGATTGCGCCACACAACGACCGGGACCTCGTCCTGGCGCATCTCGACAGGCCGGTCTACGGCATCCTGACACCCAGTCCGGAGACTGTGGCCCCCACGGTCGGGCAGGCCGTGCAGGTGTCCGGCTATGGGCGTACCGAGAACCAGTGGGTTCCCGATCAGGCGCATACCGGAGACTTCACCATCGGGACTGTCGACGCCACCGAGTTGAGCCTGCAGGGAAGCACCGGCAACGCCAGTATCTGCAAGGGTGATGCGGGTGCGCCTGTGCTGAGCGAGGGGAAACTCGTTGCCGTTGCCAGCCGCTCCTACCAGGCCGGATGCCTTGGGGAGACGTCAGATCAATCCGGAGCGATCGCCACTCGCGTTGACGACATCACCGACTGGCTTGTCGCGCAAGTACTCGACCTGCACGCCACACCTGCCAGCAAGAACGCCATCAACCTGAGCTGGGTCCAGCAGGACCCCTCACTCAGCTACCGGGTGTACGGCGCCCAAACGGAGAATGTCGCTATTATCCCGGCCAATCTGCTCGGTGAAACCTCAGAGGCCCGTTTCGTTCACCAGGCGCTGCCCAAGGGCCAGAGCTGGCATTACCGCGTGACGGTCGTGGACGCGGGAGGAACGCAGATCGGGATATCGTTCACCGCGCACGCGGAAAGCCCCACCAGTACCGCCACCGACTTCAACGGCGATGGCATCGACGACATCGTGGCTGTCAACGGCACCGTCGCCACAGTCGCAACGTCGAACACCGCGCAGTTCGGGACCGCCGCTCAGTGGAGCAACCAGCTGGTGAGTGGAACGACTCCCCTCTCCGGTGACTTCAACGGCGACGGCAAAGACGACCTCGCCACGGTCGGCAACGGCCCGGTCGATGTGTACCTCTCCGACGGCGCGCGGTTCGGTCCCCGGCAACGCTGGCACGACATCCTCGCCGTCACCGGCAACACCGTGCTGGTCGGAGACGTCAACGGCGACGGCCTGGACGACATGGTGGTGTGCACCGGAGGCAGCGACGCCGACGTCTACGTGTCCCTGTCCACCGGGACCGGCTTCGGCCCCAAACAACTCTGGAACGGAAACTTCGTTTCCGGAACGCGAACCCCTGCCCTCGGGGATTTCAACGGCGACGGGAAAGACGACATCGCCAGCTTCGGCTCTGACGGTCTCGTCTGGATCTTGCCGTCCGACGGCACACGCTTCGCCGGCCCTAACCAGCTATGGCACAACTTTTTCTCCCCTCCAGGAGAAACTCCAGCCGTTGGCGACTTCAACGGCGACGGTCGTGACGACATCGCCACCTTCGTCGTCGGCGGCTCCGGCAGGGTCTACGTATCTCTGTCCACCGGAACGAACTTCATCGAGGACTACCAGGTCTGGCACGGCGGCTTCGGCACAAGCCCCGAATGGATCGGAACCGGCGACTTCAACGGCGACGGAAAAAGCGATGCCGTGACGTTCACGCGCGGCACCAACGCCGATGTCTTCATAGCCACCTCCAACGGCACGGCCTTCGGCCCCTCCACCAAATGGCACGACACCTTCGCCGCAGGCAGCCAGCACCCGCTACCCACAGCACACCGCCGCTAACAAACCCTGACGCGTTGGGGTGGAGGTCCCAACCTCCACCCCACCGCGCTATCAGCTTGCCGCAACCACCCCACGCGGAGCTCTTCTCGGCACATACTCGCACCACAACACCGATTTCGACGGTCGTGGGGACTGTTTCAAAATCATGGGATAGACCCCGTAGTACCGGCACCAAGACCTAGCGGAAGACCTCGGCGAGCGGGTCTTCCCCTCTTCGTCCATCCTCGACGAAACGGTGACGCGGATCCTGTCCGAGGTATTTGACCAAAGACCACACAACCGAACGACCGGCTGAATCGCAAATTGCCGTTGAACCGGCGGCACGAGGTTGCGGGCTGGGGTTGTACCCACTGCCGCAACAGTCTCGGGATTGCCGGCGCGCAGGCGCCGGCTGTTGGCACACGTCGAACGCGAACGAGTCGGTGGAGCGGACCGGCCTGATCGGCTCCGCCGTTGACAGGTCGGGATATAGCCCGGGTGGGGCTGGACAACGACAGCACCTTCGTGGCTGGATAGCCGGCCGGCACCCGGACCGGGGGCGAGTGCTCAGTGAATTCCTGGTAGATCGAGATTTCGTGAGCGAACTTAGCCTGCCAAAACTCTTCGCCGGTACACAGGACCTTGATCACCACCGGTTGTCCACACCGCTCCCCGATCGCGAGCAAGGACTTGTCAGTAGCACGCAGCACCTCGCCCAGCACGGCACCACCGAGATCAACTCCCACCAGGTCTCGTGACGTGCTGCCCATCGCCCTGCTCTCCCCTCACAGCCCGCCTTCCCAACCATCGAGAGCTCGGCAATCCTGCCAAACGCACCGGACCACGACCGCGAGCACGGCTTCAACCTGCGGTGCGCGGCAGTCGCAGCCAGGACGCGCTCAGCAGCAAGCCGCAGCGATTTTCCTCGCCGAGTTCAGCCGGCAGCAACCTGATCCGCCGTCCGCACTGCTCGGCAAGATCGACGATGAGGGCGCTCAGGTCGCACGGATGCGTGATGGGCAGGCTGCGGATCAACCCTTCGCAAGGCGCCGTTGTGAGCCACCGGTACGCGCCGGTTGTCATGCTTCCTCGCCAAATTGTGGTTCCGATGTTCCGTCGCAACCGCGGCCCGAGCGACGTTCGGGGATCATCACGTCAGGGCCCCACACCGGCGGCGCGGGCCACCGACGGGGTCAGGTCCTCACGCGAGACGGAGGCAGCCTCACCAACCCGCCTGTGTGCGTCAACGTAGTCGAGCCAGTGAAAGTCGACTCGCGCTACCGCCGGCTCGCAAGCCACCGACGAGGATCCAGCCAACCCGGACAACGTCATCCTGTTCTACAGTGGACAGTCCCGCGCCAAGGAGCAGCACGGCGGCAACGCCGGGGACTGGAACCGCGAACATGTGTGGGCCAAATCCCACGGCGACTTCGGGACCTCGATCGGCCCCGGAACCGATCTGCACCACCTGCGCCCCACGGATGTCCGGGTCAACAGCATCCGCAACAACAAAGACTTCGACAACGGCGGCAGCGAAGTCGACGGCGCACCCGGCAACTACACCGATTCCGGTTCTTTCGAACCCCGCGACGAGGTCAAAGGCGATGTCGCACGCATGATCCTCTACATGGCGGTGCGCTATGAAGGCAACGATGGCTTCGCCGACCTCGAACCCAACGACCAGGTCGACAACGGCTCAGCCCCTACATGGGACGGCTCTCGGTACTGCTCGAGTGGCACGCCGCCGACCCACCGGACGAATTCGAGAAGAACCGCAACACCGTCATCTACGAGCAGTTCCAGCACAACAGGAACCCGTTCATCGACCACCCCGAATGGGTAGACGCCATCTCGTAACAGCCACAGATGCGGCGTAATCCCCGGTGCCAGGACGAGTGGCGCCGTAACCGTCGGCTGCCTCCCCGCCGGCTCCCAGCGTTTCACTGTCTCCCGCAACATGCTGCAAAGCAGCGGGTCGCCGGAATCGGACGGCCGGGAGATCCACGCCCGGCAAAGTGGAGGAACACCCATGACCGCAACCGCTGTCCAGCCCCTCGATCCGGCTGCTGTACGACACCGCGTGGATGCCGTCCTGTTGGAGTTCCCTCGACAGCAAGTCAGCAGATGCGCGCGCCCACAAACTGCCCGGTGACGCCGTTGACGCGCTAGCTGGTTTCCTCACCGCCGGGGGCAAGCGCCTTCGCCGCTGCTGTGTCTCGCCGGCTGGCACGCGGCTACCGAACACGCCCCGCCGCGGGCGCTGTTGCCGCGCTGGAGATGTTTCACGCCTTCGCGTTGATCCACGACGATGTCATGGATGACAGCCCCACCCGCCGTGGCCGCTCCACCATCCACCGCTCCTTGGCAGGGCGCCACCCGGCGAACACCTCTGAAGCAGCGCGACGCTTCGGGCAAGGGGCCGCCATCCGTCTCGGTGACCTCGCGCTGACCTGGTCCGACGAACTCGTCCACACCGCTGGCCTCTCCCCGCACCAGCTGTCCGAATTGCTGCCGCTGATCGACGCCATGCGCCGGAGGTCATGTACGGCCAGTATCTCGACCTGGCCGCCACCGAAGTACGCCGTCGAACGGCCACTGCACATCGGCGCCGCCATCGCAGGAGGCGACGCCGATGTCCGTGAAGTGCTGAGCGCCTATGCCCTGCCTGTCGGGGAAGCGTTTCAGCTCCGCGATGACCTTCCGGGTGTCTTCGGCGACCCGGCCGCCACCGGCAAGCCAACCTGGACGATCTTCGTGAAGGCAAGGCCACCCCTGGCCCTGGCCCTGGCCCTGGCCCTGGCCCTGGCCCTGGCCCGTGAGCGTGCCACTCCCGCCCAACTCACCGCGCTGCGTGCCCTGGTCGGCGACAGCGACCTTGCCGAAGATCACGCCAAACAGATCGGGAACATCTTGGACACCACCGGTGCCCAGGCCACGGTCGAGGACATGATCCAGGCCCGGGCTCAGCGCCTTGCTCACCGTCGGGTCGGCTGCCGGGTGCTTTGTGTTGTCGTACCCATGGTGGAAGATGCCTTTGATGGTCAACAACGGTACCGGGGGGAGACGGTGAGGTGACGAACGATCCCAGGCTGGCAGCCGAACAGCGGGCGCGGCTGCTGCTTGATCAGCAGTTGGCGGACGCCAGATGGCTAGTCAAGGATCGAAACCATCTCAACTTGTTCGCTGGTCAGGGCATCGCCGTCCGCGAGATGATCATGGCCAAGGGGTACGGACGCGTTGACTACCTGCTCTACGTCGACCAACGGGTCGTCGGGGTCATCGAGGCGAAGCGGGTGGGCACGACGCTGTCCGGGGTGGAATCGCAGTCCGTCATGTACGCCGAAGGGCTGCCGCCCGAGGTGCGGCTGAAGGCGTTGACCTGTCACGGCCGGTTGCCGTTCGTGTTCGAGGCCAGCGACACCGAGACCCACGTCTCGAACGGTTACGACCCCAGCCGCAGGCTCGACGCCTGTTCAACGTCCCGAAGCCGGAGACCTTGGCGCGAACCCTGCGGGACGCCGAGCGTGACCTGGCCCGGCCGACGTGGCGGGATCGAGAAGTCGCTCGCCGAGCAGCCGTCCGCCCCTGGCTGGTACAGATGGCCGCTGCGGCAGGGGGACAGCGTAAGAATACTTCGGCTGATCTCGATCGGTCGGGCTGTCTCCCAGACAGGCGCTCGGCTGGTCGGACAAGATTGGTGCCAGCAGGCTAAAGGACGTAACAGACGGGGTGTTGCATGGCGGCGGGGTACAGCGGAGGGCTCGAACTCACATGGACGAACAAGGACAAAGCGCTCCTGTCCACAGGGGATGGCAAGTACGATTACACGTTCGTCGATCGAGCCGACTACCGCGTCTCTGAGGTTCGTCTCCTGCATGAGGTTGAGCGCATCGAAGCGCCGGCCCCTGAAGGTCGGCCTGATGGGCTACCCGAGCCCACAACCGAGAACCTCCTCATCACGGGCGACGCTATGCATGCTCTGGATGTCCTCCACAAGGTCCCCGAGTACGCCGAGCGCTACCTAGGCAAGGTGAAGTTGGTATACATCGACCCTCCGTTCAACACGGGGCAGACATTCACCAACTACGACGACAACATCGAGCACTCGATCTGGCTCACGATGCTTCGCGACCGCTTGAGGCAGGCCCGGGGCCACCCGCTTGGCCGAGCGGCTTCTGCGAGCGGGGCCCGACGACGGACTGTTCCTGAACATGCGAGCAGTTGAGGTCCGCACGATCCGGCAGAGTCTCGGCGGGGTGCGTATGGACCAGCTCGGCAACGGTTCGCGTCCACGACCGATCGGGGTGGATCTCGAGTTAGTGCGCTTGTTCTACTTGCCGGACCTTGAATTGGATCAGCGGGGCGACACGTCCTCCAGCCGGGAGCGCAGGCCAGGGGTGTGAACGTGATCGTGTCTGGCACTGACGGCTGCAGACGTTTTGCTGGGATCGGCGACTCGTTAGTTCGACCGGGATGGCCGCCGGTCCATGAACGGATCATCAGCCCAACCGACTAGCGGACCATAGCGGTATTGACCACGATGACTTGACTCATTCAGGCCAATCCTCTGTGATAACGATCGGTTACCAACCCGTCCACTGGACGTTCCTCGGTCGTTCGCAAGTGCGCAGGAACTCTACGAGTGCTGCGGTGAACTCCTCCAGCGACAATCCCGACCCTGCGGGGAAGTCTTCATCGTCAAACTCGCATCCGGGCGAGTCCGGGTCGCCGACCGAGAACCCCTTGCCGTAGGACCGATCCTGGTGGCTGAAGTAGCCGAAGCCGTCTACCACCGCAGCGAAGACGTCGTGATCGGTGAAGCCTTGTGCCGGATCAAAGAGCGGCCGGTCGTTGTGGACCAAGCGGATGGAGTCGGCGTATGGGTCTGCGGCGGCGACCTTGGCAACGAACGCCGCAACGTCGTCCGGCGTCTCCAGGGTTGTGTTCATGCTCTCGTAGGTGCCGTCCTCGTGGATCACGGCCCAGCCCGCGGTGATGCTCATTCCTCCACCTCTCGCCCGACGTAGGTCCTGTCTGTCGGGCTCGACCCGTCCTTGACGGTCAGTGTCCACCCTGGCGGCAGGAACCGTGGTAGCTGCCTGTTGGCACGTCTCCATCCACTGTTGATCCTTCGGGGTAGTTCCGCATATCGGCCTGTTGATCTCGATCGCAGCGTGCTCGATGCCCTGATCGATCATGCGCGAGACGAACTGTGTTTCGACATGGCGGGCGATCGCTGGCACAGCGTTGGGGATGCCTTTCGTGAGCCCCAGTGCCACGCCCCGGGCGCGGGTCACCTCGTAGTACTCGCCATCCTTTCCGCTCTCCAGCACCACGGCGTTGCCGGCGCTGTCGATCCACCGTCCGTGCGTCTTCCCTGGACGTGGGGGCCGAGGCGCGGCCGAACGCGCCTGGGCGTTCGGCTGTGAGGGCGCGCTTCGGGGGGCGGCGCCAGCCGTGCCTGCTGGGGTCGCTCCGATGCTGCTGCCGTAGCTCGTGATCTGCTCAGCACAACGGCCCAGCATCTCCTGCGTTTGAACGAGCTGATCACCGCCGATGCCGTGGGCGGCCAGGACCTGTTGCGCCTCGACATCGTTGGTTCCTTGCAGCACCGCGAGGCCAGCGCAGGCCTCATCCCAGGCAAGAAGCGCCGTGTTGAGATGTCCCGTCGCTCCCGCGAGCTTGCCGAGCACAGTGCCCAGCCCCTCGCGCACCTCTTCGACGGCAGACATTGGGTGATCATGCCTGATCCCCGTCATACCGGGCCCGCGCCGCGCGCCGCGGGCGGACGCCACATCGGGGTACGTACCTTCACCACACGCGAAGCGGACAAGACCATCACCTCCGGCCTGCAGACCGGGGCCAACCCGCCGCACCGCGCGGTGTCTAACCCGAGGAAGGCAAGCCATGCTCAGAGGCCGACTGGAGACGGCGCCTGCGCCGCCGCGCCCACACAACCCAGTCGATCACCGCTATTACCGCTGTCCCAGCTGAGCAAAGTAACAAACAGCCAATCGAACGACCACTTAAAGGCGAGGACCAACGTCACTCCGGCGTGCACTGTCGTCAGGCATGCCAGATACAGAATCCGGCCCTCACGTTTCGACAACTCGGCTCTCGTCACAGAGATCACGATCGCACGGCACCAAAACCACGAACCAGCCTCCGAACGGAGCGACAAGCCATGACCTCAATCTGCTCGCCGGGGCGCCCAAGCTGGGCAAGTCCTGGCTCTCGTTCTTGGGCGTCGACGGCAGGTCAGACGATCACGGTCGACGTGCGGTGCTCCAACCATTGCTGGGCGGGCACCGCGAGCGTCTGTTTCCACCGCTCGTCGGGCTGGTCGCGGGCGATGTCGGCCCACAGCGGCAAGACATTCGTGTCCACCGACCAACCTCCACGCGCCCGCTTTCGTCCCGTGTTGTCAGACGGTAACGCCAACCATCGAACGTGTCACGGGCCCGCTTGAGCACAGCAGGAAGAACGGAGACATAACGGAGCCCAGAACGGCCGCCCGCAACCGCAAACATGATGTTGAAAGCCAAGAAGCAGCAGGTAGAAGCCCTGCAATCACAACCTGTTTCAAGATCACCGCGATTGAACCCGCAGGCTTTTAATCAGTAGGTTCCGGGTTCGAGCCCTGGGCGGCCCACCAAGAGGATTCAGGTGCAGGCCTTCTACCTGCGGTTTCTCTGAACCGGGGGTCGTCTTTGCGTTCGGGAACACGCTTGTGAGCCGATTTGTCCCGGGAGACGGCGCATACCCCCAACCTCGTGCATAGTCCGGCCGCCAGGTAGAACGCACAGCGAGTCGACCCCTGCTGCGTCGCGCCGCCGTGGAGCGCCGCCCCGGCGACGGTCACCAGGAGCAGCCCACCCCGACGACCCGGCGCACATCCGGGACACCAGCTACTCCGGTGCGAGGAGTGGCCCCAGCGGCCCGAGGTCGATGTTGAGGTCCTCGGGATTCAGCCCGAAGTACTCGCGCAGCTCGCTCATCCGTTCCTCGAGTCGCATGAGCGTCAGCCCGATGCGTTCTACTTGCTCATCGCTGAGGTTGCCGGCGTCGACACGGCGTAGTGCCTGCCGCTCCATCAGCTGACGCAGTAGCTCCACGATCGTCAGGACGAGGCTTACCAGGCCCTTCTCGACGTTGTCCGGATCGGCGTCGAGATGCTCGGACAGCACGTTTCTGTGGTCGTTCTCATGCACCGGTGGCTCCCCGTTCGAGAGTGCTGACTGAGGTGACGAGTGCGCGTAATGACACGTGCACCATCGGTACGTCGGCGATCGACAGCGTGATCTCCCCGGAGATCACCACTCCACCGGCCAGTACCCGGTCCAGCAGGTCGACCAGCGCGACGCGCCGCTCCGGTGCCACCTGAACCTCGTTCACGGTGTGCCTTCTTCCAGTCCGGCGAACGAGTACGACGGCCACGGCCCGGTGAGCTCCAGTTGCACGCCGGGAAGTTCGGTGCGCAGTTGGTCGACGACGGTGGCGAACTCGCCGGTTCGTGCGTCGTCCACCAGGTAGGCGCCGTTGAGGACCATCCAATCGCGCCGGCCGGAGAGCTTCGGGTCCTGTGGCCGATGCAGCCGGGCGGCGACGGCTAGCGCCGCAAGCGTGCCGTGCAACTGCTCGGCGCGCTCGGCAGCCAGCCGCGCGGCCTGCTCCCGGGACGCGAGCTGGCTACGTCGCCGCTGTAGGTACGCGGTGCCGGTGCCACCACTGGCCGGTCGGCGCTGACTGGTCAGCGAGTCCGGATCGGCGTAGGCCTTCACGCCCCATTCGGTCCGCCCGGCCAGCAGCGCCAGCGCCGCGGAGAAGGCCGCGTGCCGTTCGGTCAGCAGCTCGCGCACCCGCTCGTTCCCGACGCACACGGTGGCCAATCGCAAGGGCACCGCCGCGGATGCGGCCCGCGACACCACAGCGACCACCGTGTCGTGGGCGCGTGCCGCCGCGGCCAGCCAGTCGAGGTCCTCCAGGTGGCGCGCGAGCGCCTGCTCACCATATTCGGCCAGGTTCACCGCACCTACCACCGCGAGCAATCCGGCGGCTTCGACGGTGCACACTGGTTCGTCCGCGACACCCCGCAAGTCAGTCAGCGCGCCAGAGGCGAGTCGGCGGGTCACCACGTAGAGCCAGCGGCCAGGGTACTCAGCCATTAGGGCGTCCCTGGTGTCTGGGGCTCGGTTCCTCCTCGGCGGGTTCGGCGGAGGCGTCGATGGTCCTGGGCTGCGGGCGGTCGCCCTCCAGTTGTGCCAGTCGTTGCCGGAGTTCGCGGTTCTCCTGCTCGAGTTCGTGCCGGCGATGGTCGCCGGTGAGCCACGGATCGTGCTCCCACCAGTCGATGCCGACCTCCTTGGCGGTCTCCAGCGACGCCACGACGAGGCGCAGCTTGATGGTGAGCAGCTCGATGTCGAGCAGGTTCACCTGGATGTCGCCCGCGATGACCAGTCCCTTGTCGAGCACCCGTTCGAGGATGTCACCGAGGTTGGCGGGCTGGTGCGGACCGCCCTGGGCCGGCTGGAGTGCCGCGGATGTGGACGGGGAGACCTCTGTCATCGCACCGAAGCTCCATTCCAACTGTCGGCCCGGCCCCGCGCGTAGCGCCGGGTCCTGCGGTACGCCAGCAAGTCGCCGGTCAGATCCAGGTCGACCTCGTACAGCGCAAGCATGTCCGATGTGGACGGTATCCGGCGCTCTTCGACGACCTCGACCTCGACTCGCCATCCGTCGTCGGTCGGTTCCACTGATGTGGCGCCGACCGTTGTCTTGTCGGTCAGCGCAGCAATGTGCTCGAGTGCCGCCTGGGCGGCCCCAGGGGCGGGCAACTCATCTGGTTCCTCGTGGTACGTACGCCTTGGCGCGTCCTGCTCGCGGGCCACGACGATCACTCCTTCTCCCGTACGGTGTCCTGACCGGGCCGAACCAGCCGCTCGAGAGCCTCCTGCTGCACGTGTTGCTCTTGCTCTGCGTCGATCTCGCCGGCCGCTCTGGCCTTCTCGGCGGCTTCGAGGTCACGGCGGACCGATGACGGGTCGTGCAGCTCGGTCTCAACCTGGCGTTGGATCACCCTGCCCAGGGCCAGCACACCGCGTACGGGCGCCAGCGGCAGGCCGGTGACGATGGAGAACAGGCCCATATCCTCACCCCTGCGGTTGTTGTGTGGTCACAAAGTCATAGGGCGCAAGCGGACCAAGCAGTCGCACCTCCACCCGTCCCTTCCACCTCTCGGCGAGCGCTCCCGCCGCCCGTTCCAGTTCGGGCTGCTTCGCGACGTCGGTCAGGCAGGCCAGGTGCACGGCATCCCGCTCGTGGGTCGGTTCGCGGACCGCGACCGTGACGTCGAGCTCGCGGAGTGCCCCCACCGCCATGCGGATGTCCGCCTCGCGCTTGGCCGCGATCACATTGGTGATCAGCTCACCCAGCGCGATGCGTTCGTTACGAGTGGCGTCGGCGGGCTTGTCCCTGATCGCCTCCCGCAGGTGCACGGCGTCCTCGTTCTCCGCTAGTACCTCGCGCAGGATCGCCTGCTCCTCGTAACGTCCTTTGAGGACATACTCCGCTCGTCCCTCGAGCGCGCCCAGCGCGGCGACGAAGTCGTCCTGGTGTTGGGCCAGCAGTTCCTCGGCAACGGCGCGCTCATCGCTCACCACGGCACCGAAACGCAGCGGCAGCACAGGTGCCTCGACGGCGGTAGCGTCCAGGATCCTCGCATGCGCCGCGAGGTCCTCAGGCCTGCCAAGCGGTGTGTCCACGTCGATCTGGCTCACCAGTGCAGCGATGTCGCCGTGCCGCACCACACTGATCGGCCGTGGCGGATCCCCGATCCCGCGGGCTCCGGAGTCGCTTTCCACATCGGCTGGCACAATCCCGTAGACATAGCAGGCGGTCTGCCGTTCGGTGTCCGGCTGCGCGGTCATGTCAGTCTCGCTCCTTCCGGTCTCGGCGCGCGGCCGGCTGCCGCTTCTCGTCGCTGAGGACGTCCTTGAGGGTTTCGCCCGCAGCTTCGAGTACTCCCTTGGTGCGCGACCTGGCACCGCCCTCATTGATGTCCTCGATGAGTTCGGGGAGGCCCTTCTGCCCACCCGTCTCGGCCAGGTCGAGCCGGTTCACCGCATCGGCGAACCGGAGGTAGGTGTCCACACTGGCAACGACGATGCGTGCATCGATCGTCACCAGCTCGATACCCACAAGCGACACCCGTACGTAGGCGTCGATCACCAGCCCCTTATCGAGAATGGTGTCGATGACGTCGGCGAGGCTGGACGAGGACGGACGGTCGATGCCGCCTCCGTTGCCTGTCGGCTGCATAGCTGTGGTCACAGGTGTCTTCCCTAACTGCTGTCCGCTCGTCCCGACGCAGCCGTCACCGGTTCCCTGCGGTGTGCCCGCCTGGCGGACGGCTCCTCCGGTTCGGCCTCGGCCTCTTGGGGTTCTTCGGTTTTCTCGGCCTCGGGTTCCGCGGCTTCGCTGCCGTCGACGACCTCACCGTCGCGGATCTCGCCCCGCCAACCCTCGATTTCGTCCGGATGCAGGACGGCGTGCACCATGAGGTGGCGCTGGAAATGCTTCAGTTCCAGCCGCGCGCGGCGCCCCTGCGCCCGCCAGAGGTTGCCGGTGTATTCGAAGAAACCCTTGGGGTGATATTCGAGGACAAGAATAATCCGGGTCAGCTGCGGCGCCAGTTCGTGGAACGTCACCGCACCATCTACATAACCCTTGTCTCCTGTGGAACGCCACACGATCCGCTCATCCGGAATCTGCTCCTGGATGGTCGATTCCCAGCTGCGGTGCGACCACAGGATCTTGGCCTCCCACTCCAGCTTTTCTTCGGCGACCTGGTCGACGTTCTCGACCTTCTTCATGAAACTCGGAAACTCGGTAAACCGCGTCCATTGGTCGTAGGCCAGGTCGATGGACACGCCGACGTCGATGCTTTCGACGATGTTGGTCAGCTTCAACTTGTCCTCACCGCCACCGAGCCCCCCGACCGCGTTCTTGACCTTGTCCCGCAGCTTTGACAAACCGGCTGTCAGTGCGGCGGACATCGGCGCCTTTCCCTCGGCAACTTCCTTGGCGCCGGTCAATGCCGCCTTCAAACCACCGCTGCCGCCGCTTTCGGCGTAGTCGGCGAGTCGCTGTGCGGTGGCACTGACCCGGTCGGTCACCGACGACGCGGCACGTTGCGCCAGCGTGGTGGCCAGCTGCTGCAGCGCCTGCTTGAGTAGTTCGGACGGAGATAACGCCTCCGTGGCCTGCTTCGTCAGTCGTTCCGCCGGTTTCGTGGCCACTTCGCTCACCTCCGGGTGCGGTGTACTGGTGCGCGGCCGCTGGCACCGCGGGCGGGCATGCGGCCCTGTGTACGGCTGGTGGCGGTACGGCTGGTCGCGGCCCGGCGCCGCTGTGGGGGCTCCGGTTCGTCGGATTCTTCCGGTTCCTCCGCAGCCTCGTGCTCAATCTCGGTCTCAGCCTCCGGCTCGTGCTCAGCCTCCGGCTCGTGCTCAGCTTCCGGCTCGTGCTCAGCTTCCGGCGCGTGCTCAGCTTCCGGCGCGTGCTCAGCCTCCGGCTCGAGGTAGTCCTCCGCGGACTCCTCGGCCTGCTGTGGTTTCGTCGCTGTGCGTACGCCCTCGACCGGGGCGCCGACCCGGTCCTGGAGCCGCGCGTTCAGCGAATCGACCCGGCTGCTTGCGGCAGTGATCGCCGCCGCGCGTGCCGCGTCGAGCAACTCGCCGCGAATGCTGTCAGTGATCTTGGTCAGCTCTGGCGACGACGCAAGCCGCTTGACCCCCTGCTGTAGCAGCTCGCGGGGCCCTCCGTTCAACTTTCGGGTGGCGCCCGCCGCGGCAATCATCAGAGCCAGCCGCATCTTGCGTGTACGCCCCAAGAGATAGCCGGCTGCGATGGCAGCGGCCACTTGTGCCCCGCTCTTCACGATCGATCTCCTTCGATCAACACTCAGTTGCCTTGACCCGATGGGTCTCGACTCGAAGTACCACGATCAGGTGAATATGAAACGCCCGTCGGTGCACCTGAGGGCAATCAGGTCTGGGTAAGTAGGCAGCTGGCGGGCGTTCGGAACCGGCCAGATGCCCCAGGCGCGCAACAGACGGGTCATTGAGAGTGACGACGACACCTGAAAAATGGTCTCGGGACAGGAAGCGTTACGAGGGGCAGCTGTTCAAGATCACTGCACTGTGGCAACGCGGCATTCTAGGCAGTTAGTTCCGTTTCGGTGCCACACCCTTGGCGAGCAAATGGACCCAGTGTTGTCCAAAGTGTCCAGTGAGGCAACCGCGCCAGGGGGCCGGGGCCCGCTCAGTCAGTACAGTAATCAGCTCGCCGACGTGGTCGGCCATACCGGCGGTGAGCATGCGTTCGATCTTGTCCGCGCGGCATACGACGGCGAGCACAATACGCAGGTCGTGCGTGACCGATATCTGCAACGCGAGCAATGCTCCTTGACACCGGGCCCGTTGCCTGTTGAGTTCGGCGTCACCGCCGACGACACACGCCTCGCCGCCGCAGCGGCCCGTTCCGAACACCTGGCCAGCCTGGCGTGTGACTTGCCTCGACTGACCGATCCGGACGGTCACAATCGGCGCACGGCCGTACTCCTGCGACATTCCGATCTCGTCGCCCCCGTCGCGAACCTGCACTCGCAACGCCTGCTCGACCGGCTCGACGGAGATCCCGCCGAAGCAGCTTGAGGCCGTCGGCTCCCACCGACGCCCTCCGCCAGCATCCCCAGCCGCCCGGCATATGGAACCGAACGGCGCTATCACGCCCGCGAACCGCGGTCAGGATCAACTGTTCGACCGGGTCCAGTCCCGCACCGCGTCGCGGACCCGGTCGAACACCGCGATGGGCGGGCCGGCCAGGATATTCGCCACTGCCGATTCCCCCGCCGCCGGGTGCGGCCTCGTCGGCGCGATCGCCTCGGCGACTCGGACGGCACCCGCCATCTGCCGCAGCCGGTCCTCCGGAAGCTTCGCGCGCAGTTGCGCAAACTCCTCCTGCTCTTCCCTGTTGGCGTGACCGGTCACGTCCCTGGCCAGCTCCGCCAGCTTTGTATCGAAATCCCGATGATCCACCCCGAGATCGTGCAACTCGGCGAGTGCTTGTTTGGCCTCGCTCTCCTCGTGGAGCCGGGCCTCCACGACATCGTCGCCGTTGTCGATCTTCTGGCGAGCCGTGGGATGCACGACGATCTCCTCTGCGGTCTCGTGAACCGCCAGCAGGCGAACGAGGTCGTCGAACAGGTCCTCCTTTCGCCCGCCCTGCGCCTCGGAGAGTTCCCGGAACAGGCCCTTGATCTGGGTGTGCTGGTCGAGCAGCACCTCCACCACGTCCTTGCTGTCCGTTCTATTCACCTACGTCACCTCCGCTGTGTCGTTGCTCCATCCGCTCCTGGCTTCCCCCGAATCACGCCGATCATGCGAGCGCGACCTGCAATTCATCACCCAGTGGCCACCCCAGCCGTTGCACCGTGACGTTCCGGATCTACTCCTCGCTCCGGCCCACGACCACCACACGACTTGCCCGGTACCGAGATCGCCCGAGGGTGCGTCCAGCCAGCGAAAGGCTGCTCCGATTCCTAGACCGACCAGCCTCGACACTGGCCCGACTTCGTTGCGTTGCGTGAACGCTCCACCGGGCCCCGAGACTGTACATAGCCGAGCCAGGAGGTCGAACCGATGATGCGCAAGGACCATTCACGCGCGCCCGCGCTGGAAGCGATCGGCGCCTACCGGGAGCAGGGCAGCCTGGCGTTCACCCCGCCGGGACACAAACAGGGCCGGGGCGCGGATTCGCGGGTCATCGACGTGCTCGGCGCGGACACCTTCGCGTCCGACCTGCTGACGCTCAACGGCCTGGCCGACCGGTGGATGTCTCACGAGATCGTGGCGCAGGCACGGGAGCTGATATCCCTATCCGCCCGGGGTGCCACCGATAGTCCTGCCCGGCTCGGTAGCCGAGCCCGGGTTCGCCGAGCGCTGCGTCTCCTCGATAGCCGACCGGTTCGGCCACCTCGACGTCGCCGTGACCGCCGCCGGGATCAGCCCGTCGTTCCGGCGCAGCGAGGACAGCACCGACACCGACTGGGCCCACGTCCTGGACGTCAACCTGACCGGAACCTACTTCTGCGCCCGCGCGGCCGGGCGACGCATGCTTGAGCAGGGTTCCGGCTCGGTCATCACGGTGTCGTCCGTGCACGCCCGCACCGGATTCGACCGGATCGCGGCGTACGCGGCCAGCAAGGGCGGAGTGGAGGCGCTCAGCCGCGTGCTGGCGGTCGAATGGGCGGGCCCGCGGCGTCCGGGTCAACGTCCTCGCCCCCGGCTACTTCCACACCGGCCTGTCCGATGGCCTGGTCACCAGCAAATGGCGCGAACGCATCCATGCGAACATCCCGCAGGATCGCGTCGCGAGTCCGCCCGAACTGGGCGGCGCCGCGGTCTACCTGGCCTCGGATGCGGCGAGCTACACGACGGGAAGCACCCTCACCGTCGACGGCGGCTGGACCGCCTGAATGCTCGCCCCAGCTGGATGCGCCGCCGACTCGCCCCAACCCACCTCTGCCGGTGCAATCCCCCTACATTGAGGCGGGGCGCCGCACCGGAGGTCGAAGAGCATGCTCGACCGCACCACAAAGCACCACCCCCGTGCCCCCCACCGACCGCGAACGCACACGCGCGATCCGAAGCTGGGCCCGGCACACGAATACCGCCCAGTACCAGGATGAACTCCGGACTGTCGCCACGCTGACCGGCGGTCAGCAGCATCGACAAGTGCCGGTCGTCGGGACCAACAGCTGCCTCATCGCAGTTCTTTTCTGATGAAGGTGCGGAATTCCCGAGCCGGACGGCCGGTTACCCGGGCTACCGTGTCGGTGACCCGGTCTTCCGCCCCGGCGGCGATGTCGGCGTCCAGCGCGGCGAGGATCGCGGCGAACTCGGGTGGATAGGCCGACAGCCGCTCCAGCAGCTCTGGCACGTCGACCGCGCGGTGTATTACGGGCTGGCCGGTGACGTCGGTGATGATCGCGGCCGCCTCCGTGTAGTTGAGCGCCTGCGGGCCGGTGATCAGGTGGTCGGTGTTGTGCGGTCGCTCGTCGGTCAGCGCGCGCACCGCGACCGCGGCGATGTCCTCGGCGTCGACGAAGCCGACCCGGCCTGACCCGGTCGCGGTGACGATCTCGCCTGCTCGCACGCCCTGCGCCACCGGATGATCACCGGTGAAGTTGTTCATGAACCAGCTCGGCCGCAGCACGGTCCATTCAGGACTCGCCGTGCGTACCAGACGGGGCAGTGCGCCCAGGCCAGGAGTCTGGTCGGTGACGGCGGAGGAGCTGAGCAGTACGACCCGGCGCACGCCCGACTCGACCGCCTCGTGCAGCAGTGGCTCGACCACGGGGACCGGGTCGGCCACCCCGATCGGTGCGATCAGGTAGACCGCGTCGACCCCCTTCAGCGCCAACCGATGCGTGTTGGTGTCGGCCCACTCGAAGCGGATATGGCCGGGAGCGCGGGGGGTGCGGGTGGCCAGCCGGACCGGCACGCCACGCTCAGTCAGACCGGCGGCGACCCGCGACCCCGTGGTGCCGGTGGCCCCGATGACCAGGACCTCACGCATCGCCGTGCTCGGTGAAGTCGGTGTCGGCGGTCATGCCCAGCGGCGACCAGTAGTCGCGGTAGCCGACGATGTGCCCGTTCCGCACGGTGATCACACTGATGTAGCGGCGCTGGTAGGGCTGGCCGGTGCGCACCAGCACGCCGTCCACCTCGATCTCAGCGATGATCACCTCGGGATCGGCGGTCTCGTGCACGGTCTGCTCACAGACATCCTTGATGTCGTAGACATCGGTGTAGCCGCGCAGGTACTCGCGCACCGCCTCGCGGCTGTCCAGCCGGGTAGGCCATCCGGGTGGGGCGAACGGGAACTCCATGGTCCCATCGATGGCCCACAGGTCGGCGAATCCGGACATGTCCTTGGCCAGCAGCAGGCCCAGGGCCTTGTCGAGCAGTTCGCGCGGTGTCATCTGCGACTCCCTCAGGATGGACGGAACGGTATCGTCCCGCCCAACATACGACGGACGGTACCGTTCCGTCCATCCGTTAGACTGGATCACATGAACCGTCGTGTGCCGTCCGGGGCGGCCGTGCTGCAAGCCGGCATCACTGCCGCCATCACCGACGCCGTACTGGCCGAACTGGTCGAGCGAGGCTACGCGCGGCTGTCCATGGAAGGAGTGGCCAAGCGCGCCGGCGCGGGCAAGAGCGCCCTGTACCGGCGGTGGCGCACCAAGCAGGAGATGGTGCTGGCGGTGCTTGCCGAGGTCAGCGTACCGATGGCGGACGTGGCGGACACCGGCACGCTGCGCGGGGACCTCCGCGCCATGGTCTCCGCCGTCGCCTCGTGGCTGACCGAACCGCCGTTCTCCCGGATCATCCCCGACCTAGTGGCCGAGGCCACCCGCACGTCCGAACTCGCCAAGGCCATCGCGACCACCATCGGCGAACCCCGACGAGCGCTGACCCGTCCGAAGCTGGAACGCGCCATGGCTCGCGGTGAACTGCCCGCCGACACCGACCTGGAGATGGCCCAGGACCTCGTGGCCGCGTTGATCTACTGGCGGATGGTGGTGCGCCAGGCACCGGTCGAACAGGACTACCTCGACAGAGTCACCGACACCGCGCTGCGTGCACTGCGCGCCGCGGCCGACTGAACGAACTCGAGCACGCCCCGCCACGTGGACGCACACACTTGCGTCACTTGCGGTCCGAAATACGGACCTCTCGAACGACAGCTCCCCGGCACGACAGCGCACCCAAGGTGGCCAGGAACATGGTGTTGGGCCCGACGGCGTTGGCGACACCACCGCCGACGGCCACCCGCCGCGGGCTCCGCGACTTTGCGGCTATGACGTGGGGCAGAGCTCATGACGTCTCCAGTGCTGGTCATTCGAACGGTCGGTCCCCGAGGCGAATAGGCCACTGTTGGTCAGGTGATCGCAACGGTGGTCTTGGTGAGCCGCTCCGAGATCTGCCAGATGCGTTCGGCGTCGTCCGTGCTGCGCAGGCGGGAGTACAGCCGCTGTTCGGCGGGCGGGCCACCGAGGCCACCGAGGCCCCTGGGTCCGTAGAAGGCGCCGGCTTTGGCGTCGAGGTCGGTCGCGGCCATGAGCGCGGGCAACATCGCGGTCTCGACGGTGCCGAAGATAATGCCCCGGGCCGAGAGCGCACGGATCAGGCGGATGTTGCGGGCGTCTTCGTCGCGGCCGATCTCCGGGCGGGTGGCGAGGAGGCTGGTGGGGGCCACTCCGGGATGGGAAAGGTTGCTGGTGATGCCCCATCCGTGGGCCTTGCTACGTCGGTCCAGTTCGAGACCGAAGAGCCCGAACGCGATCTTGGACTGCCGGTAGGCGCGCATGCCGTCGTACTTGCGTTCCCAGTTCAGGTCGTCCCAGTTGATGGCGCCGCCGTTCGCGGCGACGCTGACCTGCGAGGTCACGCGGGCGCGGCCGGCGCGCAGCAGCGGGAGGATGTGGCCGACGAGGGCGAAGTGGCCGAGGTGGTTCGTGCCGAACTGCAGTTCGAAGCCCTCCGCCGTGGTCTGCCGGCTCGGCGGGGTCATCACTCCGGCGTTGTTGATGAGGATGTGGATGGGCTGACCCTCCTCGCGGAGAACGTCTCCGAGGGCCTTGACCGACTGCAGCGATGACAGATCGAGGCTGCGCAGCGAGACCTTCGCGTTCGCGACGCTTTGGCGGATCCGCGCGAGCGCGTTCTCGCCCTTGCGGGGGTTGCGGACGGGCATGAGCACGTCCGCGCCGGCCGCGGCGAGCCGCACGGCCATTCCCAGCCCCATTCCGTCGCTGGCACCGGTGATGAGCACGCGTTTGCCGGACAGATTCGGAATAGTGATATCGATCGATCGACGTGACATTGCTCTGCTCCTTGTTTTGTCGTCTCGGATCCACGGTCCCGGGCGGTACGGGGACGTTCCAGGGACTGCCGATCCATGGATGCGTAGGCCCCTCCTCATTCGACCGGAGAGTGGGATCAGCGGTCCGTGGTTGCCGTCGCGCGAGGACGGTAGAAACGAAGCAACACCGCGAGAAGAGGGAATGCCATGATCGATCGCGCTGGGCTGGCGGAGTTTCTCCGAAGTCGTCGGGAGGCGCTGCAACCAGAGGACGTCGGCCTCCCGCGCGGCCCCCGTCGCAGGACGAACGGGCTACGGCGTGAGGAAGTCGCGGCGCTGTGTCACATGTCGACCGACTACTACTCCCGGCTCGAGCGGGAACGCGGTCCGCAGCCGTCGAGCCAGATGCTCGCCTCGATCGCCCAGGGGCTGCACCTCTCGCTCGACGAGCGAGACCATCTGTTCCGCCTCTCGGGACACAACCCGCCCATCCGCGGCGGAGTCAGCGAGCACATCAGCCCCGGCCTGCTGCGCATTCTCGATCGCCTGAGCGACACTCCCGCGGAGATCATCACCGAGCTCGGCGAGACCCTGCGGCAGACCCCGATGGGCGTCGCGCTCACCGGCGACACGACCCGGTACACCGGGCCCGCCCGCAGCAGTGGCTACCGGTGGTTCGCCGACCCAGCCGTCCGGCAGCTCTACGCGCCCGAAGAACATCCGTTCCTCACCAGGATGTACGCCTCGGGGCTGCGCGAGATGGCCACCCTCCGCGGGCCCGGCTCCCGAGCCGCGCACCTCGCTGACCTGCTCCTCGCCCGCAGCGAGGAGTTCCGACGGGTGTGGGAGGACCACGAAATCGGGATACGCCCGCACAAGGTCAAGCACTTCGTTCACCCCGAAGTCGGAGCCCTGGAGCTGACGTGCCAGAGGCTGGTCGACCCCGACCAGGCCCACTCGCTGCTCGTCTACACCGCCATTCCTGGCAGCGAGAGCCACGACAAACTGAACCTGCTGTCCGTCATCGGCACACAGACCCTTCGCTGAAGAATCGCGGATTCGACCATCGGGGTGTCGAGATACGGTCGGTCTGTTCGTCATCCTCTTGTTCGCCGACGAGTGTCGCCGCCGCGGGGTGTTCGTCTCAGGGCATCCCCTGCAGGGCGAGCACACCGCCACGACCGTCAGCGTGCGGGACGGCCGGACGCTGATCACCGACGGCCCGTACGTCGAAACCCACGAGCACCTCGGCGGCGCCTACGTCCTCGATGTCTCGCGTGGACAGTCCGGACATCGTGAAGATGCTGCTGTACCGGCCTGGCTTTCTCAGCTGTCCGCTGCTGGAGCTCACCGCCGACGCGATGCGCGGGCCGTCGTACTGGACCCCGGCGGAACGCGAATACCTCGCGATGTGCACCGCGCAGCTGCACCAGTGCCCGTTCTGCAGGCGCGGCGCTGCGCAGCTTCGCTGCCGGCCGGAACGCGCTGGAGCAGAGGCTCAGTCACGCTTAGAGGTTGCGCGGATAGGGCGACAGCCCCTATCCGCGCAACCTCTTAGGCGATCTCGGGCATCAGGTGGCGCAACTCCGCGGGGAGTTCCGGCAACCGGTCGCCGGCGACCTGGTCGGCGATGTTCTCCAGGGTGGCGAGTTCGTCGTTCGTGAGCTGGATGTCGATCGCGGCGGCGTTCTCCTCGAGGCGGGCCCGCTGCTTGGTACCCGGGATGGGGACCACGGTCAGGTCGTGAACCTCGGATCGCTGGAAGAGCCAGGCGAGCGCGATCTGGGCAGGAGTCGCCCCGCGGGCCTCTGCCAGCCGGTGAACGGGAGCGAGCAAGGCCGCGTTGTGCTGTACGTTCCCGGCCGCGAAGCGTGGGAACATCCGGCGCTCGTCCTCAGCGGCCAGCTCGGCTGCGGTGGCATGGCTACCGGTCAGGACCCCGCGCCCGAGCGGAGCGTAGGGGACGAATGCGATGCCCAGTTCCGCGCACGTGGGGACGACCGCGCTCTCGACGTTGCGGTAGAACAGGTTCCACTCGTTCTGGACCGCCGCGATGGGGTGCACCTGCTGTGCGGCGCGCAGCTGAGCGGTGCCCAAATTGGACAGACCGATGTAGCGGATCTTGCCCGCGGCGACCAGCTCGGCCATCGCGCCGACGGTTTCCTCGATCGGCACGTTCACGTCAGGCAGGTGCTGGTAGTAGACGTCGATGTGGTCGGTGCCGAGACGGCGCAGGCTCGCCTCACAGGCTTCGCGGACGTACTCGACGTCGCCTCGCACGCCGGTCGGCTGCTTCGTCTCGGGGTCGAAGACCCCGCCGAACTTGGTGGCGATGACGACCTCGTCGCGTGGCACGGTGGTCAGGAACTCGCCCAGCAGCAGCTCGTTGGCGCCGTGACCGTATGCGTCGGCGGTGTCCCAGAACCGCACCCCGATGTCGAAGGCACTGCGCAGCACGGCGGTCGCCTGGTCGCGGTCAACGGGACCGTAGCCGTCGGTGAGGTTCATGCAGCCCAGGCCGAGAGCCGAGACCATCAGGTCGGTGCCGGGCAGCTTGACATCACGCATTTCTCGGGTCCTCCAGTATGGTCCGTAACCGGGACATCGGTCCCGCTTGATGGCGACGATACGGGATGGCCATCCCGGTTGTCGAGGATCGAGGGAGACTTCGTGCGTGCCGACGCCAAACGCAATCGCGACCGGATTCTGACGGCGGCGATCGAGGCCTTCGCGACCGAGGGACTGTCAGTGCCGGTCCACGAGATCGCCCGCCGCGCCGGCGTCGGCACCGGCACGGTCAGCCGCCACTTCCCCACGAAGGAGTCGCTCTACGACGCGATCATCCTGCATCGCCTCGAGCAGCTCGTCGACCGAGCACGCTCGCTGGCCGAAGCAGAGGAACCCAGCACGGCATTCTTCGAGTTCTTCAAGTACATGGCGGATGCGGGCGCCACGGACCACGGGCTTGCCGACGCCCTGGGCGGCGGAGGCTACGATGTCGCAGCCTCCGCCGAACGCACCGGATACGACGTCATGGGCGGAATGCGTGACCTGCTCACCGCAGCACAACGCGCGGGAGCGGTGCGCGACGACGTCGATGTGGTCGACGTGAAAGCCCTCATGACCGGCTGCCTGGCCCGCGAACGCGGCGCCACCGACGCCGCGGCACGCAGCCGGATGATCGAAATCGTGTGCACGGGTCTGCGCGCTCACCGCTGAGAAGCTGAACTAGGCCTTGTGCACGGGTTCGAAGGTGCGCAGGCGGAGGCTGTTGGCCACGACCAGCACCGAGGACAGCGACATGGCGGCGCCGGCGATGAGGGGGTTCAGTACCCCGCAGGCGGCCAGCGGGATGGCGGCCACGTTGTAGCCGAAGGCCCACACCAGGTTGCCCCGGATAGTGGCGAGAGTGCGGTTGGCCAGTCGGATGGCGTCCGGGATCACACGAAGGTCATCGCGCACGAGGATCATGTCGGCCGAGCGGACGGCGATGTCGCTGCCCCGCGCCATGGCCATGCCCAGGTCAGCGCTGGCCAGTGCGGGACCGTCGTTGATCCCGTCGCCGACCATGGCGACCCTGGCGCCCTGCTCGCGCAACCGGTCGATGGTGCGGGCCTTGTCCGCGGGCAGCACGCCGGCGAGGACCTCGTCGATGCCGATGTCGTCGGCGACGGCACGTGCGGCGGATTCGTTGTCGCCGGTCAGCAACACCGTCCGCAAGCCCATCTCGCGCAGCACGTCCACGGCAGCCCGCGCCGAGGGCTTGACTTGATCTCGTACGACGAGCGCGCCTACGACTTGGTCACCGGCGGCCACGAGGACGGCTGTCTCACCGCGGCTTTCCGCGGCGCGGGTTCGTTCGGCGATGTCGGCGGGGATGGCCATGCCTCGTTCGGCGAGGAGCCTGCTGTTGCCGACGACCACGTGCACGTCGTCGACGATCCCTTCCGCACCGAGGCCGGGCAGCGCCGCGAACTCGCCGACCGCGGGCAACTCGGGGAGCTCGGCCTGTGCGGCCGCTGCGATTGCGGCGGCGATGGGATGCTCGGAGCCCGATTCGACGGCACCGGCGAGTCGCAGCAGCTCCTGCGGCAGTACGCCGACGGCTGGACGGGTTGCCACCACAGCCATGGAGCCGGTGGTCAGCGTGCCGGTCTTGTCCAGGACAACGGTGTCGATGGCGCGGCTGGCCTCCAGTGCCTCCGGCCCTTTGATCAGAATGCCGAGCTGGGCGCTCCGGCCGACGCCGACCATGAGCGCGGTCGGTGTCGCCAGCCCGAGCGCGCAGGGGCAGGCGATGATGAGGACCGCCACAGCGGCCTGGAACGCGGACCGCGCATCCTGGCCGAGCAGCAGCCACACCGCCAGTGTTGCGATGGACAGGCCGACCACGACGGGGACGAACACCGAGCAGACTCGATCCACGAGCCGTTGCACCGCGGCCTTGCGAGCCTGCGCTCGCTCTGCGAGTGCGGTCATCTGCGCTAGCTGGGTGTGTGTGCCGATCTGGGTCGCGCGAACCAGGAGCCGGCCGGTCTGGTTGAGGCTGGCGCCGATCAGGCGGTCACCCACCGTCACATCGGCTGGCACCGGCTCGCCGGTGAGTGCGCTGACGTCCACGCTCGACCGGCCCTGCTCGACGACTCCGTCGGTGGGAACCGCTTCGCCGGGCTTGACCACGATGAGGTCGTCGACCACCAGCTCGCCGATCGGGATCATGTGCTCGTGACCGTCGCGCAGCACGCGAGCGTCCTTGGCGGCCAGTCCATCCAGTGCGTGCAGCAGTTCGTTCGCGCTTCGCCGCGACCGGCTTTCGAAGTACCGTCCCGCCAGCAGGAACGTCGTGACGCCCGCGGCGACGTCCAGGTAGATCGCGTCCGCGCCAGGGGCTGTCGGACCGAACCCCACCCAGTAGCCGGGCTCCTGCCCGCCGGCGATCATCGCCCACACCGACCAGAGGAACGACGCGAGCACGCCGAGCGACACCAGCGTGTCCATACTCGCCGAACCATGCCGCAGGCCCCGCCACGCGGCTCGGTGGAACGGGAGGGCCGACCAGAACACCACCGGCACGGCGAGCGCCACACACAACAGCTCCCAGCCGGGGAACCGCCAAGCGGGCACCAACGCGAGGCTGATGGACAGGTTGCCCAGCGGAATGGCCAGCAGAGCGGCGACCGCGAGCCTGCGGCGTAGATCGCGAACCCGCTCGTCAGCGCTCTCGACGCCGACGGCGTCCCTGACCCGCGCGGTGTAGCCGAGCTGGGTGACGCGCTCCACCAGCATCGTCGCGTCGGTGTCGCCCCTGACCTGGACCGTGGCCCGCTCGGTCGCGTAGTTGACCGAAGCCGTCACCCCGGGCAGCTTGTTCAAGCCGCGCTGTACCCGGGCCGAGCACGCGGCACAGGTCATGCCCGTCACCGTCAGTTCGACCGTGCGGGTGGTTTCGCGGTGTTCGGGTGCGGCGGTAGATGTTGTCATCGTCACCTCGTCCTCGTCAGCCGATGTCGAAAGGTGGTGGCCGACAGGGGCATGGCGAGGAGCAGCAGCGACTGTACTTGGGCATCGACACCGACGTTGCCGAGGGGCCCGCGGAACTTTCGCGGCGCTGCGCGCGACTACCTGTGTGGTGGTGCCGACAGGTGCGTGGCGGTCAGCTCGCGTTGCCTTGTTGTCGCAGTGTCGCAAGCAGTTCTTCGCGGGCTCGCGCCACGCGCGAGCGGATGGTGCCCACCGGGCACGCGCAGATCTCGGCCGCTTCGGCGTAGCTGTAGCCCAGGATCTGGGTCAGGATCAGCGCTTCCCGGCGTTCGGTGTCCAGTTGGTCGAGCAGCAGCTGGATGTCGACGGCGCCTTCGAAACCACGTTCGCCCGCCGAGGCCTGCTCGGCGATGGTCTCCCAGTCCTGACCGGACGTTCGAGGCCGAGCCGATTCGCGGCGGATGTTGTCGATGACGACGCGGCGAGCAATCGTGAGCAGCCAGGTACGGGACGAGGAACGGCCTGCGAAACGCGGTAGTGCGCTCACCGCGCGCAGGTAGGTCTCCTGGGTCAGATCGTCGGCTGTGTTCATACCGTTGAGGTGCACCAGGAAGCGCCAGACGTCGGCCTGGGTGGCTCGCACCCAGGCCTCGAACGCGCTGTGGTCACCGCGTGCGGCGGCGAGGGCCAGCTCGGTGAGCTCGTCCTGGTCACGACGTCCACGAGGTTTCACGTTCCGGCACAGTAGCCGAAAACGCCGAGGAACTCGGCAGCCCCTCCATCCGACTCATAGAACGTGGACTGCTCCAGCTGTTGGGAAGCCCTGTCGGCGCGCCTTGACAACGAAGACGAACACCTCGACTCGACGAGTGTGGATCGGCACCTGGCTTCCTGCTCGTCGTGTCGCCTGAGGTGGGAACAAACCGCCCGGTTGCACCGCGCGATGCGCCTCGCCGCGGCACCGCCTGTGCCGGATCTGAGCGATCGGATCGTCGCTGCCGCCGTGCTGCCACGGCGCGAACGCTGGGGTGCGCGAGTGGCGCTGGCAATTGTGGCGCTCGCCCAGGCCGGGCTCGGTTTCGGGCAGCTACTCGGCACGAGTGCCACCCACGCCGGTCATGCTGGAGTCGGTGCCGTACATCTCGGCAACGAGAGTGCCGCGTGGAACCTCGCGGTCGGGATCGGTCTGTTGTGGGCGGCGCTGCGTCCCGCCTCCTCGGGTGGACTTCTGCCTGCATTGACAGGATTCACCCTCGTGCTCGGGGCAGTATCCGCTTCGGACCTTTTCGGCGGCGCCGTCACAGCGGGACGCGTCCTCTCGCACGGCATCATGCTCGCCGGGCTCTGCCTGCTTTTCGTCGTGCATCGGCAGAACCGCGCCACCGCGGGCCCGGCGCCGTCGCATGCGGCCCCCGAACCGGAGCTCGAGGACCAAGCACCGGTGTACGGCAATCTCGCCCGGCTGTTCACGCCGGGAGCCGGGATTGCTCGTCGTGCCACGGGGCATGACCAGGACCGGAGTCGTTCCGCTTCACCGGCGGCCTGACCTTCCAACGGGATTCCTCTGTCCACATGAGAGCGGATGCATGAGAGTCGACGACAACACGCGCGTTGAGCGCGCGACCGGGCAGCCCTCGGCCTGGGCTGTGTTACGGCCGTTGCTGCTGAGACTGCATTTCTACGCGGGCGTGTTCATCGCACCGTTCCTCGTCGTGGCCGCGCTGACGGGTCTGCTGTACGTGTTCACCCCGCAGCTCGATGCGGTGGTGTACGACGACGTGATCCGGGTCGCCGACCAACCGGGATCGTTGCCGCTGGCCGAGCAGGTGCGCGCGGGCATGGCCGAGCGGCCGGGGGACACCGTGCTCGCCGTGCGCCCCGCCACGACGGGAACCGACGCGACGCAGGTCATCTTCGAGGCACCGGACCTCGCCCCCAGTTACCGGCGGACGGCCTTCGTCAACCCGCATACCGCCGAGGTGACGGGTGTCCTGGAAACCTACGGCAGCGGGCAGGCGCTGCCGATCCGGGCCTGGGTCGACAACCTGCATCGAGGGCTGCATCTCGGCGATGCCGGACGGCTGTACAGCGAACTGGCCGCGAGCTGGCTGTGGGTCGTCGCGCTGGGCGGCCTGGCACTGTGGATCGGCAGACGCCGCCGTACTCTCCTTCGACCCGAACCCGGCGCCACGGGACGGCGCAGAGTGTTGTCCTGGCACGGCTCGACCGGTCTCTGGATCAGCCTGGGACTGGTGTTCCTGTCCGCGACAGGACTGACCTGGTCGCAGTACGCAGGCGACAACATCGGTGCCCTGCGCTCCGCGCTGGCGTGGGGGACACCCGCCGTGACCACTCAGCTGTCCACACCGGACTCATCCGCGGTGGATGCCGGGATCGACCGCGTCGTCGACACGGCGCGCGCCAACGGCCTCGCGGGGGAAATCGAAGTCGTCCCACCGGCGAGCGCGGGCGATGCCTACGTCGTCAAACAGGTGGGTAGAACATGGCCCACTCAGCAGGATTCGGTGGCGATCGACCCCGCGACCGCCGAGGTGGTCGAGACACTCCGCTTCGAGGACTTCCCGCTCATGGCGAAGCTGGCCCGATGGGGGATCGACGCACACATGGGTCTGCTGTTCGGCTGGGTCAACCAGGTGATCCTGGTCGTGCTCGGCACGGGGCTTCTCGGCATGATCTTCTGGGGCTACCGAATGTGGTGGCTGCGCCGTCCGCGCCGGGACACGACTGCGTGGTTCGGCAGACCCCCCGACCGCGGCACCTGGCGCCGTGTACCCGGAAGGATTCTCGCGCCTCTGCTCGTCGCCGCGGTGTTCATCGCCTACTTCGTGCCGCTCCTCGGTGCGTCGTTGGTGGTCTTCCTCGCGTGGGATGCGTTCCTGGGTTGGCGAACACGAAACCGGCGGGAGATCGCGTCGTGATCGAGTCGTCTCTGCTGCGCTGGATCTTGAGCGCACTGTTCTTCGCCACGACCCTGTGGTGTGCGCGCGTCCTGGTCCTGCCGTCGGTTCGCCTGACATTCCGGGTGGACGCGATGTGGCACGCACTCATGGGTGCTGCAATGGTGGCGATGATCTGGCCTTGGGGCATGACACTCCCGACGACACCGCAGGTCGTGGTCTTCGTCGCGGCGTGTGGGTGGTTCTTCGCGCGCACCGTGTTTCGACCCGGCGACCACTCGATGCCCAGGCTGGCCGAGGCACACCACGCCACCATGATGGCCGGCATGGCGTGGATGGTGGCCACGATGCCGAGCCTGATGGACTCCCCAGCGCCCGGACCGGGAGGCGGCCATCATCACGCACTGGCAAGCGGCACCAGCACAACGGCCCTAACCGATGAGCTGGCCGCCCCCGTCGCGTTGACAGCCGGCCACCTCGCCCTCGGGCTCGTCTTCGTCATACTGAGCCTGCCCTGGCTCGCACGGGCACTCGACCTTGGTCGCGGTTCCCCTGGTCTCCGCCCGGCGGCCGTCGACCACGCCAGCCACGCCGCGATGAGCTTCGGCATGGGCGTCATGTTCTTGGCCACCGGGTGAACGTTCGGGCGCTGGGGACCATCGCCGCCGCGGCGGGGCCGAGGAAACAGACGAGGGCACAGGCACCGAGGACGGTCGTGGTGCCGAACGCGTCGATGGCGGGGGCGATCAACGCCAGGCCGAGCGGGGCGAGACCGTACGACAGCAGGAAGTCCAAAGAGGACACCCGGCCGAGTTTGCCGGGCTCGACCTCACGCTGGGTGGCGGTGAACCACGGCACGTTGAACAGCTCGATCCCGACCCCCGCAATCACATAGGCGGCCAGCACCACGGCGGGATGCACGGGCAGCAGGAGGCTCAGCGGAGCGAAGCCATAGCACGCCAGCCCGGTCAACGCCGCCCACCCCTGGGCCCGAGGCCGCCACCGCGCGACGATCAGCGCCCCGGCGAGCGCACCGACAACGTAGGCGGTGGTCGCACCGGCCAGAACGGCCTCGCTGCTGTAGCGGTCCCTGCTGACCATGGGCAGCACGACGCCCGTCGCGGAGTAGCCGGTCGCGATCACCGCGGTGAGCGCACCCAACCCGGCCAGGAACCAGGGGTGCCGGCGCGCCTCACGAACCCCGTCGGCGAACTCGGCGAAAAAGGCGACGCGGGCCTGTTCGCCAGCCCCCGTTGCTGTCCCGGCTGGGGGAAGCAGCGCGGCGATGAGCCAGAACAAGCCGATACCGAGCAGCAGCGCGCGGGTGTCGAAGACCGTGGCCAGCAGCGCGGTCACCGCGGGCGCGACAAGCGTGGTCACCCGCACGGCCAATGTGATCGCGGCATTGGCTTGCCGGCGCCGTGGCTCGTCGACGACCTCGGCGGTCAGCGCCTGGAACGCGGGCCGGCACGCACCCTGCCCTGCCCCGGCCACGGCCGCCGCGCTGACCATCAATGGCACGGACCAGTCCAGGCCGAGCGCGATCACCGGCGTGGCGACGGCGGCGGCCAGCCCGGACCAGAGGACCACCCTCCGGCGGGGGTACCTGTCAGCGAGGACCCCGCCGACCGGGACCGCGGCGAGGAAGCCCACCGTCCGCGCCGCCAGCACCAGCCCCAGCTCCCCCGGACTGAGCACGCGGTCGAACACCGCGAGCCCCAGTACGAACGGCAGCGCCCAGGTCGCCAGCCCGGAGGCGGTGGTGGCCGACCACAGCCGCACGAAAGCCACCTCGCGCAGGATGGTTCGCCGCGGGATGCGGCTCCCCTCCGGGGATGACACATTCATCACCAGGAAAGGGAACCACCGGTCTGGTACTCCGTGACCCTGGTTTCGAAGAAGTTCTTCTCCTTCTTCAGATCCATGGCCTCCGACATCCACGGGAACGGGTTCTCCGACTCGCCGAAGATCGGCGCGAGCCCGATCTGCCGGGCGCGGCGGTCGGTGATGAAGCGCATGTACTGCTCGCACAGCTGCGCCGAGAGGCCGAGCATCCCGCGCGGCATCGTGTCACGCGCGTAGGCGACCTCCAGTTCGCAGGCCTCGGTGAGCATGCCGCGCACCTCGGCCTGGAACTCCGGCGTCCACAAATGCGGGTTCTCGATCTTGATCTGGTTGATGCAGTCGATGCCGAAGTTCAGGTGGATCGACTCGTCGCGCAGGATGTACTGGTACTGCTCGGCGATACCCACCATCTTGTTGCGCCGCCCGAGCGAGAGGATCTGCGCGAACCCGGTGTAGAACCACATCCCCTCGAACACCACGTAGAACGCCACGAGGTCCCGCAGGAAGTTCTGGTCGGTTTCCGTGGTGCCGGTGGCGAAGTCCGGGTTCTCCAGGTTCTGGGTGTACTTCAGCGCCCACGCGTCCTTCTCGGTGATGGACGGGACCTCGCGGTACATGTTGAACAGCTCGCCCTCGTTGAGGCCGAGGCTTTCGCAGATGTACTGGAAGGTGTGGGTGTGCACGGCTTCCTCGAACGCCTGGCGCAGCAGGTACTGCCGGCATTCGGGGTTGGTGATCTGGCGGTACACGGCGAGCACGATGTTGTTGGCCACCAAGGATTCCGCGGTCGCGAAGAACCCGAGGTTGCGCTTGAGCATGAGTCGCTCGTCCTCGGTCAGGCCGTCCCGGGACTTCCACAGCGCGATGTCGGCCTGCATCGCGACTTCGGTGGGCATCCAGTGGTTGCTGCACGCCGCGAGGTACTTCTCCCACGCCCAGTGGTACTTCAGCGGCAGCAGCTGGTTGACGTCGGCGCGTGCGTTGATCATTGCCTTGTCGTCGACGTCGACCCGGCCGCCGTCACTGTCGATCAGGGTGGTCACTTCACTCGTCGTCACTGGCAGGCCTCGCAGTCGGGGGCGTCGATGCGGCAGGCCGCCGCGTCGGTGGCAACGGCGTTGAGCTTGCCGTCGGTGCCGCGCAGGGTGCTCTTCTCGACGCTCGTCGCGGCACGTGCCCGCAGGTAGTAGGTGGTCTTCAGGCCCTTGTGCCAGGCGTAGCGGTACAGCTCATCGAGTTTGCGGCCGCTGGGCGCGTCGATGTAGAGGTTGAGCGACTGGGCCTGGTCGATCCACTTCTGCCGCCGCGACGCCGCATCCACCAACCAGCGGGGCGCGATCTCGAACGCCGTTGCGTACAGCTGCTTCAGATCGGCGGGCACGCGGTCGATGTCGCCGAGGCTGCCGTCGAAGTACTTCAGGTCCGACACCATCACCTCGTCCCACAGCCCGCGTGCCTTCAGGTCGCGCACCAGGTGTGGGTTGACCACGGTGAAGTCGCCCGACATGTTCGACTTGACGAACAGGTTCTGAAACTGGGGCTCGATCGACTGGGCGACGCCGCAGATGTTGGAGATCGTCGCCGTGGGCGCGATCGCCATCACGTTGGAGTTACGCATCCCGATGGTGCGCACCCGGTCCCGCAGTGTTTCCCAGTCCACAGTAGACGTCGTGTCCACGTCGAGCGCGTCGCCGCGGCGTGCGTCGGCGAGCAGGCGCAGTGAGTCGATCGGCAGGATTCCCTGGCTCCACAGCGATCCCTCGAAGGACGCGTACTGTCCACGCTCAGCGGCAAGGTCGACCGAAGCCGAAATGGCGTAATACGACAGGTGTTCCATGCTGCGATCGGCGAACTCGACCGCAGCCTCCGACGCGACCGGCAGGCCCAGCTCGAACAACGCGTCCTGGAAGCCCATCAGGCCAAGGCCAACAGGGCGGTGCCGCAGGTTGGAGCGGCGCGCCTCGGGAATCGTGTAGAAGTTGATGTCGATGACGTTGTCGAGCATCCGCACGGCCGTGGTCACGGTGCGCTGAAGCCGCTCGACGTCCAAACCCCCGCGTGTCACGTGCTTGGCCAGGTTGACCGAACCGAGGTTGCACACCGCGACCTCGTCCCGGCTGGTGTTGAGGGTGATCTCCGTGCACAGGTTGGACGAGTGCACCACCCCCGTGTGCTGTTGCGGCGAGCGCAGGTTGCACGGGTCCTTGAAGGTGATCCACGGATGCCCGGTCTCGAACAGCATCGTCAGCATCCGCCGCCACAGCTCGACCGCCCGCACCCGCCGGAACACCTTGATCTCGCCCCGGTCGGCGGCTGTTTCGTAGGCGCGGTAGGCCTCCGCGAAGGCGTTGCCGTAGAGATCGTGCAGGTCCGGGGTCTCGTCGGGGGAGAACAGCGTCCACTCGGCGTCGGCCTCGACGCGGCGCAGAAACTCGTCCGGTACCCAGTTCGCGGTGTTCATGTCGTGCGTGCGGCGCCGGTCGTCACCGGTGTTCTTACGCAGGTCCAGGAACTCCTCGACGTCGATGTGCCAGGTCTCCAGATACGCACACGCCGCGCCCTTGCGCTTGCCACCCTGGTTGACCGCGACCGCTGTGTCGTTGGCGATCTTGAGGAAGGGCACCACGCCTTGCGACTGCCCGTTGGTGCCCTTGATGTGCGCGCCGAGACCGCGCACCGGGGTCCAGTCGTTGCCGAGACCGCCCGAGTACTTCGCCAGTAGCGCGTTGTTCTTGTACGCCTGGAAGATCGACTCCAGATCATCGTCCACAGTGGTCAGAAAGCACGACGAAAGCTGCGGCCGCGTCGTGCCCGAGTTGAACAACGTCGGCGTCGAGGCCATGAACTGATGCGACGAGAGCAGCTCGTAGAACTCGACCGCGCGGGCCTCGCGGTCGTCCTCCCGGATCGCCAGGCCCAACGCAACCCGCATGAAGAACGCCTGCGGCAGCTCGAACCGCGTCCCGTCGTGGTGCAAGCTCTGTCCACCCAGGGGGGCGGCCCCCTGGAACCCCCGGAGAAGATACCGGTCGTACAGGGTCTGCAGGCCAAGGAAACCGAAGTCGAAATCGCGCTCCGGGCGGATCGCCGCGCTCACCCGGTCAAGGTCGAACGTCGCCAGCTCGGGATCCACCAGCCCCAGCTCGATCGCGCGGGCGAGGTAGTCGCGGAAGTGACCGGGGTAGTCCAGCTCGTCGTGGCCCGCCTGCCGCGCCGCGCCCGCCAGGTAGCTCAGCGCCTCACCGCGCAGCTTGTCCAGCAGCAGCCGGGCGGTGACGAACGAGTAGTTCGGCTCCCGCTCGACCAGTGTGCGCGCGGCCATGATCAGTGCCGTGGCCAACTCGTCGGCACCAATGCCCTCGTAGACGTTGCGCTTGGCCTCCGCCAGCACCGGCTCCGCCGACACGTCGTCGATCCCGCCGACGGCTTCCGCCACGACGTGCTCGACGCGGACCCAATCCGTCCGGGCAGCAGACATAGTCACACTGAGCGTCAAAGCTCTCTCCTCGCGAGCTCGCACCGGACCCGGCGCACGAGCACCGGGCGTCCGCACGCCGGGATGGCGTGCGGGCCGGTGGCAGGTCTTCGGACTCGCGGGCACCCACCGTGACACGGTGGACCTACTGGCCGTCGCTTCCCAGACACTCCGTGCCCAGTGCTTCTTGACGGCGGTCGTTCCCACTCACCGCTGCGGGGCAGTCCCGGACTCACACCGGGTTCCCTCTTGCCTCGTCCCAGCCGCAACCGACCAAAACGAACCACCAGCACGGGAGACACTACATGTTGTGCCATTCGCACCTGGAGACCCCATACCGTGTGGGCGTGTTACCACCCAGCTGGGTGAGTCGCCGACGTCGGCGAGTCGTTGCGCACCAGCACGGACCGGGCGAGCATGGATGGACACCACAGCAGGAGGGATCCCGTGGAGTTGACGCGTTCCGGCGACAACGCCGGCAGGCGGGACCGCGCGCCGTGACCGCGCCCGCAGTCCAGGTGCGCTACGGCGAAGCCCGCGGGCGCTGGGTGTTGCTGGCCATGGTCCTGGGTTCGGGTCTCACGTTCATCGACTCGACGGTGGTCAATATCGCACTGCCCAGCATCGGCCGCAGCTTCGGCGCCACCACCGAAGATCTACAGTGGACGATCAACGGCTACACGCTCAGCCTCGCCTCGCTGATCCTGCTCGGTGGCTCGCTCGGCGACCGTTTCGGCAGGCGGCGGATCTTCCTGTTCGGCGTAGTCTGGTTCGCCGTCGCGTCGTTGCTGTGCGGGCTCGCGCCCACGGCCCCGATCCTGATCGGCGCGCGTGTGCTTCAGGGCGTCGGGGGTGCATTGCTCACACCCGGGGCACTCGCCATCCTGGAGGCGTCGTTTCGGCCAGACGACCGCACGAAGGCAATCGGCGCCTGGTCCGGGCTCGGGGGCATTGCCGGCGCGATCGGGCCCTTCCTCGGCGGCTGGCTCGTCCAGGTCGCAACCTGGCGGCTCGTCTTCTTCATCAACATTCCGCTCGCCGCCATCGTCGTGCTGGCCGCTGTGCGACATGTTCCAGAGTCCCGTGACCCCCAGGCGGCCCAGCACATCGACGTGCTCGGCGCCGTCACCGGCGCACTCGGCCTCGCCGGGCTGAGCTACGGCTTCACCGCCTGGCCGGCACTCGGCGTGTCCTCACCCGTCGTGCTCGGCGCATTCGCCATCGGCATCGCCGGCATTGTCACGTTCGTGCTCACAGAACGCCGCTCGGAGCATCCGATGCTGCCGATGAGCGTGTTCTCCTCACGCGCCTTCACCGCCGCGAACCTGGTGACCTTCGCCGTCTATGCGGCGCTCGGCGGGGTGTTCTTCCTCGTCGTGCTCTACCTCCAGGTGGTCGCCGGATTCACCCCGATCCAGGCCGGGTCCGCCCTGCTGCCGGTCACCGTACTGATGCTCCTGCTCTCCGCCCGCTCCGGCGCGCTCACGCAGCGCATCGGTCCGCGCATTCCCATGACGTTGGGGCCGATCGTGTGCGCGTGCGCGTTGGTGCTGCTCTCGCGCATCAGCGCCGATGTCGAGTACGTGCGTGACGTGCTCCCCGGGGTGGTGCTTTTCGGCCTCGGGCTCTCGCTGACGGTCACACCACTGACCGCGACGGCACTCGACGCACTTGACGAGCGGTTCGCCGGCATCGCCAGCGGCACCAACAACGCCGTCGCACGCACAGCCGGCCTGCTCGCCGTGGCCGTGCTGCCGCTCGCGGCGGGAATCGGCTCCGGCAGCCTCACCGACCCGACCGCCCTCGCCCCCACCTACCGCAACGCGATGCTGATCTGCGCAGGTCTGCTCCTCGCCGGTGCTCTGACCGCATTCGTGGCCGTCCCTGGCAGGCTGCGAGCGAAGCCACCGCGGAAGGTGCCCGAGCGGTACCACTGCGGTGTCATCGGTCCACCTCCGGCAGAGCCACGGCAATGACCCCGGTCAGTCGCGGGCCGGGTCCACCCCGAACTCGTCGGCGATGTCGTCGAGCATCGCGTGGGCACCCTGCAGGCTCACCGAGGTGTACCAGGTGTCGTCGTTGACGTTCGCGATCTGGCCGGTCAGCCTTCCCCACAGCGGGTTGGACTGGAACTGCGCACGCGGGTCGGCGGCATCCTGCGTGTCGTCGGCGTAGGTGGAGACGTAGATGTGGTCGGCATCGAGCTCGCCGATGTTCTCCTGGCTCAGATCGGTCGCGATCTTGCCCTGCGCGTTCGGCTGACCTTCCGGCCGCGCGAGCCCGACGTCGGCCAGCACGATGCCAGGGAACGACTCGGCACTGTAGAGCCGCACGGTCGCCTCACCCTCGATGAAGCGCACCAGCGAGTACGTCGGGGTACGACCGAGCTTTTCCTCGATGGCCTCGCCGATCTTCCTCGCGCGCTCCTCGTAGGTCCCGATCTTCTGCTCGGCGAGAGCCTCCTTGCCGAGCGCTTCTCCCAGCAGCCGGATGTTGTCCTTCCACGTGGCTCCGGTTGTCTCACTGAACACCGTCGGGGCCACATTGGACAGTTCGGTGTAGATGTTCTCGTGCCGGATCTTGGCTGAGACAATGAGGTCCGGCGCGATGTCGTAGAGCTGCTCGATGTCCGGGCTGGCGAGTGCGCCGATGATCCGCGCGTCCTCGCCGTACTGGGCGTCCCCGCCGAGGTAGTCGGGCAGCGCGTCGTAGGACGGGTACTTGGTGTACGCGACGACCTCGGTCTCCAGCGCCAGCGCGGCGTCGACATAGCTGGAGTCGAGTGCCGCGACGGTCTGGGGTGGACTCTCGATGGTCGTCTCGCCCATCGCGTGCGCAATGGCGCGGGGGAACCCACTCTGCGTGCCGGACCCAGCGCCCGTTTCCGCCGGTTCCTCGTTGCTCGGCGAACAGGCGGTCAGCGCGAAGCACACGGCGACGCCTGCGGCAACGGCCGCGCGCCACGAAGAGGACAGACCCATCATCGGTCACCTTTCAGTCGGTTAGGCTACCCTAACGGCCACTGGGACCCTAGATGATCGGGTACGTCACGACAGGAGCGGGTAGATGCGCACGAGGCTCGCGAGCGTGCGCAGGCGACGCGTCCTCGCCCTGTGCGTGCTGCTGGTGCTCCTGGCCGCGATGAGCGCGCTCAGCCTCGCACTCGGCGCCAACCCGGTTCCGCTCGAAGCCGTGTGGCAGGCGCTGGTCCAGCCCACCGGAACCGAGCACGACATCATCGTCCGGTCCCTGCGCGGACCGCGCACGGTGCTCGGCATCCTCGCCGGGATCGCGCTCGGCGTGGGGGGCGCGCTCATGCAGGGGCATACCCGCAACCCCATTGCGGATCCCGGTCTCCTCGGTGTCAACCAGGGCGCGGCCTTCGCGATCGTGCTCGCCGTCGTGGTGTTCGGCGTGCAGGGCGTCCACGGGTTCATCTGGTTCGGCTTCGCGGGCGCACTGCTCGCAGCGGTGGTGGTCTTCCTGCTGGGCGCGGTGGGCGGCCGCGGCACGACACCGGTGACACTGGCGCTGGCAGGCGCCGCGGTGAGCGCCCTGCTCTACGGCCTCATCTCGGCGATCGTGCTCGCCAACCGGCAGGGCATGGAGACGTACCGGTTCTGGCATGTCGGTTCCATCGCCGGGCGCGACCTCGCGGCGGCAGGCCAGATAGCGCCGTTTCTCGTGCTCGGGTTGCTGCTCGCGCTGACCAACACACCAGGCCTCAACACGCTCGCGCTGGGCACGGACGTCGCCACCGCGCTGGGGCGCAACATCCGGCGCACGCGCATCCTCGGCATCCTGGCGATCACCCTGCTCGTCGGTGCCTCGGTGTCGGCATGCGGCCCGATCGCGTTCATCGGGCTCATCGTGCCGCACGTCGCCAGGGTGATCACCGGTCCGGACTACCGGTGGCTGGTGCCATGTGCCGGCCTGCTCGGCGCGGTGTTGTTGCTGGCCGCCGATGTGCTCGGCCGGGTCCTCACCGGCGACAGCCTCGAAGTCGGGATCATGCTCGCGTTCGTGGGCGCCCCCATGTTCATCTACCTGGTGCGCCGGAAGGGCCTGGCACGGATATGAGACCGGTTCGCGACATCCCGCCGGTGCCCGGCCGCCGGGTGCTGCTGGTGGGACCGGCGGCGTGGACGTTCCGGCCGCGAACCATCGTTGTACCGGCCATCGGCGCGCTGCTGCTGGTGCTCGTCGCCGCATTGAACATCGCGCACGGCAGCTCGAACATCGGCCTGCTCGACGTGCTGCGCACGCTGCTCGGCGGCGGCGACCGCAGGGAGAACGGCATCATCTTCGACCTGCGGCTACCCCGCACGCTTGCCGGAGTACTGGTCGGCGCCGCGTTCGGTCTCGCCGGGGCGATCTTCCAGACCATCGCCCGCAATCCGCTGGCCAGCCCGGACATCCTCGGTATCACCTGGGGCGCCGGGGTGGGTGCGGTCGCCCTCATCGTGCTCGGCGGAACCGGTGGACAGACCAGCGGGCTGGTGGCCGAACTCGGCGTGCCGCTGGCCGGCCTGACCAGTGGGATCGTCACCGGTCTGTTGCTGTACGCGCTGTCGTGGCGGCGCGGCATCGACGGCTACCGCATGGTGCTCGTCGGCATCGGGCTGTCGGCGGTGGGCTACAACCTCGTCTACTGGCTGCTCACGGTCGGCGACGTGGACGACGCCACGCGCGCGACGACCTGGCTGGTGGGCAATCTGGCCGGTGTCGGCTGGGCGGCGATCGGGCCGACCGCACTTGCGCTGGCCGTGCTCGTGCCGGCGACTCTGGTCTGCGCGCATACCCTGGGCGGGCTGCAGTTCGGTGACGACACCGCGCGCGGCCTCGGCATCCGGGTGAGCACGGCGCGTGGCACGCTGCTGTTGCTCGCCGCCGCACTCGCCGCCGTCGCCACCGCAGCGGCGGGTCCGATCACGTTCGTCGCGCTGGCGAGCCCGCAGATCGCGCTGCGGCTCGCCCGCACTGCGCAGCCACCCCTGGTCGGCTCGATGGTGCTCGGTGCGCTGCTCACCGTGAGCGCGGACCTCACCGTTCGCCTGGTGGCTCCGGACCTGCCCGTCGGCGTGCTGACCGCCGTGCTCGGCGCCCCTTACCTGATCTTCCTGTTCGTCCGTGGTCGAAGGGGTGCACGCGCATGAGCCAGACGCGGTTGCGGGCCGAAGGGCTCCGGCTCGGTTATGGCGAGCGAACCGTGGTCGACGATCTGGATCTCGACATCGTCGAGGGTTCCATCACGGTGATCATCGGCCCGAACGGCTGCGGCAAGTCGACGCTGCTGCGCGCGCTGGGCCGGCTCCTCGCCCCACGCGCGGGCGCCGTGCTGCTCGACGGCAAACGGATCGACAAGCTCCCCACGCTGGAGGTCGCCCGGGTCGTCGGGCTGCTGCCGCAGGCGCCGAGCGCGCCGGAGGGGCTGACGGTGGCCGATCTGGTCTCCCGCGGCCGCCACCCACATCAGCGCTGGTACCGGCAGTGGTCGGCCGCCGACGAAGAAGCGGTGTCCCGTGCGCTGGCCATGACCGGAATGGACGAACACGCCGCCAGGGTGGTCGACGAGCTCTCCGGCGGCCAGCGACAGCGGGCCTGGATCTCGATGACGCTCGCGCAGGACACCGCGCTGTTGCTGCTCGACGAGCCGATCACCTATCTCGACCTGGCACATCAGGTGGATGTGCTGGATCTGGTGCACCGGCTGCACACCGAGCGCGGCACGACGGTCGTGATGGTGCTGCACGACCTGAACCTCGCGGCCCGCTACGCCGACACGCTCGTCGCCATGCGCGATGGACGGATCGTCGCGCAGGGTCCGCCCGCGGAGGTGCTCTCCGAGCAGCTGATGTCGGAGGTGTTCGACCTCGACGCGAAGGTCTTGTCGGACCCCGTCGCGGGCACACCGCTCATCGTCCCGATCAGCGCGCATCTGCGTCAGTCCGCGGACTGACGGCGCGCACTACGCCTTCGCAGAACTCGTGCGGGCAGCGGTCCAGCCAGCGGGCTGCCGGAAAGGGCAAACGAGGGTCAGCGTGGCCAAGCACCGGACAGATCAGGACATGCACCTGTGGACCGGTGTTACCAGAACAGGTGTGTGCGTTCGCCGGCGCAGAAGCGACGGGCAACGAGGAACAGTCGAAGGTAGAGCTGATCGAGTGTGTTCCTCATGGACCTCGCGGATGCCGTCGGGGACGGCCTCGCCGGCCTGGTAGTGGGCACCGACCGTGATGTCGGCGTAGTCCGGGCGGTCGAAGCTGTACCTGCCGGGGGTCTTCTTCTGCAGGATGACGCGTTTGGTAGCCGGGTGGATCGCCAGCGCGGAGAAGGTGCGGTGCCACAGGCCTTTGGCGTGCGCGGTCTGCTTGTCCTCGGTGCCGATGGGCTCGTAGCGGTCGGTGAAGATGTCGATCAACTTCACGGTCCTGAAGGTATCGGCGTGGTTCACCGACGGTGCCCCGGCGGCGCTTGGCAAAAATAGATTTTTATGTAAAGATCGATCCATGCGAGACGTGTTGTACCTGGATCGCCTGGAGCAGGCCGAGGCGTTGCTCAAGCCGCAACGGATCGAGATCCTGCGTGCGCTCGCCGTGCCGAGTACCTGCACCGAGGTGGCCAACCGGCTCAACCAGACGCCGCAGCGGGTGAACTACCACGTCAAGCGCCTACTGGAACACGACCTCGTCCGCCAGATCGCGGAACGCAAGGTGCGCAACGTCTACGAGGGCATCTACCAGGCGGCCGCCCGGTCATATTGGCTCTCGCCGCAACTGGTCGGGCAGGTCGGGGGCAGACCGACCGACGCACTGTCGCTGGGGCGTCTGCTCGACATCGCCGAAGAGATCCAGCGGGACATCGCAGCCATCGACACCACAGAGGACGATGTGCCGTCCCTGGGCGTCACCGGCCAGATCTACCTCAGCCCCGAACAGCGTCCCGCGTTCCTCACGGAACTGCAGGAGACGCTCCAAGACCTCTTCACGCGCTACGGCGGCAGCGCGGGGGAACCGTTCAAACTCGCCGTCACCTGCTATCCCATCAGAGAGGAAGAGTCATGACCGAGCCACTCGTCATCAGGGTCCGTACCACCGCCACCCCCGAGCAGGCGTACGCCGCACTCACCACCGCCGAGCACCTCACCTCCTGGCTCGCCGAGAAGGCTGTCGTCGAACTGCCCACCCGGTACGAGTTCTGGGGGACCTCCATCCCGGAAGGGGAGGCACCCCACCAGAAACTGGTCAGCGCCGACGGCACCACGCTGCGCTTCACGTGGCTACTCGACGGTGAGGAGACCTCGACCGAACTCGCCGTCGGCACGGACTCCGCCGAGACCGTGATCACGCTGACCCAGAGCCACTTCGACTTCAACGACATGCTCACCGGCGCCAGCATCCGTGGCGTACTGCAGACGTTCTGGGCGCTGGCACTGGCCAACCTCGTCGACTACCTCGAAGGCAGGGACATCACCGCGCGGCCGGACTTCACCAGCCCCGAGTTCCGGGCAACCGTCAGCATCAACGCCCCGGTGGAGGAGGTGTACGACTCGCTCCTCACGTCCGAGAAGGTGTCGGCGTGGTTCGGCTACCCCATCGAGATCGAACCCCACGTTGGCGGCCGCTACGCCTTGGGCGGCATCGACAACAACCCGCATCCAGCCACGATCGTCGACCTGGTGCCGAACGAGCGGGTGAGCGTCGACTGGGGCCCGGCCGGAACCGGCACGTGGGAACTGGAAGGCAGCGACGGCAAGACCCACCTCACCCTGTTCTCCAGCGGGTTCGACACCGCCAACCCGCCGTTCGCAGCGTGGCTGGGTAGCGTCGCCGGCCTCGCCGAACTCCGCCGCTACCACGAGATCAGCGACTGGAAACCGATCGTCGCCGCAGCCTGACTGCTAGCCCGCCGTCAGGAGTCTCCGCAGGGTCGTCGCGGCGCTCTGCGGACCGGAGAACACGGGGAGACCCGTGGCCTTCGCGAGGCTCTCGGCGGCGGGGGTGAGCGAGTACTGCGCCAGGAGCACCGCATCGACCGAGTCCGCGTGTGGTCGGACCGCGTCGAGGAGGGCCGCGAGCAGCTGCTCGGTGTCACCACGCAGCGCTGCCGCGAAGGCGGCTTCGGCGACGGCTCCGCGAACCGTCGACCCGGAGCCGCGTTCGCGGAGGAACTCCGTGAGCCGGGCCTCCGCGTCGTGCAGCGCGGCGGCGAACGACGCGACGACGAGCACCGTGCCGACCTCCTGCTCGGCCACATCGCGGAACGCGGCGTCGTCCGAGGCGAGGATCGGGCGCTCGCTGGTCATCGCGTGCGCCACCGGTCCGTACATCGAGCACGTCAGCAGGACCCCGTCGGCGCCCTCGGTGAGGGCATGGTCGATCAGCCGCTCCATCCGGGCCCGCAGGTCCGGGGTGAGCCCACCGGCGGCATCGGCATCGGCGAGTAGCCGGTCGTCGAGCAGGTTCCAGACCGTCGCGTCGGGGAGCTCCTCGGTGAGCGCTGCCTTGGCAGGCGCCATCGAGGCGGGGGTGGCGTGGACGAGGGCAATGAGTGGCTTCTTCGACATGGGTCCTCGGGGTCGGTTGTGGTCAGCCGGCGAGATGCCGGCCGAACGTGTGGCGCCAGCGGAGGCTGGACATGGTGTCGGTCGTCGGGGCGTACTCACAGCCGACCCACCCGGTGTAGCCCTCGGCGCGGAGGCGGCCGAAGAGGTGGTCCCAGCCGAGCTCCCCGGTTCCTGGCTCCGTACGCGTCGGCGGATCGGCGATCTGGACATGCCCGATGATCGGCATCAACTCGTGCAGCCGGGTGGTCACGTCCCCCTGCGACACCTGGCAGTGGTACAGGTCGAACAACAGCCGCAGCCGTTCGCTGCCGATGGCGCTGACCACGGCGGCCGCGGTTTCGAGGCATTCGAGGACGAAGCCGGGGGCGTCGCGCTGGTTGAGCACCTCGATCAGCAGCGTGACGTTCGTGTCGGCGGCGTACTCGGCGGCCCAGGCGAGATTGGTGACGTAGGTACCGAGGGCCTCCGCAGAGCCGACGCCCGGTGGGCGCAGGCCGCCCATCACGTGGATCACCCCGGTGCCGAGCTTCGTGGCATACCGGAGGGCCTGCTCGACCTGGGCGCGGAAGTCGGCGCCGCGCCCGGGGTGGCAGGCGATGCCGTACGCGTCGGAGCCACCGGGGTCACCGGCCGGCGTGTTGATCAGTACGGACCGCAGACCCGCGTCGGCGAGGAGCTTCGCCAGCTCCTCTGGGCGGTGGCCGTATGGCGAGGGGAACTCGACCGCGGTGAACCCCGCTGCCGCCGCGGCCTCGAAGCGCGCCTCGAACGGCACCTCGGTGAACAGCCACTTGAGGTTGGCGTCGAGGCGGAGCCTCGGCGGTGTGGTCGACATGGTCGTCCCGGACGGGTCGGTGCTCGGCACCATCCCGAGCGTTGCTGGAAATACTATAGTTTCGCGAACGCGTAGCCAACCCTCACGGCACACTGTCCTGTTTGTCGTCGACGGCCTGCCGGTCGGTCAGCGACCGTCCTTTCGCGCCGGACACGTGGTCGCGCATCCGTTCCGCCGCCAGCTGAGGGTTACCCGCCGCGAGCGCCTCGTAGATGGTGCGGTGCTCCTTCGCCGCGAACTCGGCGTCGGACGAGCCGAGCTCGGCGAACAACCGGAATCGCTGCACCTGGCCGCCGAGGGAACGGTAGGCCGTTGCGAGGAACGGGTTGTCGGCCTGCTCCGCGATGAGCGTGTGGAACTCCTCGTCCGCAGACCAGTAGCCGCGGAAGTTGCTGGTGTCGGCGGACTTCGACGCCTCGCTGAGCTCCTCGATCGAGGCGAGCAGGGCAGCCAGGAACTCGGGCGTTGTCCGCTTGCCCGCCTCCAGCGTCAGCGCCGGCTCCAGTACCAGCCTGGCGTCCATGAGCTTGATGAGCTCGTCCTGCGTGAACAGCGGAGCGACGCGGTAGCCGCGCAGCGGGTCACGGTGGACCAGACCGGTGTATTCGAGGCGGGCCAGCGCTTCGCGTAGCGGGGTCTGGCTGACGTCGAGCTCGCGGGAGAGTGCACCGATGTTGAGTGGCTCGCCTGCGTCCCGTGAACCGTCCATGAGCTGCGCGAACAGCGTCTCGTACATGCGGTCGGCAAGCGGCTGGCGAGTGGATCGCTTCCTTGACATGCCCGTCCTCCTCGAGTCCCCTGGCCTATAGTGTAGGAAGCGTTCCGCCCATTCCAGCACGTGCGGCGGCTGCCCCGGCCGAGGCGCGAGGCATCGTCCGGGGCGAGCGAGCGGCGAGTTAGACGGCATCCTCACGCAGCGACAGATCGCGGTTCCGGGTCTCTGGCATGAACAGGCTGGCCAGGAACGTGCACGCGGTGTAAGCGATAGTCAGTACGGCAAGCGGGACCCAACTGTCGGTGTAGGCGGCGAGCAGCATCGCGCCGATCGTCGGGGCGAGGCCACCGGCGAACACCGACGGCAGCTCACGCGAGAGCACCACGCCGGTGTAGCGGCGCTGCACCCCGAACAGCTCAGGGATCGTCGCGCCCTGGAGGCCGAGGCCCGACCAGACGCCGACGCCCAGCGCGATCGACATCGCGATGATGATGCCGACGTCGTTGCCGTTGGCCAGCGTGTACCAGATCGGCACGGCCGCGAGGATCTGGAATGCCGAGCTGATCCGGAACATCGTGCGGCGGCCGTAGCGGTCTCCCAGCCAGCCGAACAGCGGTACCACGATCATGCCGAGACCGGAGGCACAGAGGATCGACAGCGTCACCACGAATGTCGCATCGTCTCGCCCGGAAAGGGCAACGCTGGCCACGTAGCTTGCGCCGAGGCTCTTGTAGATCGACGAACCGGCGCTCTCGGCGATCCGCAGGCCGTTGCCGATCAGCAGCGCCTTGCGGCTGGACTTCAGCGCCGACCGCAACGGCGCCTTGATGGTGGTCTCCTGCGCCTTCATCTTGAGGAACTCCGGCGAGTCCTTCACGTTCGCGCGCAGCCACAGCGCGACGCCGACGAGCACCGCGCTGACCAGGAACGGCACCCGCCACAGCCAGTCGAGCAGGACGTCCTCACCGATCGCCGACATGCCCATGAAGACGGCGGACGCCAATGCGGTCCCGCCGACGAGGCCCGAGAACTGCAGCGACGAGTAGAAGCCCCGCTTACCGAGGGGAGCGAACTCGGTCATGAGGGTGCTGGCCCCCGCGGCCTCGGCGCCGGCACCGAGGCCCTGGACGATGCGCAGCAGGACGAGCAGCACCGGTGCCCAGAAGCCGATCGTCGCGTAGGTGGGCAGCACGCCGATCAGGAAGCTCGACGCGCCCATGATGGCGATGGTGAGCATCAGGATGTTCTTGCGGCCGATGCGGTCGCCGTACGAGGCGAACACGATGCCGCCGAGCGGGCGCGCAGCGTAGCCCATGAACAGGGTCGCGAAGCTCAGAATCCGCCCCAGTGTCGGGTCGACGTCGGAGAAGAAGAGCTCCGCGAAGATCAGCGACGACGCCAGCGTGTAGAGCGAGAAATCGAAGTACTCCAGCGTGCTGCCGAGCGATGTCCCCCAGGCCACGCGGCGCAGTTCCTGGGGCGTGACCTTCTCGGTGGCGGTGTTGCCGTGGCCGTCGGGAGCGGCCGGGGCGTCCGAGTCGGAGATTTTCATGCGGGTACCTCTGCTCATCGTCGAGGACAGAACGGGCGAAGATCCGGCGGCGGGAGCAGCGGTCCGGTCTCGCCATTCGGGGCCTGAGCCCAAGTGGAAAACTATACTATTGTATTGTCCTGGCAAGTCAATAGCGCGTTCACCTGCTGTTTCTCGGCTTTCGTAACGCGGCGAACTCTGTCGCGGTGAGCGGGCGCACGGCGCTGCCGCGAAGCAGGAAGAAAAGCTTCGCGGTCTCCTCGAGCTCCTCGACGGCGTCGAGTGCCGCGGCCAGCGAGGCGCCCGCGACGACGGGACCGTGGTTGGCGAGCAGCATCGCATGGTGGGTCCGCGCGGTGCGCTCGGCCAACGGCTCCAGCCCGGCGTCGCCGGGCGCGTGGTAGGGCAGCAGCGGAAGACATCCCACCCGCATGCCGTAGTAGGCGGTCAACGGTGGGAGGCAGTCCTGCGGATCGCGGTCGGCCAGGCACGAGACGGCGGCAGCGTGCGTCGAGTGCGTGTGGACGACAGCCTCGGCCGCCGGCCGGGCGCGCAGGACCGCCGCGTGCAGGAAGGCCTCCTTCGACGGGCGCGGACCGGCGACGTGCTTACCGGTGAGATCGATGGACGAGAGGTCCTCCGGCGCGACGGTGCCGAGACTGCACCCGGTCGGCGTCACCAGGATCTCCTCGCCGAGCCGCAGCGACACGTTCCCGGTGCTGCCGTGGGTCAGACCACGGTCGAACATCGACCGCGCCACGCGCACGACCTCCTCGCGAGCCGCCTCCCCCGCAGCGCCGCGGCCCATCAGGCGGCCTCGGCCGCGGAACCAGCGGACGCCGTCGCGAGCAGCTCCGGCCCACCGAAGTTCCCCGATTTCAGCAGCAGTGCGACACGCGGCTCGTTCGTCGAGTAGATCCAGGGGACCCCGACCGCCACCTCGGGCCCGATCAGCCCGCCGCGGACCCCGAGGGCGCTCACCACCTCGCCGGAGGTCTCCCCGCCGGCACTCACGATGCGCCGGACACCCCGCGCCACCAGGCCGCGGGCGATCAGGCCGGTAGCCGTCTCGAAGACGGCGGCCGAACGCTCGACGCCGAGCCGGGCCTGTATCTGCGCCAGCCGCGCCGGCTCGACGGACGAGTAGATCAGCGGGGCTTCCTCGCCCGGCAGCGAGTCGTACCAGGCAAGGGCCTTGGCGGCGAGGCGAGCGGGATCGGGCTCCGCGAGAGCATCGAGCCGATGGGCCGGTCTGCCGAGCATGCGGAGGTGATCGATCTGCTGGAGGGTCATTGCGGAACAGCTGCCCGCGAGCACCGCGGCGCGAGTGGAGGCGAACGGGTCGCCGGTGTCGGCAGGCGCACTGCGCCCCGCTGCCGCCGCGGCGGCAAGACCTCCCGCGAGCCCGGCGGCGCCGGCGACCAGGGGTGCATCACGCAGTGCCCGCCCGACAGTCTCGAGGTCGGCCGAGGCCACTGCGTCGACGATCAGGTACCGCACACCGCCCCGCCGCGCCTGCTCGATGGCCGCACTGACCGCATCGACGCCGTCGTGCACGGTGCGCAGCGGCACGAGGCCCACCCGTCGCTTGGTCTGGTCCGCGAGCAGGCGGAGCAGGTTCGAGTCGGTCATCGGGGTCAGCGGGTGGTGGCGCATCGGGGACTCCGCGAGCAGTTCGCCGTCAACGAACAGGTGCCCGAGGTACTGAGTCCTGCCGTGCTCGGGAGAACTGGGGGTGAGCACCACCGTGTCGGCTCCGGTCTCGTCGGCCAGCATGTCGAGTACCGGCCCGATGTTCCCGCGTGGCGTCGAGTCGAAAGTGGAGCAGAACTTGTAGTAGACCTGGCGGACTCCATTGGCGCGCAACGCTTCGAAGGCCAGCCGGGAGTCCCGCACGGCTTCCCCTGGTTGCGTTGTGCGGCTTTTCAGTGCGATTACGATCGCGTCGTGCGCAGGCAGGCCGGCGGTGTCCGCCGGTGGGTCGAAGAAGATGAGCGTCCGCAGACCGGCCCTGCGCAGTGCGACGGCGACGTCCGTGGCCCCCGTGAAGTCGTCGGCGATGGTTCCGATCACGTGCTTCTCCTTCTGCGTGACGTCGCGTCGCTGGAAATACTATAGTATTGTTCCTTCACCGAGGCGCACCCTTCAGGGAGGAAGGCGTTTATGAACAGCCATGTCGTCGTCGCCGGGGCGGGAATCGTCGGCCTCTCGACGGCGTTGGAGCTCGGCCGTCGCGGCCATCGGGTCACGGTCCTCGAGAAGGAGGGAACGGTCGCCGAGCACCAGACCGGGAACAACTCCGGCGTGATCCACTCCGGGCTCTACTACACGCCAGGCAGCCTGAAGGCCACGCTCGGCACGGCAGGTGCCCAGTCCATGCGGGACTTCGCGCAAGCCCACGGCGTCGAGGTCGACATCTGCGGCAAGCTGGTCGTCGCGACCAACCAGCGGCAGGTTCCGGCATTGCTGCGGCTACTGGAGCGCGGCCGGGCGAACGGGGTCCCGGTCACCCTGGTCTCCCCCGCCGAGGCGCGCGAGTACGAGCCGAACGTCTCGTGTGTGGCCGCGTTGCGGGTCGAGAGCACCGGCATCGTCGACTACCGGGGCGTCTGCGCGGCGCTCGTCAACCTGATCGAGAAGCACGAGGGCGAGGTGCGCCTCGGCTCCGAGATCATCGGGATCCACTCGTCGTTCGGCGCGGTCACGGTCACCACCCGCGCCGAGGAGATCCGGGCCGACCAGTTCGTGAACTGCGCGGGCCTGCACTCCGATCGGCTCGCTCGACTGGCCGGGCTGGAACCCGCGGTCCGGATCATCCCGTTCCGCGGTGAGTACTTCGAGCTCGCCCCCGCACAGCAACACCTGGTCCAGGGGCTGATCTACCCGGTACCCGATCCGACGCTGCCGTTTCTCGGGGTTCACCTCACCCGGATGATCGGCGGCGGTGTCCACGCCGGACCGAACGCCGTGCTCGCACTGGCCCGCGAGGGCTACCGCTGGGGGGCGGTCAACACCGCCGACATCGTCGACAGCCTGCGCTGGCCCGGCTTGTGGCGACTCGGCCGGAAGTACTGGCGCACCGGGGTCGACGAGGTACTCCGCTCGCTGTCCCGGCGCCGGTTCCTCGCGAGCCTGCGCGAGCTGGTCCCCGCGCTGTCCGACGACAGCCTCGTCCCCACCCACGCGGGGGTCCGCGCCCAGGCACTGCACCGCGACGGCTCGCTGGTCGACGACTTCTACTACGAGCGTGGGATCCGCCAGATCCACGTGCTCAATGCGCCCTCCCCCGCAGCGACCGCCGCACTGGAGATCGGCCGCCGCATCGCCGACGAGCTTGAGGCGGCATCGTGACCACCATGCAGCGCTTCTCCGCGTACGACCTGCACGAGCAGGTTCACGCGATCCTGACCGCATGGGGGATGCCAAGCGGCCCCGCGACGACGACCGCCGACGTCATGATCGACACCGACCTCTCGGGTATCGACTCCCACGGGGTGTCGATGCTGATGATGTACGAGCGCCTGCACACCGAGGGCAGGCTCGGCCTCGCCGCCACCCCGCGGGTGCTGCGAGAGACTGACGCATTCGCCGCGATCGACGCCGGCTCCGGCCTCGGCCATCCGGCCGCGGTCCACGCAATGGAGCTGGCGATCGCCAAGGCCCGCAACGGCGGGATCGGCGCCGCATTCGTCGGGAGCTCCAACCACTACGGGGCGGTCGGGTACTACGTCAGGCTGGCGGCTGAGCAGGGCATGATCGGCTTCGCCACAACCTCCACCCGCACCCCGACGGCGCAGGCGACCGGCGGCAACCGGCCGGTGCTCGGCACGAACCCGCTCGCGTTCGCGGCGCCCCGCCGGCACGGCGCACCGCTCGTCGTCGACATGTCGACCACCGTGGTCGCGATGAACAAGGTCAAGGCCTATGCGCTGAAGGGGCTCGATCTCCCTGTCGGCTGGCTGGTCGACGAGGCGGGGGTTGACGTCACCAACGCCACGAAGGGGTACGCGCTGCTCCAGGAAGGGCGCGCGATGCTCGCACCACTCGGCGGACCGGGCACAGAACTGGGTGGGCACAAGGGTTTCGGACTGGCACTGATGGTCCAGATACTCAGCGCCGCCCTGTCGAACGGTGCGCTGCCGCGGGAACGCGGCGACACCGACAACCTCGGTCACTTCTTCCTGGCCATCGACGCCGAACGCGTCAACCCAGGCGGGCTCACCGCAGGCAACGTGGAAGCGATCCTGCGGGTGGTGCAGGAGGATCAACCCGACGTCCTCGTGCCGGGCCAGCCCGAGGAACACGCCCGCGCCGAGCGCACCCGCGCCGGCATCCCACTCACCGACAGCCTCCTCGAGCACCTGGCCGCCATCAGCGCACGGGCGGGCGTCCACCGGACCCTCACCCCACTTGCCGAAGGGACGTCATGACCAACGCACCCGTCCGCCTGTACTGCGCCCTGGTCGTCCGAAAGGCACTGGAGGACACCGTCCTACCGAGCTTCCGCGGCAGCCATCCGGAGATCGCGGTCGAGGAGATCTTCGACCCGACGACCGTGCTGCGGGAGCGGATAGAGGCAGGCGAACGGCCGGACGTGCTGGTAGCGGTCACCGGTGCGCTCGCCCCGATCCTCGCGACCGGCGCCGTGGCGGAGGAGACTCAGGAGCCGTTCGTTCGCTCCGCGATCGGGGTGGCGGTCGCCGAAGGGGCGCCGCGGCCGGACATCTCGACCACCGAGGCTCTGGTCGCGACCCTCTCCGGGGCGCGGTCGGTGGCCTACTCCCGCGCGGGGGCGAGCGGCATCTACTTCGTGGAGCTGCTCGATCAGCTCGGTATCGCCGATTTGGTCAACTCCCGCGCGACGGTGCTGCCGAAGGGTTTCACCGCCGAGGCGGTCGTCGACGGGCGTGCCGACCTGGCCGTGCAGCAGCTGAGCGAGCTCAGTTTCGTCAAGGGCGTCGACGTCGTCGCGCCGCTGCCGGACGAGGTACAGCAGTACACGGACTTCACGATCGCTCTCGGCGCCGACGCGGCACACCGGCCCGAGGCGCGCACCCTCGCGACGTTCCTCCGCGGCGAGATCGCCAGCCAGGCCTACGCCGCCGACGGGCTCACCATGATCGCGAGCTGAGAAACGGTCCACAGTGGCCAGCCACCGGCGTCCTTGCCGGCGGCTGGCTCACACCTGCTCAGCGGCAGGACTTGCGGTACTCGGAGACTGCCTGCTTGACCTCGTCGCGGGCGGCCGCGGCATCGCTGAAGCCGGCCAGCTCGACCTTCTTGCGGCCCTCGGGCAGGTTCTTGTAGACCGCGAAGAACTGCTCGATGCGCTGCCGCTCGATCTGGGGAAGGTCGGCGATGTCATTGGCCTCGGTGTAGTCGGGATCGACGTCGTCGACCGGCACCGCGATGATCTTGTCGTCGGGTTCGCCGCCGTCGATCATGTTGAGCACGCCGATGGCCTTGACCTGGATCTGCACAGCCGGGTACAGCGGCTCGCGGGTCAGGACCAGTACGTCGAGGGGGTCGCCGTCACCACCCTTGGACTGCGGGATGGAGCCGTAGTTGCCCGGGTAGACCACCGGCATCGACTGAAACCGGTCGACCACGATCTGGCCGGTCTCGGCGTCCGTCTCGTACTTGGTGAAGCTGTCCTGGGGGATCTCGATCTCGGCGAAGAACCCGTCGGCGTCGAGGTCGCCGGTGGCCGGCTGCGGGAAGCCGAGCGGGTGCGAGGCCGGGTAGCAGTCCTTTTTGGATTGTGCCGCGGCAGGCTGGATCGCACCTGTCTGCGACTCGGGCTCGCTCTGGGCGAAAGCCAGCGCGCTGGCGGCAGTCAGGCCGGCGATCACGGCAGCCGCTGTGGACACCGTCGCGATGAAGCGCGCACGGCCGGTGAGGCGGGACATGGTTCGTCACCTTCCGAAAGTGAAAGTTCGAGCGAAAAGTCAGATTTGATACAGAAGGTGTCGTATGCACGTCCCACCGCTGGCCGCACGGCGAAGGCATGGTGACATCTCGGCGCGGGGGATGATCCGGTGTCAGTCCGGTTCACACGGGGGCCCTTGAATCCACCCGCAATCAAACTGTACAGTTTGGTTCCGAAGGAGGTGTGATGCAGCGGCAGGAATCGGCACGGAGCAGCGCCAAGCGCGCACAGATCCAGCAGGGGGCCACTCGCGTCTTCCTCCGGGAGGGCTTCGCGGGCGCGACGACCGACGCGATCGCGAAAGCGGCCGGGGTGTCGAAGCAGACGCTCTATGTGTACTACCGCGACAAGGAGCAGCTCATGGTCGACGTACTGACCTCGCTGCTGACGGAGCTGAACCGCGACCAGGCCGCACTGGCGGGCAGCCGTCCGGTCGACTCCCTGCCGGAGTTGCGGGCAGCTCTCGCGGACCTGGCATCGAATGTCCTCGAAGCCGTCTGCCGCACCGACTACCTCGCCTTGACGCGGGTCATCATCGCCGACTCGCCGAAGGTGCCCGCAATCGGCCGGCTGTGGGCCAAGACGATCACCGGCGGCGTCCGCTCGGTTGTCGCCGACCAGCTGGAGCAGGCGCGACGCGTAGGGGTGATCCAGGTCGATGACGTCCAGGTGGCGACCCGCTTGTTCGTCGGAGGCGTGCTGACCTACGTCCTACCCGACGGAATCGTCGCCGCGGGCGGGACAGTGAATCCACCCAGCGCGGAGCAGATCGACGAACTCGTGGACATGTTCCTGCGCGCGATCACCTAGCCGTCCCGACGAGGACTCGGGACAGATAGTGGTTTACCCATTCATCAAACTGAACAGTTTGGTTTGAGAAGGAAGGACGAGATCATGAATTTCACCTGGGGCGGGTTGGCCCCGCTGGCGAGCGGGTTCGCCGAGGAGCCGCCTGCTGGCGCGGTGACCGACACGAGCAGTGTCGAGGTCGTCGAGATCCAGAAGACGGACATCGGCCCCCACGTCGACGGCGCGCCGGCGACGTTCGCGACGCTGATGACCGAGCGCTTCACCGGTGGGCTCGACGGCATGGGCTATGCCGATCACGTTCGTGTCGTGCGGCCGGACGGAACGCAGCTGGTCACTGGCGTGGAACGGTTCGTCGGCTCCGTGGGAGACCGGTCGGGTTCGTTCGTCCTGACCTGTTACGGGTTCGGGGACCGGCCGGGCGCAGGCGAGGGGTACTGGACGGTCGTGCCCGGGTCGGGGACCGGCGAGCTCACCGGACTGCGGGGACGCGGATCGTTCACCATCGAACTGCGAGACGGCGTGTGGCATGCGAAGGACACCTTCACCCACTGGTTCGTCGCGTCTCCCGAAGGAGAGCAGGCATGATCCTGGTGACCATGGCCGCGGGCAACGTCGGCCTTCCCCTGGTGGAGCAACTGCACAGCGCCGGGCTACCGGTCCGCGCTTCGACACTCGACGCGGACCGGGACCGGCTCCCCGCGGGGATCGATGTCGTCGGCGGTGACATCACCGACCCCACGGTGCTGGACAAGGCCTTCGCGGGTGTCGAGGCGCTGTTCCTCGCGACGAGCCATCCCGCCAATGAGGGCCCCGTGCTGCGACAGGCAGAGCAGGCCGGCGTGCGGCGTGTGGTGTTGCTGTCGTCGCTGTCCGCAAGCGAACTGCCGGACTCCCCGGTGAGTGCGGAGTTCCGCCGGATCGAGCAGGCCGTCCAGGCGAGCTCGCTCGCATGGACCATCCTGCGCCCGCAGGGATTCGCCTCGACCATGCTGTCGCTGGGCTGGCTGCCCATGTTCCACCAGGGCACCATTCGAGCGCCGCTCGCAACCAAAGCCGTACCGGTCATCCACCCTGCCGATATCGCCTCGGTGGCCCGCACCGCCCTCATCGAGGACGGTCATCACGGCAGGACCTACGAACTCACGGGACCGGAGGCGCTGACGTTGCCGGAGCAGGTGCAGCAGATCGGCACCGAGATCGGTCGCGACCTCACCTTCGACGAACTCACCGTCGAGCGCGCCCGGGATGAGTTGCAGCAGTACGCACCCGCCATGGTCGTGGACTACTTCCTCTCGGTGTGGGGGGCGGTCCGCCCTGACGTGCGCGACACCGTTGAAGCGGTTACCGGCCGTCCTGCCAGGACGTTCCGACAGTGGGCACGCGAGAACGCTGAGCTGTTCGACGAATGACACGGGCGAGATTGTCGTCATTGGACAGTTGACCGCCGGAATCTGTTCACCCGCTCACCTGGTTGGCGAAACTCCGCTGCCGTCGCGAATTCACCTGAAACCGACATCTTGCGGATTTGTTCCCATTTCCTCCAGGAAGGCGGCGCATGCGTAAATCACACGGTACGACGGTCGGCGCGGCTCTGGCCGCGCTCACCGTCACCGCACTGGCGGCCCTGCCCGCGCAGGCTGCCCACAAGGACCTCGTCGACGTGTACGCGAAGGCGGAGACCCCAGCCGTTTTCGACGACGAAGCCGGTGGCAACGCGAGTGCGGACGATCCGGCCATCTGGCGCAACCCCAGGAATCCCGACCGCAGCCTCGTCGTCGCCACCGCCAAGGAAGGCGGCCTCAGGGTGTACGACCTCGATGCCCGCGAGGTCCAATCCATCCCCGCCGCGCCCGCGCCGGGCCCCGACGACGCACCGGGCCGGATCAACAACGTGGACATCGTCGGCGACTACGCCGTCGTCAGCGACCGCGGGTTCGACACGCTGCGTATCTACCGGATCGACCCCAACCGGGCCAGCGGCCCGCTCAAGGAGGTCACCGATCCGGCGGCTGCGCCGCGGATTTTCTCCGCGAACCAGGCCGAGGTCAATGCGGAAACCACCGCGTACGGCCTCGCGGCGTGGCGGGACCGGGCGTCGGGCCGCATCTTCGCCGCCGCGACCCAGGCTGGCCGTGCCACGCTCGCGCTGCTCGAGCTCACACCGACCAGGTCGGGCAACGTGGGCTACGCCAAGGTGCGCACGCTGCAACTGCCGTCCGAGTTTCCGTTGCCGGGCGGCACCACCTGGACCCCGTGCGAGGACCCGGGTGAGGAGCCCCAGGCCGAGGGCATGGTCGCCGACCCGGCCGCGGGCGTGCTCTACGTCGGGCAGGAGGACGTCGGCGTCTGGCGGCTGAAGACCGACTTCACCGGCCGCCCCAAGCTGATCGACAAGGTGCACGACTTCGGCGTTGCCTACACCCAGGACCCCGAAACCGGGGAATGCACCTTCGGCGCCGACCCCGGCTACGGCGGCAAGGTCCTCACCGCCGACGTCGAGGGACTGACCATCATGTACCAGCGCAACGGTCAGGGCTATCTGCTGGTTTCCAGCCAGGGCGACAACACCTTCGCCGTGTACGGCCGTCACGACAACAAGTACAAGGGCGGTTTCCGGGTCGCACCGGGATCGGTGATCGACGGCGCCGAGGACTGCGACGGTGCGGCCGTGTTGAACGAACCGCTCGGCGACCGCTACCCGAACGGTCTGCTGGTCGTCCACGACGGCTACGACGACCCGCAGGTCGACGGCAGGGAGGGATCGAACTACAAGTTCCTCGACCTGCGCGAGGTGACCACCGCGGTCGGCCTGCGCTGATCCCTGCCTGATCCCTGCCCAGTGCCCGTCCGCGCCCCGTGCGCGGACGGGCACCCATCTCCGGTCATACGGCCTCGAAGGCCGCCATCATGGCCATGTCCTCGTGCTCGAGGTTGTGGCAGTGCAGTAGATACTTTCCGGCGTAGCCGTCGAAACGCACCGCCACGTCAACGAACTCCGCCGGCCGAACGTCCACTGTGTCCTTCCAGCCCGCGTCGAGGCGACCGGGACCGCCGCCACTGCGACCGATGACCTGAAACGGCGACAGGTGGATGTGCACGGGGTGGTGCAGATCCGTGAACAGGCGCCAGATCTCGACCTCGCCGAGCTTCGGGCGCGCGTCCATCCGGCCGGGATCGAAGGCCCTGCCGTTGATCGTCCAGCCCCGGTGACCGTTGACGATTCCCCGGCTGAAGCGCCACTCCCGGTGCACTCGTGCCGTGGTGTGTGGCAGCGGTTCGATCTCGGCCAGCGTGCGCGGAACGGTGCTGTCGTCGGACGCCTTGCGAGCGACCACGAAACGCATGACCTCCGCGGTCGATCCGGCGCCCAGTTGGTTGCGTAACACCACCTCGGTACCTACCGGGTAGCGCGCGAAGTCGACCACCACCTCGAACCGTTCCCCCGGTGCGGCGTCGAGCCGGTCCTGCGTCACCGGCGCGGCGAGCAGGCCCGCATCGGAGCCGATCTGCACGAAGCCGCCGCCATCGGGCGCCGCGTCCAGCACGAGCCCGTAACGCCGCGCATTGGACGCGTTGAGGATGCGGAAGCGGTACCGCGCCGCGTCGACCTCCAGCGTCGGCCATGGCGCACCGTTCACCAGAATGACGTCGCCCATGACGCCTTCCATGTAGTCGTCCTGTACGCCGGGCGTGGTCTGCAGACTCGGATCGAGCGCCGGGTACAGGAGCGAGCCGTCCTCGTTGAACGCGCGGTCACAGATCATCAGCGGGATGTCCCGTTCCCCGTGCGGCAGCGGAAGACCATCGCTCACCTCGTCATCGATGAGGTGGAAACCGGCGAGCCCGCGCCACACCTGCGGCGCGGTGAAATCCATCCGGTGGTCGTGGTACCAGAGCGTGGCGGCAGGCTGGGCCAGCGGGTACACGTACTCGCGACTGCCCTGCCGGGTGTCACCGGTCATCGCGGCGTGCTGACCGTGCTGGCCATGCCCGCCGGCCTGCCCGCCGACGGGGTACACCAGGTCGACGGGGTAGCCGTCGTGCTCCGGCGGAGTGTGGCCGCCATGCAGGTGCACCACGGTCGGCACGGGCAGCTCGTTGCGGTGTGTCACGACGGCCGTGCGGCCCGATCGGGAGCGGATGGTCGGGCCGGGGAACGTGCCGTCGTAACCGAAGATCGGGGTGCGGTACCCCGGCACGATCTCCAGGACGGCCTGCCGTTGGACGATGTCGTAGTAGTCGGCCTGCCCGTCGGACCGCGTGGGCTTCTTCACCGCCGGGATCGGTAGTGGCACGCGGAACCGCGGTGGCAGCGGGATGCTGCTGCGTAACAGGTCCGCGGTCTGACCGGCACCCGCGTCACCGCAACCGGCGAGGCCAACCGCGACCGCACCGGCGCCGACCAGGCTCAGAAATCCCCTACGCGACAGGCTCATGCGCCGTCTCCTGTTTCCTCTGGGCCTTGCGGTCCATTCGCGACAGTCGCGCCACCGGCCGGAAGACCCAGACGCACAGGTGCAATGACATGAGCACGATGAAGACTCCCAGCGGGATGTGCACGGCGAGCTGCCTGCTGTAGCCCATACCGGTCTGCAGCCCCACCGCGGCGAACTGCACGACGGTGAAGACCAGCGGGATTGCCGATCCGCGCCCCGCCACCAGGTACGCGACTCCGGCGGCTGCCTGGAGCACCAACAGCCCGCTGATGATGTGCGCGTTCGACTCGTGGTAGCCGAGGAAGTCGAAGGTGCCCGACAGGTAGCCACCGGCGAGCACCGGCTGCGCGAGCACACAGATCGTGCCGAGGACGACCGTGGCCCTCAGCAGCAGGAGCGTGCGCACCGGATGGGTGCTCGCCGGCTCAGTGGTTGCGTTCACGGCTCGACCTTATAGGTAGACAGCCTACTTATAAATCCGGGACGTCCCGGAGAAAACCCTGAAAATATGCGTAGACTTCCTACCTGTGAACCCCGATGCGATCCGCGGGCATCTGGACGGCATGCTGCTCGCTGTACTCGAAGACGAGCCGTTGCACGGCTACGGGATCATCGAGGCGTTGCACCGGCGCAGTGGCGGCACATTGGACATGCCGACCGGCACGGTCTACCCCGCACTGCGCAGGCTCGAACGCGCACACTGGATCGACGGTTCGTGGAGCACGGTCGGCGGCCGCAAACGGCGTACCTACACGCTCAGCCGGGCCGGTCGCCAGGAGCTGGTGCGGCGCCGCTCGGAGTGGATCCGGTTCAGCGGGATTGTGGGCAGCGTGCTGGGAGGTACGACATGACGGCCGACCCGGTAACGGCGACGATCAGGACGCTCCAGCGGTCCTTGCGCGGTCCACGCCGGGCGCGCGCCGAGATGGTGCGCGAGGTTCACGACGGGCTCGCGGATGCGGTCGAGGGTTACCGCGACGCAGGGCTCCCACTCGCCGAGGCCCAGTTCAGGGCGGTCGCGGACTTCGGCGACCCGCGCCACGTCGCCGCGGAGCTACAGGCCGAGCTCGCCGCCCGCTATGGCCGCTTCGCCGCCGCGCGGATGGCGATCGCGTTTCCCATGCTCATGCTGCTGTGGGACCAGATATGGGCGGGCGATCCGGCAACAGCCCACGCGCAGGCCACCACGGCCACGACGCTGCTGGCCGACCTGATCGACGTGCTGTCGCTGACTGCCGCCGCCGGCAGCCTCCTGGCCCGCGCCCGGCTGAGCCTCGGCGCCCGGCGCGGCGTCGATCCGGACCGCGTGACCAGGGGCATCGGCTTCCTCGCGCTGTGCACGCTGGTCTCCATCGGCGGCGGAAGCATCCTGCTGAACCTGGTGAACGACTGGCCGGACGAGGGGCTGTACGACACACCTCTGGCCATCGGCGTTTTCCTCACCACCGTCAGCGTCGCGATCTGGGTCGGGGTGAGCGGGCACCGCTGCCTGCTGCTGGGCCGACTCGCCCGCATCGCCTAGCCGAGCTGCCGGCTCAGGTTGGTGGGCTGGGTATCCCTGTCGCCGCCGTAGCGTCATCGAGCACATCGTCGGCGCGCAGCTGGCTGAGCTGACACCGCCGTCCAGCGGGCGTTGCGCCCGCTGGACGGCGGTGTCGATCCTCAGTAGTAGCGGACGGTGACCGCTTTGGTCGAGGCGTTCCAGGTGATGTAGCCGTGCTCGAAGTTGCTGCGGCGGCCACCCGGGATCGCGAACTCGTCACTGGTCGGGTAACCCAGCCTGGACCGCTCCCAGCCCAGCGAACCCCACTTCGACTTGATGGCGCCAAAGATCGCGTTCGCGCCGGTCGTCGGCGTCCAGTACACCGAACCGCCGGTGAAGTGGTTGTAGCGGCCGCGGCGGTCCGGCGTACCGAGTTCGTCGGTCGACGGGTACCGGAGCGTGCCGCGCTCCCAGCCGAGCTTCGCCCACTTCGACTTGATGGAGCCGTACACGGCGTGCGCGCCGGTGGACGAGGTCCAGTAGACCGAACCGCGCTCGAAGTGGTTGTAGCGGCCGACGCGGTCGGGCGTCGTGCCCTCATCGGACGTCGGGTAGCCGAGCGGGCTGCGCTCCCAGCCCAACTGGCCCCACTTGGTCTTGATCGAACCGCGGATCTCGTGGGCGCCGGTCGTGGACGTCCAGTACACGGAGCCGCCCGTGAAGTGGTTGTAGCGGCCGCGGCTGTCCGGCGTGCGCAGCTCGTCCGTCTTCGGGTAACCGAGGTGCCCCGCCTCGCTGCCGAACCGCGCCCAGGTGTTGCGGATGGAGCCCTCGACGGAGTGCGCTCCCGTACCGGCGGACCAGTACACGGACTTGGCATCCGTGGCGAACGTGGTGCGCAGACCGCCCGCGGCCGCTTCCTGCTCGAGCCGGTAGACGCCCTGCAGCGCTCCGGCATCGGCGCCGGAGGTCGTCCAGTACTGGTAAATCGGGCTGGCCGTCCAGTCGCCCATCAGCTCGGCGACGCGCTGGCGGATGAGCGCCAACTGCGCGTAGCCGAGATCACCGGGGCACACGGTGGTGCCGACGTCGCGGTGGCCGTAGATCGTCGGCAGCGTGACATCGGTGCCCTCGGTGTACTTCCCGCTGCCGGCGCCCGCGGTGAGCGTGACGGTGCCATTGGGATCGCGATAGCCACGGGAGAACTTCCACGCCACGAACTTCGACACGGACTCCAGCTGCTCAGCGCTGGGTGCGACGTCGGTGTAGGTGCCGATCATCGAGACGCCGACGGTGAACTTGTTGAAGCCGCCGGCATGCGCGCCCCACACGGGGCGGTCGAGCCCGCCGAAACGTCCCTCGAAGATCTGACCGAACTTGTCGACGAGCACGTTGTAGCCGATGTCGCACCAGTCCAGATCCTGCGCGTGGTAGGCGTAGAAGCCACGCATCAGCCGGGCCGAGTCCGCCGCGGTGTAGTCGTTGCTGGATGCGGTGTGGTGCAGCGTCGCCGCCTTGACGGTGGGGCTGTACTCGGCGCCGATGCCCTGCCTGGCGTAACACTCGGTGCGGATCGACTCGTCGGCGGCCCAGCCCGCGCGACTGATGACGGTCGGCATCGCCGATCCAGCGGCGGCGCGCGGCGCGATGTCGTCACCGGTGCTGTGACCGGGGTCGATCAGTACGGCGGACAGTTCCGTCGCCGGCGCGGGCGACCCACCGCGCTCGGCCCGTACCCGCAGGGCCGTCGAGTCGCCGACCCACACCGGCTCGCTGCCGTTGCTCTGGCCTTTCTTGCCCTTGTCGAGCCCGTCGAGCGGCTCCAGCTCGGTCCAGTCGCTCCAGCTGCCGTCGACCTGCTGCGCCTGCACCTCGATCAGGTCCGGCGCGGGGCCGGACCACCGCAGCGCAGCCACGGCGAACGGCTTGTCGGCCTGGATCTCGCGCACACCCGCAGTCCGCGCGACGCCGGGCGCATCGGCGAGCCGGACCTTCTCGATGACCGGCTTCACCGAGGCCGGTTTCCCCGCTGGCGGAGCGGCGTTGGACACCACTGGGATCAACCCCAGCGGTAAGGCGATAACGACAGCGGTGACCCACCGAGGACGCACTGAACCCCCATAGCCTGAACGAAAGGTAAGGATGATCCGCGAATAGCGGCCCGCGGAGATTAACCCACGAACGTGGCATGGCAAAGATACTTTCGTCTGCCGTGGACGATCACGAACTGTTGGCACAGTTGGCAAATCGCTACACAGCGAGTTCGCCTCGTCATCGACGAGCATAAGTCGGATTTTCGTCACCAATTCGTTACCAAAGGCGTGAGCTGCGGTAAGGCTCGCCTTGCCCGGCGACTCGTCCTGTTTGCCCATCTGCGCAGGTCAGATGATCTTTTGACCGCTGGACTTTCAGGTGAGGCTTACCTAAAACCTACGTCGAGAGATCCGTTCGGCGAGGAGGCTCGACATGCTTTTCTCCAGCACACTGATCGGGCTTCGCGAAGGGCTCGAAGCGGCCTTGGTGGTCAGCATCCTGGTCGCGTTCCTGGTCCGAACGGACCGCAGGCACGCGTTGCGCTGGGTGTGGCTCGGCGTGTCCGTCGCCGCCGTGTTGTCCGTCACGGTGGGCGCGATTCTCACGTACAGCACCGCGCAACTGTCGTTCGAGCAACAGGAACTACTCGGCGGCACACTGTCGATCGTCGCGGTCGGCTTCGTCACCGGGATGATCTTCTGGATGCGCAAGGCATCGCGGACCATCGCCGCCGAACTGCGCGGCAAGCTCTCCGATGCGCTCAAGGTGGGCCCGCTTGCCGTGCTCCTGCTCGCCTTCCTCGCGGTGGGCCGCGAAGGACTGGAGACCGCGGTGTTCTTCTACGCCGCGGTGGAGACGGCGCAGGGCGGAACCGCGGAGCCACTGCTCGGTTTCGGCCTCGGCATCGTCGTCGCCATCGCGCTGGCCTACCTGCTCTACCGTGGCGCCGTCCGGTTCGATCTCGGCCGGTTCTTCACCATCACCGGCGTTCTGCTGGTCTTCGTCGCCGCAGGCGTGCTCGCCTACGGTCTGCACGACTTGCAGGAAGCCGGATTCCTGCCGGGGCTGCGCGTACTCGCCTTCGACACCTCGGCGGCGATCCCCGAGGGCAGTTGGTACGGCACGCTGCTCAAGGGCATCTTCAACTACTCGCAGCAGACGACCGTCCTGCAAGCGGTGGCCTGGGCTGCGTATGTCGCGGTCGTGCTGCCCCTGTTCCTCCGGCCGGTCCGTCGGCCCGAGGAGTCCAAGCCCGCCGAGGCCGTCAAGGAGAGTTCGTGATCAACAAGTCCCTCGCCGCCCTCGCCGGGAGCGTCGTCCTGCTCACCCTCGCCGCGTGTGGCAACGAGGCGGCCACCGGTGGCGGTGCGATCCCCGTCGAGGCGACCGACAGCGCGTGCTCGGTCTCGACGACGACCGCTAAGACCGGCACGGTGACCTTCGAGGTGAACAACAAGGGCACCCAGGTGACCGAGTTCTACTTCTACGCCGCGGGCGACCGGACCATCGGCGAGGTCGAGAACATCGCGCCGGGCCTTACCCGTCAGCTCACGGTCCAGGTGCCGGCTGCAGGGACCTACCAGACCGCATGCAAGCCGGGTATGGCAGGCGAGGGCATCCGCGGCGACTTCCAGGTGACCGGATAGGCGCCGGTTACGAACGCGGCGCGTACATGATCACGGCGACACCGACGAGGCACAGCGCGGCGCCGGCGTAGTCCCACCGGTCGGGCTGGAACTTGTCCACGACCATGCCCCACGCCAGCGAGCCCGCCACGAAAATCCCGCCGTAGGCGGCCAGGACCCTGCCGAAATTGGCGTCCGGCTGAAACGTCGCCACGAAGCCGTAAATACCGAGCGAGATCACGCCCGCGGCCACCCAGAGCAGTCCGCGATGCTCGCGCACACCCTGCCAGACCAGCCATGCACCGCCGATCTCGGTGAGGGCGGCGAGCACGAACAACACCACGGAACGCACGGTCGTCATGGGAGCTGACCGTATCCGCGCCGAACGGACGCGGCCGCCGCGACCCGTCGTGGTTCGCGGCGGCGTGCGTCAGTTCACCTCTGGTTCAGCACTTCCCGCAGCAACCACAGGCCGGGCCGGAACAGGAACCACAGCAACCGCATCCACTCATCGCGGATCACCACCCTTCGGCAACTCACGGTAGGGAGCAGCGCTGCACACACGACACCACTACCCGAGTGACCCATGCCGGTTTCGCTATGTGACGACGGCGCGGCGGTGAAACTCGGCCTGGCACCACAACCGCGATCACCGCGTGTCACACTGCGCATCGTGGAGTACCAACTCACGGCCGAACTCACCGCACCCGCCGACACCGCGGACCTGGACCCGCTCCAGCAGGCGGGAGTGGTGGCGCTACTGGACACCCGGCTGAACCGGCTCTCGAGCATCGAGGGTCCGGATGGTGTCGAGATCACCCCGGTCGAGCATTCGGTGCACGCCCACCTCGGCGGCGCGAACGTGAGCTGGCTACTGGACGCCCCCGCACTGGTGTTCGCCGAGGACGCCACGCACGCCGTGCTGGAACAACTGCTGGAGGAGACCGAGCTCCTCGCCGGCTGGCAAGTCAAGCACTGCGCGGTGACCGCGACCGACGACCAGCTGGAGAGCGCGCTGGCGGCCACCGAGGAGCCGGGCATCGAGGCGGGCGGCCCGCTGCTCACCGAACACGAGCTCGCGGAGCGGCAGGCGCGGCTCCTCGAAGCGGCCGGCTATCTGCGCGCCTTCGACCTGGACGCCTTCGGGTACGTCGAAGGTGGCGACATCAGCATCGACGACGCCGGCTACGTCGCCGGTGCACTCATGCACGGCATCGAGATGCTCACCGACGAGCTGTTCGGTGACATCCAGCTGCTGGAGGACGAGGACACCACCGCCGACGAGGTCGACGCGCTGTGGGTGCTCGACGAGCTGCCGCAGCAGTACGCCGATGGCTACACCGCACTGTTCGCCAAGCAGTTCCTCGTCGCCGCCGTGATTCTCGGGCACCGGCTCACCCAGACCGGCTGGACGGCGCCGCTGTCGACGGCCGAAGCACTGGCGTTGCACATCGCGAAGTCGCGCGCGGAGATCGAGCTGGACCTGGCCGAGGTACTCGACGAGGACAGGGTGGCCGCCATGTTCGGCCTCTTCGACGAGCGCGCTTTCGAAAACCGCGACCACGAGGCGCTCTACGCCTCGGCGGACCCGGACACCGACGTCATGGATTGGTTCCGGCCACACCCGCACCTGACCGATTCGCCGGCCCTGCACCCGTACCTCGCTGACGAGGAGCCCTCAGCCGACTGACCGCGAGGAGCGCGGCGATCACGTTATTGGTCTCAACCACCTGCTTGGGTCCCGGGTGGGGACTTCGCCCCCGCCGATAGTCGTACGCCTCGCGGGTGATCTAGACCAATATTCGGTGAATCCATAACCGACTGGCGAGGAAACTTCAAGTCTCCCTGAGAGATCGGCGACCACTTAGCGTTCGCCGCTATCACCGTCAACCCTGCTCGGTGATTTTCACACCATCAGGAGAGATCGCCATGAAGAGACCTCTCATTCGGTTCCTGATCGCGGGTCTGGCCTTGGTCGGCGGATCGGTGGCACTGGCCGGCCCCGCCGTCGCGACGCCCACAGCGGATACCACCAGCGTCGCGGTCAGCCAGCGTGCCGCGACCACGGCGAGCGAGCAAGATCGGATCGAGGAGTACTGGACACCGGCACGGATGGCCTCGGCACTGCCTGCCGAGGCGCTCCTGGCCGAGATCACAACGGAGCTGAAGACCCTCCTCACGCCGAAAGCGCGAGCCAGCGCGATCCCCGAGAACCCGCGACCGCAGCTGGGCAAGGTGTTCTTCACGCTCGGCGGGCAGAACTACGTCTGCTCCGGCACGGCGACGACCAGCTCCAACCGCGACGTGGTGACCACGGCAGGACACTGCCTCAACGAGGGGCCCGGCGCGTTCGCGACCAACTTCGCGTTCGTTCCCGCGTACAACAACGGTTCCCGGCCGTACGGCACCTGGACCGCCGAGCGGCTTTACACCTCCTCGGCGTGGGCCAACTCGGGCGACTTCAACTACGACGTCGGGTTCGCCGTCATGAACGAGAACGCCAGCGGGCAGAGCCTCACCGATGTGGTCGGCTCCTACCCGATCGCCTTCAACCTGGCGCGCGGGCTGACCTACACCTCCTACGGTTACCCGGCGGCGCCGCCGTTCAATGGTCAGTCGCTGTACTCCTGCACCAGTACCGCGCGGGCGGACACGATCGGCGGTTCGACCACGCAGGGCATCACGTGCGACATGACCGGCGGCTCCTCCGGGGGTGGCTGGCTCAACGGCGGCAGGCTGAACTCCGTCAACAGCTTCAAGTACACGTTCGATCCGAACACGATGTACGGCCCGTACTTCGGCTCGACCATCCAATCCGTCTACAACGCCGCCGCCGTCGCCTGACCCCACCTCAGAAGTTGACCTAGGGAAATACGGGTGTTACAGACCAAACGTAGCCTTTCGTTGCCCAAACGAAAGGGGTCACCAATGTCGGTACGTCGACGCCTGGGTCTGCTGCTCGTTGCGGCGGCCTTGCCAGCCGCCCTGCTCACCGCCCCGGCGCACGCCGCGCGTCCGGCACCGACCGCCGTCGACGTGGTCGGGCTCGGCGTCGCCGAGGCGCACACCTTGCTCACGCAGCGCAAGGTCACCTCGGTGCAACTGGTCGACTCCTACCTGCAGCGGATCGAGGCCTACGAGGACGCCTACGGTGATCAGCCCGGCGTCAATGCCGTGATCACGGTCAACCGGCACGCCCGCGCCGAGGCCGCCCGGCTGGACGCCGAGCGCAGGTCCGGCCGCACCCGCGGCCCGCTGCACGGCATTCCCATCGTCGTGAAGGACAACTTCGACACGGTGGGCATGCCAACCACCAGCGGCTCGGTGGCCCTGCGCGACCTGTATCCGCGCGACGACGCGACGCAGATCCGCAAGCTGCGCGACGCGGGCGCGATCATTCTCGCCAAGACGAACCTGCATGAGTTCGCCATGAACATCACCACGATCAGCTCGCTCGGCGGGCAGACCCGCAATCCCTATGACCAGCAACGAATTCCGGGTGGGTCGAGTGGTGGCACCGGCGCCGCGGTGGCCGCGTCGTTCGCGCCGGCGGGCATGGGCAGCGACACGTGCGGGTCGATCCGGATTCCCGCGGCGCACAACAATCTCGTCGGGTTGCGGCCGACGCTGGGACTGTCCAGCCGGGACGGTGTCGCCCCACTCGCCAGCACCCAGGACACCGCGGGCCCGCTTGCCGGTTCGGTACGTGATGTCGCGCTGATCCTCGACGCGACCGTCGGCTACGACCCCAAAGACCCGGTCACCGCAGCAGCTAAGGGCAACATCCCACGCAGTTACCTCACAGGTATGACGAATAATTCCTTGCAGGGCAAGAAAGTCGGCGTGTTCACCGACTACTTTGGAACCACAGACGCCGCACAGGACACGAACGAACTCGTGCGCGCGGCCATCGACGACATGGCCGCGCTGGGCGCGGAGTCCGTCGAGCTCGGCCCGCAGCCGGAGATCATGGCCGCAGCCGCGGCAGCGAACCGGGTGCGTGACGAGTTCGAGCGTGACCTCAACGCCTACCTCGACGCGGCTCGCGGCAAGCCACGCGACCTCGCCCGGCTGGAGCCGCCGTACCGCGAGATCACCCTCGCCGACATCGCGACGTCGGGACAGGTCACGCCGAGCGTGCTCACGACGTTGCGGAACTGGGTCGACAGCCCCACCCTGCCCAACCCCAGCTACACCGAGAAGCTGCGCCAGCGCGACATTCTGCAGGCGAAGCTCACCGAGCTGATGGCAGAGCACGACCTCGACGCACTGGTCTACCCGACGATCAGCGAACCGCCAGCCGTGATCGGTACGACCCAGTCCTATCTGAACTGCAGGCTCGCGGGGTACAGCGGCTTCCCTGCGCTGAGCGTTCCCGCCGGGTTCACCGCCGACGGCCTTCCGGTCGGCGTGGAGCTGCTGGGCGAGCCGTTCGCCGAGCCTGCGCTGCTGAGCATGGGCTACGCCTACGAGCAGGCCACTGAACACCGCACACCACCGGAGAGCACGCCGGCATTGCGCTAGCTGCCATGATCGCGCGGTGTCCACAAACGCCGCGCTGCGGCCGTTGTGCCCCAAAGTGATCTTCGAAGGCACCCGGCTGACCAAGAAGACCGACCTCGCCTTCGCCCTCAACGAGCACGCTCGGTTCGTCGGCCCGCGTAAGTACCGGTACCACTCGCCGCTGGTGTCGGCGGAGTGGAGCGGGCTGACGAACGAGGCGTGGGGGCCGAGCCTGATCAGCTTTCCGCCGGAGTACGAGCCGACGGTGCTGGAGGCGTACCGAACCTGGGTGCGACTGTTCGAGCTGCACCGGTACTACTCCTGGATCGTCGACCGCTTCCATCTGTCCACACAGGTCCAGCAGGCACGTTCCGGACACCGGTTCGATTTCGACTGGCTGGAGGAGCGACTGCACCCGCTGGGTTTCGCGGTCGTGTTGTGCTGCCGACAAGCGGATTCCTTCCCGCGCGCCCGCGAGCAACGGCTGCGTGTCTCCGGCAACCCCGCGCAGTACGACGACCTCGGCATCTTTCTGCACGAGCAGGACGAGCTCAGGGCCGCGGCGCGGCGCAGCCGGCTGCCTCTGCTGGAACTCGACGTGACCGGCCGCGGCGTGGACGAGCTGGCCGACGCCGTGGCCGACTGGTTCGCCGAGCATAACCTCCTGAAAGCTGACTGAAAGTTTCTGCAAGAACTTGCAAACGGTGTCATCTCCTCGCTAACCTTCCGGCACCCGGTCTCGACGAGGAGAGCTATGAGAGCTTCACGCAGGCTGGCGGCGCTGGCCGCCCTCACCGCACTCACTGTTGCCGCCTGCGGCGGCAACAGTGCCGGTGACCAGAGCGACGCCGCCCGCAAGGCGGCGGCGAATCCGCAGTCCGTCTCCGGCACCATCACCTGGTGGGACACCGCTGATGCGACCAGCGAGGCGCCCGCGTTCCGGGAACTGGTCGACCGCTTCGAGCAGAAGTACCCGAACATCGACGTCAACTACGTCAACGTGCCCTTCGACGGTGCCGACGACAAGTTCAGGACCGCAGGGCAGGCCGGTGACGGCGCCCCCGACGTCATGCGCGCCGAAGTGGGCTGGACCAGTACCCTCGCCGCGCTCGGCTACCTGCAACCGCTCGACGGCACACCTGCGCTGACCGGCGCCGACGACTACCTGCCGGTGGCCTTGCAGAGCAACGTCTACGACGGCAGGACCTACGGCGTTCCCGAGGTCACCGACACCCTCGCCCTCCTCTACAACAAGGACCACTTCGCCAAGGCGGGCATCACCGAGCCACCAAGGACGTGGGCAGATCTCGAGACCGCCGCGCGGAAGCTCGAACAGGCCGTTCCGGGAACCACGGGTGTGTTCCTCAATGCCGACGCCTACTTCCTGTTGCCGTTCATCTACGGCGAAGGCGCCGATTTCGTGGACGTGGACAGCGAGCGGATCACGATCGACAGCCCACAGGTGAGCGCCGCGATCGAGACGGTGCAGCAGCTCACGGCCGACGGCACCGGGGCCACCGACACGAGCGCCAACAAGTATACGAACATGCTGAACGGCTTCAAGAACGGAACGGTCAGCATCATGCTCAACGGCCCGTGGTCGGTGCCGGATGTGCTCAGCGGGCGCGCATTCGCCGACCCCGGAAACCTCGGTGTGGCAACGGTTCCCGCCGGCCCTGAGGGCCATGGCGGCCCGGTCGGCGGGCACAACCTGGTCGTCTATGCCGGCTCGCCGAACCTCGCCGCCTCGTATCTGTTCGTCGAGTTCATGAACTCGACGGAAAGCCAGGCGTATGCGGCCACACAGAACAACACCATGCCAACCCGGAAGTCCGCGTACGACAGGCCCGACGTCGCGCGCAACGCCGTGATCGCAGCCTTCCGGGAACCGCTCTCGTCCGCGCTGCCCCGGCCCTGCGCGCCCGGCGCCGGGGACCTGCACAACCTCGTCACGCCCTTCTACGAACGAATCCTCGGCGGCCAGGCATCCATTGCGGACGGTCTGCGCGATGCGCAGCAGAAGGCAAGGCGCTTCGTTCCCGGGTTCGAGTCATGACCACCACCACGCTGCGGCCACCCTCCGGCGTGGCACCGCCACCGGTGCCGCCCCGCCGGCGGATGCGTGACCTGCTCAGCAAGTACTGGTACGCCTGGGCGATGGTGGCACCGGTCGTGCTCGTGCTGTCGGTCCTTGTGCTCTACCCACTGGCGCACGGTGTGTACCTGTCACTCACCGACGCCACCGAGTTCACCAGCGGACGCACTATAGGTGTCAACGAGATCCCGGCGACGTATGACTTCGTCGGGTTCCGGAACTACCTCGATGTACTCTCCGGCGCCGACGGCGCGTTCTATCCACGTCTGCTGTGGACAGTGCAGTGGACGGTCATCTGCGTCGTGCTGCACTATTCGATCGGCCTCGGACTGGCCCTGCTGCTCAACCGGGCGCTACGTATGCGCACGCTGTACCGGCTGCTGCTCATCCTGCCGTGGGCGGTGCCCCCGTTCGTCGCCGCGTTCGGCTGGCGGCTCATCCTCAACGACGAGGGCGGTGTGCTCAACGCCGTGCTGAACGCGGTCGGCATCGCCGGTGTGGACTGGCTCGGCCAGCCGCTCGCCGCGAAGGTCTCGGTGATCATGGTCAACGTCTGGCTCGGTGTGCCGTTCATGATGGTCGCCCTGCTCGGCGGCCTGCAGACCGTGCCGAAGGAACTGTACGAAGCGGCCGAAGTGGACGGTGCCACAGCCTGGCAACGGTTTTGGGCCGTCACGTTGCCAGGCCTGCGTCCCGTGTCGGGCACCGTGATCCTGCTGGGCACGATCTGGACGTTCAACCAGTTCCCGGTGATCGCCCTGCTCACCGGGGGCGGGCCGGGCGGGGCGACGAACATCCTCGTCACCGAGGCCTACGAGCTGGCGTTCCAGGGAATCCGCGACTACGCGGGCGCGGCGACCTACGGCGCGCTCATCGCATCGATGCTCGTCATGTTCGCCTTCTTCTACCGCCGCTGGTTGCAACGGCAGTCGAGCGAGGTACTGGGATGAGCGCACGCGGGACACGCAGCAGGCTTGCCTCGACCGGCCTGCACACGGTGCTGATCGCTGCGAGCGTGATCGCGGTGTTCCCGGTCGCGTGGGTGGCACTCACTTCACTGAAGACCGACAGGGACACCTGGGCACGCCCGACTGAGCTCGGCACGCTTGGCCTCGGCAACTACGGGCAGGTGCTCGGGGACACGCAGTTCCTCACCTGGTTCGCCAACTCGCTCATCGTCGCGACCTGCACCACCGTGCTCGGTGTGCTGATCGCGGCCACCGCGGGCTACGCCGCTTCCCGGATGCGGTTTCCAGGGCAACGACCGCTGATGTGGACGTTCCTCATCACCCAGATGTTCCCGGCCGCGGTGCTGATCGTGCCGCTGTACAACGTGCTTTCCGGTTTGGGCCTGCTGAACTCCTACGCCGGGCTCGTCCTCGCGCAATGCACGATCGCGGTGCCGTACTGCGCCTGGATGCTCAAGGGTTACTTCGACACGATCCCGGTGTCGATCGACGAGGCCGGGCGCATCGATGGCCTCAGCCCGTTCGGCACCTTCTGGCGGTTGATCGTTCCGCTGGCAAGGCCGGGCATCTCGGTGACCGTGTTCTACTCGTTCATCACGGCCTGGGGTGAGGTCGCCTTCGCCGGGGTGTTCATGCAGAGCGAGGACCACTACACCCTGCCCGTCGGGTTGGCCACGTTCGTCAGCGACTTCAAGGCCGAGTGGGGCCTGCTCACCGCGAGTTCGGTGCTGGTGATGCTGCCGGCCGCGGTCGTCTTCTTCCTCGTCCAACGGCACCTGATCGCCGGCCTGACGGCCGGTGGCGTCAAGAGCTGAAGCAACTCTGCAGAAGGGATCTCCATGGGGCAGCAGTGGTGGCGCAACGCCGCGATCTACCAGATCTACGTGCGCAGCTTCGCCGACTCCGACGGCGACGGCGTCGGCGATCTGCCCGGGGTTCGCAGAAGGCTGAGCCATATCGCCGAACTCGGTATGGACGCGGTGTGGCTGACGCCGTTCTACGCCTCGCCGATGGCCGACGGCGGGTACGACGTCGCCGACTATCGCATGGTCGATCCGCTGTTCGGCCGGCTCGCCGACGCCGAGGGGCTGATCGCCGACGCACACTGGCTCGGGCTTCGGGTGATCGTGGACCTCGTGCCCAACCACACGTCGTCGCAGCACCCGTGGTTCGCCGAGGCGCTGGCCGCGGAACCCGGCTCACCCGCCCGCGCCCGCTACCACTTCCGGGACGGTGTCAACGGCGGGCCGCCCAACGACTGGGAGTCGATGTTCGGCGGACCCGCCTGGACGCAGCTGCCCGACGGCCAGTGGTACCTGCACCTGTTCGACGCCGCCCAGCCGGACCTCAACTGGGAGCACCTGGACGTGCATGCCGAGTTCGAGAACATCCTGCGGTTCTGGCTCGGCCGGGGTGTCGACGGCATCCGCATCGACGTCGCGCACGGGCTCGTCAAGGCCGACGGCCTGCCCGATGCCCGGTGCACCGGGCAGAGCGGCCTGCTCACCACCACCGCGATGCCGTTCTTCGACCAGGACGGCGTGCACGAGATCTATCGGCGCTGGCGCAAAATCCTGGACTCCTACCCCGGAGAGCGGATCGGAGTCGCCGAGGCCTGGGTGCCTGACGCCGACCGGCTCGCGCGCTATCTGCGACCCGACGAGCTGCACCAGGCCTTCAACTTCCACTACACCCAAGCGAAGTGGTCGGCAACGGAGTTCCGCACGGTCATCGACGACTCGCTCGCCGCGGTCGCCGGCGTTGGTGCGGCCAGCACCTGGGTACTGTCCAATCACGACATCGAACGGCACGTGACCCGTTTCGGCGGCGGGCGGACCGGGTTGCGCCGAGCCCGCGCCGCCGCGCTGCTCACTATGGCGCTCCCCGGCTCGGTCTACGTCTACCAGGGTGAGGAACTGGGCCTGCCGGAGGTAACGGACCTGCCCGAGGAGGTGCTCGCCGACCCGAAGTGGGAACGTTCCGGGCGCGCCGAGCGGGGGCGGGACGGCTGCCGGGTGCCGATCCCGTGGTCGGGCACCACGCCGCCGTTCGGCTTCGGGCCGTCGTCGGCGTGGCTGCCACAGCCGACGGAGTGGGCGGCGTTGACGGTCAAGGCGCAGCGGGACGATCCCGGCTCGACCCTCTCGCTGTACACCGCGGCACTGCGGTTGCGGCGCGGGCTACCCGACGGGGAGCTGACCTGGCTCGACAGCGACGCGGACGTGCTCGCGTTTCGCCGCGAGCCGGGATTCACCTGCACCGTGAACTTCGGCTCCGCACCAGTCCGGCTGTCGCGGCCCGGCCGGTTACTGTTGACGAGTACGGAGGAGTCCGAGCTGGAGCAGAGCGAGCAGACCGTCACACTGCCGCCGAACAGCGCCGCGTGGTGGACCGGAGACGACACACATGCCCGATAAAGCGTTCGATGCCGTGCGGCTCGCCGACATCGCGGAGCTGGCCAAGGTCAGTGAGGCGACCGTGAGTCGTGTGCTGAACGGCAAGCCGGGCGTCGCTGCGGCCACGCGGCAGGCCGTGCTGGCCGCGATGGACCAGCTGGGCTACGAGCGACCCGCGCGTTCGCGGCAGCGCAGTGCCGGGCTGATCGGCTTGATCATCCCGGAGCTGGACAACCCGATCTTCCCGGCGTTCGCGCAGGTCATCGATCAGACGCTGGCAATGCGCGGGTACACCTCGGTGCTGTGCACACAGACACCGGGCGGGGCGAGTGAGGACGAGTTCATCGAGACACTCACCGAGCGCGGCGTCGCCGGGATCGTGTTCGTCTCCGGCTCGCACGCCGACACCACCGCTCGACACGACCGCTACACCCGGCTGATCGACAGCAGGCTGCCGGTCGTGTTCATCAACGGCTACGCGCCCGGTGTCGCGGCACCGTTCTTCTCCGACGACGACAGCGTGGCGGTCCAACTGGCGATCACACACCTGCGCGAGCTCGGCCACGAGCGCATCGGCCTCGCGGTCGGGCCCCAGCGGTTCGTGCCCGCGCAGCGCAAGGCCGCGGAGTTCCGCAAGCTCATGGCACCGGTGCTCGGCAGCGCCGACGACGTCGGCAAACTGATCGTGCACTCGCTGTTCTCGGTGGAGGGCGGGCATTCGGCGGCATGGTTGCTGCTGGAGCAGGGCTGCACCGCCGCGGTGTGCGGTAGCGACCTGATGGCGCTCGGCGCCATCAGGGTCGCGCGCAAGCACGGGCTGTCCGTACCGCGCGACTTCTCGGTGGTCGGCTACGACGACTCGCCACTCATCGCGTTCACCGATCCGCCACTGACCACCATCCACCAGCAGGTGTCGGCAATGGCCACGGCTGCCGTGCGGACGCTGCTCGACGAGATCGCCGGCGCCGATCTCCCGGCTGCCGAGTACCTGTTCCAGCCGGAGCTGATCGTGCGCGGGTCGACGGCTGCCCGCGCCGGCCGCTAAGCGCGACGGCCGACGGGTACCGGAGTGCGCAGTGCCGCGACGAGGTCCTCCCTCGCACGGAACACCCGCGACCGGATCGTGCCCACCTTGCAGCCGCACACCTCCGCAGCCTCCAAATAGGACAGTCCAAGCAGCTGGACCCCGCGAGACGCCTGCCCCCGCACAGCCCAGCGCGCCCGCGCCACGTCCGGCACAGCCGCCGTCCGGAGTGGACGATGCCGCACCCGGCGCGCCCAGCACCGCCCCCGGGACACCCGGCGAGGTGGGCACCGTCCCGCCCGCGAGCGCGCCGCTGCCGCCGGGCTACTCACTCGGTGGCGACCCGGCCATCGGTGTTCCCGAGCTGGGGCTGCCACCGGATGGCATCGCCTTCCAGTACGACGTCGACGGGGTACCCCGGTTCGGCATCCTCGGAGCGGACGGCCAGAACACGGCACTGCTCAACGCCCAGCGGGCCGCCGGCTCGGCGGTCGCGCTGCCTGCCGGCACGGACACGCTGCGGCAACCACTGACACTGGCCATCCTCCTGATCACGCTGGTCAGCACACAGCTGCTGCGCAGGTGGCTCACCGTGCGAACACGCGTCAAAGGCGGCGCGGGATGACAAACCACAACACAGCGAACAGCCCGCCGACCAGTACGGCGAACACAACCATCAATACCGACCCGTAGACGACCTTCACGATCAGCGCGACGGTGAGCGTCACCGCGATCGAAAGGCACACCAGGCCCGCGATGACCACGCGGTTACCCACCCGCAGGATGTCCGGGCGCCTGCCCATGCGGAACACCACCCGATGCCAGACGGCCGGGGCGGTGAGGAGCGCGGAGGCCGCCGCGGTGAACAGCACGGTGACGAGGTAGAGCGCCTTCTCGAAACCGCTGGCGCTGCGGAAGGACTCGGTGAACGCCACCGCGAGCAGGAAACCGAAGAGGATCTGTACCCCAGCCTGCGCAATGCGCAGCTCGGCCAGCAGCTCGGTGACGTTGCGGGCGAGCTGCTCGCGGCGGGTTTCCCGATCGGGCTCGCTCAACCCGTGGCCTCCAGGTGTTCCGGGCTGCTGACGACCGGTGTGCGGCGGGCCCGCTCGTGCCAGCCGAGTGCGGTCACCGCCGCGATCACCACGGCGAGGCCGATCCACTGCGTCGGCGCCAGCGTGGTGTCGAGAAAGGACACTCCAATCACCGCGGCGGTTGCGGGGAAGGCGAGCTCGGCGAGCGTGGCGCGGGCGGCGGGGGTCGCGCGCAGCCCCACGTAGTACAGGCTCAGCGCCAGTAGCCCCGGCACGAATGCCAGCAACGCCAGGCCCAGTGTGTTCTCCGGACTCACCGCAAAGGTGTTCCCCTGCAGAGCAACGATAATCGCGGCAGCCGGAAGTCCGACCGAGAACCGCAGCGTCGTCACCTCGCGCCAGCTCAGTTCGGCGGAGACGAACCGGCCCAGCACGGTGCCCGCGGCCCAGAGCGCGGCGGCACCCACGGCGAGCAGCGCGGCCCGCGCAGCCGTGACCTCGATGTGCAGGGGATCGCGAAACGCCAGCAACCATGCACCGAGCAACGCGGGCACGGCGAAGAGCAGGTAGCCGCCGCGTACGCGCTCGCCTAGCAACACCCAGGCTGCGAGCACCGCGAACAGCGGCTGCAGCTTCTGCAGCACCAGCGGCGTGACCGGATCACCGAGCTGGAAGGCGGCCGTGAACAGAGCGGTGGCCAGCGCCGACGCACCACCGCCGATCACGATGACCGCAAGCCACTCGCGCGGGCCGCACCGGCGCAGCGCGCGGAGCGCCCCGGGCAACAGTGGCAGCAACACGATCACAACGAGCAGGTGCTCCCAGAACACGATGGTGCCGGCGGACAGGTCCTCCACCAGCGGCAGCCGGAGCAGCCCGTCCGTTCCCCACAACGCGGCCGCGATCGCGACCAGCCACGTCCGATCCGCCACGCCCTCTGCTGTTGTCACCGGTTCAGGTTACGAGCCGTATTCAGCCGCGAGCCGAGCATGTCGCATCCTGAGATCACTCTTCGGTGTGATCCGGTTGCGGACCGCCACCACCGCTGGTTAAGGAGGGGGCATGAAAACCCGACATGTCGCCGCCCTGCTCACCACGGTCGTCGCCACCGCTGCCACCGCTGCCACCGCACTCGCCGGTACGAGCCAGGCCGCCGAGTCACACCGCCCGTTCACGTTCGCGCACGGCACGTTCGGCGAGTACGGCTCGGGCCGGACCGCCACCACCTACGACCCGGAACTGGTGCCGACCGGAGCCAGGGCCACGGTCTTCGCGCTGTCGAACCAGCGGGTGGGCACCATGACGAAGCTCGCCGTCGCGGGCCTGCTCCCGAACCGGCACTACGGCGCACACGTCCACACCAAACCGTGCGGCGCCACCGGCGCGGACGCAGGCCCGCATTTCCAGTACACGCCGGACCCGGTGAGCCCGTCCACCGATCCCGCATATGCCAACCCGGACAACGAGATCTGGCTCGACTTCACGACCAGCCCGGCGGGTAGCGCTTTCACACTGTCGCATGTGGATTGGTCATTCGCCGAACGGCGCCCGGCGTCCGTTGTACTCCACGAACACCACACGTCCACCGCACCCGGCGAAGCCGGTGCCGCCGGCTCGCGCCTTGCCTGTATCGACGTCGCGTTCTGAACTGTCCCGTTCTCGCCGCCGGACCGATAGGCTCGGCGGCGAGTCCGTGCACTTCGCGGTGAGCGGCGGCACGATCCAGGTCGCCGACCCGCTCACCGAGTCGAGCGTCACGGCCTCCATCGACGCTGCGACAGCGTGCGGCCAGGTCACCGCGAACGGCAGCAGCTGAGCGTGTCGCCTCACCCCATCGAAGCAACCGTCTAGCCCGCAATTGACAGTTGCCTCTAGCCCGACCTAGACACACCCTGTGAAGAGACGTGAAGTCATCAAGGAAGAAGTGAAGACGTACCACGCTGACGTCACTCGGGACGGAAGGTTCTGGCTCGTCCGAGTCCGCGAGATCGACCGGTCCACCCAAGCTCTCCGCTACAAGGACGTCGCAGCAATGGCGAGCGACCTCATCGAGATCATGGACGGCCTTTGCAGCGACGAGTACGACCTGCGCGTCACGCTGCAGCTGCCGCATTCGGTGAAGGATCACCAGGCTCGCGCCGAAGCCCTCCGCGAGGAAGCCCAGCGCAAGCAGGCAGAGGCGGCGGCCGAAAATCGTGCGGCGGTACAAGAGCTGCTTGCACTGGGACTTTCGGAGCGCGAGGCGGGCGACGTGCTCGGCGTGTCGTTCCAGCGCGTCAGCCAACTGGCAAAGTCACCCTGACAGCCGTTTCCCGGCGCAAGTCAGGCAATCAGATCGAACGTGCACCGTGCACCCGAAGCTGCTGCCAGCTTCGCGTCACAGGTGATCAATATGCCGCCGAGTTGTTCGGCGAGCGCCACATATGCCGCATGTGACTGCGAAGTACGAGATTGTGGGTAAGTGGGCAATGCCCACAACCCCACACCGTCAGCGAGAACCTCGCCGACCGCGTCGACATGCACTTCGGCCGCCCGTAGCCAACACAGCCAACACCCCTGAAGCTGCGACGGCAAGGGCAGCAGCACTTTTATCGTGATTCAGATATTCTGAATCTATGACCACCATGACCGCCGCCGAGGCTTCGCGGAACTTCTCCGCCGTGCTCGACCGCGCCGAACACGGTGAGACCATCACCATCATGCGACACGGACGCACCGTCGCGACCATTGCGCCCGCGCCGAAACGAACGGGCCGGGACCTGCGGCTCGCCTTGGAGAACACCGACGTGCCGCCGTTCGATGAGGACTACGAGTCGGATATTGCCGACGCGCTGTCACTGATTTCCGATGACATGAGGGACCCATGGGCCGAAGCCTGATCCTCGACACAGGAGTGCTGATCGCCTACGAGCGCGGCAAGATCGACAGGACCATCTTTGATGATGACGACCTCGCCGTGGCGGCCGTGACCGTTGCAGAGTTCCGGGTGGGTATCGAACTGGCGGACACCCAAGAGCGAGCGGCTGCACGATCGCGCAGGCTGGACCTGCTCCTGGCGGACATCGATGTGTTGGACTACGGCACGAGGACGGCCACCTACCACGCACAACTCATCGCCCACGCCCGCCGGACCGGCACGCGGCGCAGCGCCCACGATCTGATCATCGCGGCCCATGCAGCGGAGACCGGCCGAACCGTCGTCTCGCTCGATGCCAGACAATGGAGTGCGTGACCGCCACACTGAGCAAGCCAACGCTGAAGATCGGCCCCTACGAGGTCGATCCGCCCGTCGTGCTCGCCCCGATGGCCGGCATCACCAATGTCGCCTTCCGCCAGCTCTGCCAGGAGTACGGCGCCGGCATCTACGTCTGCGAGATGATCACTGCCCGCGCCGTCGTCGAACGCCACCCCGGCACCATGCACATGATGACCTTCGGCGCCGACGAGAAACCGCGGTCAATGCAGCTCTACGGCGTCGACCCGGAAACCATGCGCAAAGCGGTCGAGATCATCGTCGGCGAGAACCTCGCCGACCACGTCGACATGAACTTCGGCTGCCCCGTCGCCAAGGTGACCCGCAAGGGCGGCGGCGCGGCACTGCCGTACAAGCGGACGCTGTTCGGCAACATCGTGCGAGCCTCCGTCGAGGCCGCCGCGCCCGCCGGGGTGCCGGTCACGGTCAAGTTCCGCGTCGGCATCGACGACGAGCACCACACCTACCTCGACGCGGGCCGGATCGCCGAGGCCGAAGGCGCTGCCGCGGTCTCCCTGCACGCCCGCACCGCCGCCCAGCGCTACTCCGGGCAGGCCGACTGGTCGCACATCGCCCGCCTCAAGGAAGCCGTGACGACCATCCCGGTACTCGGCAACGGCGACATCTTCAGCGCGGACGACGCGCTGCGCATGGTCGCCGAGACCGGTTGCGACGGCGTCGTGGTCGGCCGCGGCTGCCTCGGCAGGCCGTGGCTGTTCGGCGAGCTCGAAGCCGCCTTCCAGGGGCACCCGGTTCCGCACGGCCCGGCACTGGGCGAGGTGGCCCGCGTGTTGCGCAGGCATGCCGAACTGCTCATCGAGCACGACGGCGCCAGCAAGGCCATGCGGGACCTGCGCAAGCACATGGCGTGGTACTTCATGGGCTTCCCTGTCGGCTCGGAGCTGCGCCGCGCGTTCGCGATGGTGTCGTCACTGTCCGAACTGGACGACCTCATCGCCCGGTTGGATCACGACGCCCCCTTCCCGGACGACGCGCTCGGGCCGCGGGGCCGCCAGGGCTCGCCCGGCAAGGTGACCCTGCCGCACGGCTGGCTCGACGACCCCGACGACCCGTGCGTGCCGGAGGGTGCGGACGTGATGCACTCAGGCGGCTGACGGCCCGCCACGCCGGATCGGCATCATCGTCGGTATCGCATCGCCGGTGAGGAACTCACCGACGATCGCCGCGCACAGCTGCGGCTTCTCCAGCAACAGCAGGTGCGACGTGCCGGGCAGCACGGCGAGTTCGGCGTCCGGGATGCCGCGATACAACGCCAGCGTGTGCTCGGGTGTCACCAGGTCGTCGTCGCCGGCCAGCACCAGCGTCCGGCAGCCGACGCCGGCCAGAGCGGCGTAGTCGTGTCCAGGCTCCGCGGCGAATCCCTCCACCACCCGGTCGACCACCACGGGCAGGTGCTCGACGCCGTCCGGCGACACCTCCGCATAGGCCTGCACGACCTCCGGCGGCAGCGTGCCGCCCGCGGTGGGTGTGAAAAGCATTCCCTCGGCGTGGAAGGCGCCGCTGATGAGCACGAGCCGCTCGACGAGATCCGGTCGCCGCAGCGCGACCGCGAGCGCCACCGCCGCACCCGCGCTGTAGCCGGCCAACCGAGCGGGCCCACCGACCACCTGCTCCAGGAACGCGATCGTGTCCTCGGCCATCACCGAAACCGTGAGTGGCCCAGGGACGTCCGGGGTGTGACCGTGTCCGCGCCGTTCCGGCGTGTAGACGCGGAACTCCTTGGCCAGCGTGTCGAGGTTGCCGGTGAACACCCTGGCTTCGCTGAGCCCACCGTGCAGCAGGACGAGCGGCGCACCGTCGCCGAACTCGTCGTACCAGGTCCGCACGCCATCGACTTCGACGTAACCAGCCATGTCACTCCATCCTTGCCAGTGTTGGTGCGTGTCACTGGTTGGTACGGAGCGGCTCGGCAAAACTCATCGGCAGACCGAAAAACGGGAACAGGCGCGCCGCCTCGAGGTAGGTCGTGCTGCGGGCAATGCGCTCGCCCGCCAGGTCGAGAACGACCAGCGCGAACGCGGCCCCATCGCGGTACTGGGCCAGTGCGGGGCAGCCGTTCGCGGCCGTCAACAGCACGCGGTCGCCCTCACACGGCTGCCCCGGGACACGCAGCACCGTGCCGATGTCGGCACGGCCGCGCAGCCACCAGGCGAACGGCGGCATGGACATCGTCGCGTCCTCGTGCAGTAGCGCGATGAGCGTGTCGACGTCATGCCGTTCGAATGCCGTCACGTAGCGGTCGAGCAGGCTCCGCTGTCCCTCGTCGAGCGGGTCGAACCGACCACCCGCGTCTACCCGACGGTCAGCCATGGTCGTTCTGGCCCGCTGCAGTGCACTGTTGACCGCGGCGGTGGTGCCGCCGAGCAACTGGGTGACCTCGTCCGCCTTCCAGCGCAGGACGTCCCGCAGGATCAGCACGGCTCGTTGTTTCGGTGGCAAGTGTTGCAGCGCCGCGACGAAGGCCAGCCGGATGCTCTCGCGGAGCACCGCCAGTTCCGCTGGGTCCCCGCCGTCCGGCAGCACCCGGCTGTCCGGCACCGGCTGGACCCAGGTGTGCTCGGGCAGTGGTGCGCCCAGTGGCGAACCGGGGCGCGCGGGCGGCGCGAGGTCCATCGCGGTCGCGCGGCGCTGGGTGCTGCGCAGCATGTCGAGGCAGACGTTGGTGGCGATCGAGTAGAGCCAGGTCCGCAGTGTCGCTCTGGCCGCGTCGAACCGATCGAACTGCCGCCACGCGCGGACCAGCACCTCCTGCACGGCGTCCTCGGCCTCGAAACCCGAGCCCAGCATCCGGTAGCAGTAGCCCGTCAGCTCGACGCGGTGCTGCTCGAGCGCTTCAGTCATGCAGCCCACCCTGCCCGATTGCTAAAAGCAAGCGAAGTCCGCATTAGAATCTCCGAACGTGGGCAAGCGACACTACGGGCAGTTCTGCGGGCTCGCGCATGCAGCCGACCTCATCGGCGAGCGGTGGGCACTGCTGATCATCCGGGACCTGTTCGTGTCGCCGAAACGCTTCACCGATCTCCGGCGCGGCCTGCCACGCATTCCGACCAACGTCCTGTCGGCCCGACTCAAGGAGCTGGAGACCGAGGGCGTGGTCGAGCGCCGCGTGCTACCTCGCCCAGACGGCTCAGTCGTGTACCAGCTGACCGAGTACGGCAGAGACCTCGAGGACATCGTGCTCGCACTCGGCCGGTGGGGCGCACGGACGATGGGCGAACCGGGACCGGACGACATCGTCACCCCTGATGCGCTCGTGATGGCGCTGCGCTCGACCTTCCACGCCGGGGCCGCCGACGGCGCCGAGTTGCGCTACGAGCTGCGCGTTGGCGACGTCGTCGCCGGGGCTCACGTCCACGACGGCAAGCTCGACGCCACCACTGGCGAGCTGCCGGAAGCGGATCTCGTCATCGAGACCGGACCGGCCATCAAGGGGCTGCTGACACGGGAGCTCACCGCCGCGGAGGCCGTGACCAGCGGCGCCGTCCGGCTCACCGGCGACCCCGCACTTTTGGACACCTTCGTCCAGACCTTCCACCTCGACCGCGACCTTTCCGTAACCGAACAGTCACGCTCATAGTCCGGTCGAGCGATATTCACTGTGTGGCCGTAGCCACGGCTGCTCCCGGCCCTCCTCTGCTGATAACGACCGATGCAGGGCGGGTCCAGGCGAGGAGAGGAAACGTGGAGGCAGGGAACGGGGCGCACCCGCAGAAGCAGGCCCACGACCCCAGCGGGCTGCTCGCTGCCCACGAGTCCATCGCCGGCAAGTTCGCGACGCAGGGAGACTGGCGCAGGGCCTACGAGCATCTGCGGGCAGCACTGGAACTGGCCCGTTCGGCTACGGCCTGCACCCGGCCCCACATTCCCGAGCAGTTCCGTCTCGAAGTGGAGCAGCTGCGCCGGGAGCGCGCCCAGGCGAGGCGGGAGAGCCTGACCGACTCGCTCACGGCGACCTACAACCGGCGCTACCTCGACCGCCGCCTCGCCGACCTGCCATCGCCATCGGTCGCGCTGGTGGACCTCGATCTCTTCAAGGACATCAACGACCGTTTCGGTCATCAGGTCGGCGACCAGGTGCTGCAACGCGTTGTCGGCCTTTTGCAGCAAAGCCTTCCGCCGGGCGCGTTCTGCGCACGTTACGGCGGTGAGGAATTCGTGCTCGTGATTCCGGACGCCCCGGCGGGCACGGCGGTCTCGATTGCGGAACGTGCTCGCGCGAAGGTCGCCGAATACCCGTGGGAACGGGTGCAGGCGGGGCTGTCGGTGACGGTCAGCGTCGGGGTCGCACCGCACCCGCAGCACCCCGCTGACCCGCGTGAACAACTCGACGAGGCCGACTCCCTGCTCTACGCGGCCAAGCGCGCCGGCCGCAACATAGTGGCCTTCCGGGACAATGGTGACCTACGCCTGCTTCCCACTCTCCGTGCGCACGCGGCTGGGCCATGCCCGTGACGGCACTGGGGGCCTTCCCTCGGCCGTGACCTTGACCTGCAGCAAAGGCAACTCTGCGTAAAAAAGTCACGGCTTGGTGTCGTCACGAACGGCGGATATCCGTACGATAACGAACACTGCTCAGCGGACGATCAAGAAACAGATCCGTGAGCAAGTCCGGGTAAAGGCCGAGCGTGAAGGGAGAGTGCGTGTCCGACGACCGCGACGCTCCCGTTTCCACCTCACAGGCCGACGAGTGGCGAGCACGTGCCCAGCTGAACCGCAGGACCGCGGAGCGCAAGCGCCGTCGCTCACTCGACACGCAGGGCGGGATAAGCGTCTCCGAGGTCGTCGCCAAGCACACCGGCCAGTATCCCCAGTTCAGCACCGCCGAGCGGGCTGTTCCCCCGCGGCCCGCCCCGCCCGTCGAACCCCCACCCGCGGCACCGCCCGTCCGGCGCAGAGGCGCCCCACCTCGGGACGACGGCGCGGCGCCGGCGCCACCGGCACCCGCCAAGCCGGCGCCCCCGCCACCGAGGCCACGGCGGGAACCGATGGCCGCCGCACCGGCGCCCAGACAGGCACAACAGCGGCGCCCACCGGCACCCCCGCCCAGGCGGCAACCACCACCGCCACCCCCCGCCCGCGGCGAAACCCCTCGACCCGAAGCTCCGCCCCGACCCGAGACACCCCGACCCGAAGCCCCGCCCCATCCCGAAACGCCGCCCCGGCCCGAGGCACGCAGGCCAGGGCCACGGCGGTCTGCCGCTCCCCGGTCGGACACACCGCCCGTGGACGCGCCCACCAGGCACGTCGCATCGGTCCTGAGTGGCGAGGTACCGGCGGAGCGCACGCCACCGCCTGCCCCGAAACGGCCGCCCGCACCACCGCGTCCGCGCAGGCCACTGCGGCAGCCACCCGAGCGGTCGCTGGAAGACCGGCTGACCATGACCGACCAGCTGGAACCGGTCGACGACGCCACCAAGTACCGCCGCAAGATCGACGATTCGCTCGCCCGTTTCGGGGCCGCGCACGACGAGCTGGAGGCCGAGGAACAGCAGCGGCGGCAACGCCGCGACCGGCTCGCGGCCCGCTTCGAGCAGACGCGCACCAAACTGCACCGTGCCGTCACGGCCGCGACCTCGGTCGTGGGCGTGCGCGGCTCGGCCATCCCGGCCGAGGACGACGAAGCGGACGAGGCGAACAAGGCCGCCCCGCAGACCCGGCTGCAAGAGAAGAAGGTGCGCCGCAGCCAGCGCACGCTGCTCGCCGCACGCGTCACCGCGGTCACGCTCGCCGTACTCGTCTTCCTCGCGACCGGCATCGCATGGGGCGCCAAGACCTGGTTCAACTCGCAGTTCACCGAGATCGCCGCGCTCGACGAGAACTCCGACGCCATCCGCAACGCACCGGCGCAGCTCGGCGACGAGAACTTCCTCATCGTCGGCTCCGACACCCGCGAGGGCGCCGAGCTTGAGGACAACGTCGGGGACCCAAACGGGATCCCCGGCGCGCGCTCGGACACCGTGATGCTCGCCCACATCCCGAAGGACCGGCAGCGCGCCGTCGTCGTGTCCTTCCCACGTGACCTGGAGATCACCCGCCCCGAATGCGCCCGCTGGGACTCCGCGACCGGTGAGTACGGCGAGAACGTCGAGCCAGCCGAGCAGATCAAGCTGAACTCCGCGTTCAACGTCGGTGGGCCACGCTGCGTCACGAAGGTGATCCAGGAACTCACCGGCATGAAGATCAACCACTTCGTCGGCATCGACTTCCAGGGCTTCAAAGGCATGGTGGATGCGGTGGACGGGGTCACCGTTCGCATCGACGAGCCCATGCGCGACCAGGAGCTCGGCATGATCGTCGCCGAGACCGGCGACGTCATGCTGCGCGGTGACCAGGCCCTGAACTTCGTGCGCGCCCGCAAGGTGTACGGCGACCCGACGTTCTCCGACTACGGGCGCATGCAGCGCCAGCAGCAGTTTCTGTCGGCACTGCTGCACAAGACACTGTCCCAGGACGTGCTGCTCGACGTCGGCAAGCTCAGCGGCTTCGTCAATGCCTTCGCCGAGTCGACCTTCGGCGAGAACATCGGGGTCGACCAGCTGCTGACATTGGCACAGTCCATGCAGGGGCTCAGCGCGGGCAACGTCAACTTCATGACCGTCCCCACGGTCGGCGACGCGAACGACCGCGGCAACGAGGTGCTGCTGGAGCAGGACACCGAGGAGCTCTTCCGTGCCCTCATCGACAACGCACCGCTGCCTGGCGAGGAATCCGCGGAGGAACACGCGGACCCCGGCACCCAGCAGGCCGCGGACGACCCCGAGCGCGTCGCCCCCGCGTAGCGATATGTAAGCCGGGGTTCACCCGGGGTTCATCGGGCAATTCGGTAGGTGTGCGTGCGGCACCGTAGAGTCGGCGCCATGCGCGAGGCTTACCATGTCGAACTGGACAATCTTGCCGATCATCTGGCCAGCATGTGCGGTCAGGTCGCCGAGGCCATGGAGCAGGCGACCCAGGCACTGCTGAACTCGGATCTCAAGCTGGCCGAGCAGGTGATCAGCAACGACGCCAACATCGACGACGCACGCGCCGACTGCGAGGAGAAGGCCTACGCACTGCTCGCCCTGCAGGCACCCGTGGCGACGGATCTGCGGATCGTGGTCGCCGCCCTGCACGCGGCCGAGAGCCTGGAACGCATGGGTGATCTCGCCCTGCACGTCGCGAAGGCCGCCCGCCGCAGGCACCCCGACCCGGTGCTGCCCGAGCCGGTGCGAGCCGCCTTCGCCAGGATGGGCGAGGTCGACGTCCGGCTGGCGCGCCAGGCCGAGGAGGTCATCCGCACCAAGGACGTCGAGGCCGCTCGCAGCATCGAGGCCGACGACGACGAGGTCGACGACATCCACCGCAGCCTTTTCAGTGTGATCATGGACAAGGAATGGCCGCACGGCATGGCCGCGGCCGTGGACGTCACGCTGCTGGGCCGGTTCTACGAGCGCTACGCCGACCACGCGGTGTCCGTCGCACGGCGCATCGTGTTCGTCGTCACCGGGCGCATGCCGGGCTACAACAACAGCGACATCTGATCCAACGGCCGCGACACCTTCCGATCACCGCAGGGACATGTTCCGTACGGCAACGCTCACTCCCCCGGACAACGGAGAGTTACGTCTCTGTTATGTCGCTGTGACGTCGTTTTTTCGTTGGGTTTCGTTCATGTTTCGTTCACCGGGGCTGCCCTGCGGTGTCATGTCTCGCCCATAGCGTCCGAAAACGTGAGCATCCCCCAGCGGCGGCTTCTGCCGACCGCGGACATTCGGAAGAGGTTAACTGTGAAGCGTACCACCCTGGGCCGCGCTCTCGCCCTCCCAGCGGCAGCCGCGCTCACCTTCGGTCTGGTGGCCTGCGGTTCGGCCAACGAGTCGGGCAACAGTGGTCAGCCCAGCGGCGGGGAGGGCCAGGGCCTCTCCGGGACCATCTCGGGCGCAGGCGCCAGCTCGCAGCAGGCCGCGCAGCAGGCTTGGCAGAACGGCTTCATCGCCAAGAACGCCGGCGCGACGGTGAACTACGACCCCATCGGCTCGGGTGGCGGTCGTGAGCAGTTCATCAACGGTGGCTCGGACTTCGGCGGCACCGACGCCTACCTCGACGAGGAAGAGCTCGCCAAGGTCAAGCAGCGTTGCGGCGATCTCGTCGAGGTCCCGGTCTATGTCTCGCCGATCGCGGTCATCTTCAAGCTCGACGGCGTGAACGAGCTGAACCTCAAGCCGGCCACGATCGCCAAGATCTTCAACCAGCAGATCAAGACGTGGAACGACCCGGCGATCGCCGCGGACAACCCCGGCGTCCAGCTGCCGAACACCCCGATCACCCCGGTGAACCGCTCCGACGAGTCCGGCACGACCGAGAACTTCGTCGAGTACCTCAAGGCAACGGCGGCCGCGGACTGGCCGCACGAGGTCAGCGGTGACTGGGCGGTGCCGGGCGGCGAGGCCGCGCAGGGCACCTCCGGCGTCGTGCAGGCAGTGACCAACGGCAACGGCACCATCGGCTACGCCGACGCCAGCCAGGCCCGCCAGCTGAGCACCGTCAAGGTCGGCGTCGGTGACAAGTACGTCGCCTACTCGCCCGAGGCGGCCGCGGCCGTGCTCGACGTCTCGCAGCGTCACGAGGAGCGTGGCCAGTACACCTTCGCCTACGACCTCGCCCGCGACACGACGGCGGAGGGCACCTACCCGATCGTGCTGGTGTCCTACGGCATCGCCTGCACCACCTACCAGGACGCCAACAAGGCCAACCTCGTGAAGGCCTACTTCAACTACATCATCAGCACTGAAGGCCAGCAGGCCGCCGCCCAGGCCGCCGGATCGGCTCCGATCTCGGACGCCCTGCGCCAGCAGATCCAGCCCGCGGTCAACGCCATCTCCGCGGCCCGCTGAGCGCCGGAATCCGGCTCTAGCGTCCGGGTGGTCGCCCTCCTGAGGCGGCCACCCGGACATACGCGTTAGAAGGGATTTCAAGTGCCCCCCCGCACACAGAGCCCGCGCACCCAGCGAGTGCCGCAACGGCCTGGGGACCGCATCTTCTCCGGCGCGGCCACCGGAGCCGGCGTGCTCATCCTCGCCGTACTGGCCGGAGTCGCCGCGTTCCTGCTCGTGGAGGCGTGGCCGTCGCTCATCGCCCCCGCCGAGGACGTCCCCGGCGGCAGGGGCGTGATCGTCTACATCTGGCCGCTGCTCTTCGGCACCCTGATCTCGGCGGTGTTCGCGCTACTGATCGCCACGCCGCTGGCCGTGGCGATCGCACTGTTCGTCAACTACTACGCGCCGCGCAGGGTCGCGCAGGCGCTCGGTTACCTCATCGACCTGCTCGCCGCCGTGCCCAGCATCATCTACGGACTCTGGGGTCTCAACCAGCTGGCACCGCTCACCGTCGAACCGACCAGGTGGCTGGCGGACAACCTCGGCTTCATCCCGTTCTTCGCCGGCCCCGCTTCGGCGACAGGGCGCACGATGCTGGTGGCCGTCATCGTGCTCGCGGTGATGATCCTGCCGATCATCACCGCGGTCGTGCGCGAGGCGTTCCGGCAGACACCGCGCCTGCACGAGGAGGCCTCGCTGGCACTCGGCGCGACCCGCTGGGAGATGATCCGGATGGCGGCGCTGCCGTTCGGCAGGTCGAGCATCATCGGCGCGTCGATGCTGGGGCTCGGTCGCGCGCTCGGCGAGACGATGGCCGTCGCGATCGTGCTCTCGGTGTCCGGTGGCATCACGTTCAACCTCATCGCCAGCGCCAACCCCTCGACGATCGCCGCGAACATCGCACTGCAGTTCCCCGAGTCGACCGGGATCGCCGTCAACACCCTCATCGCATCCGGTCTCGTGCTGTTCGCCGTCACCCTGCTGGTCAACATGGCAGCCCGTGCGGTGATCAACCGGCGCAAAGAATTCTCGGGAGCCAACTGATGCCACCGACGACTTCGCACAGCCCGCAGCCGGACCTCTACGAACCGATCTCGGGCCCGTCGCTGACGGCGGGTCAGCTGCCGCGAGGCGCGGCGCCGCTCACGCTGACGGTTGTGGTCCTGGCGGCGCTGGGGCTGTGGCTCTCCGGCTGGAACCCCGCCGCCTGCGCCGTTCTCGGCGCCCTGACCTACACAGCCGTGATCTACGTGTGGTCCCGCGTGGTGGAGGGCTCGCGCAAGGCCACCGACCGGTTGGTCACCGCCGTGGTCACGTGCGCCTTCCTGCTCGCACTGCTGCCGCTGATCTCGGTCATGGTGACAGTGCTGTCCAAGGGTCTCGTCCGCTTCGACGCCGAGTTCTTCACCAACTCCATGCGCGGGGTCACGGGCGAGGGCGGCGGTGTCTACCACGCCATCATCGGCACGCTGATCATCACCGGCTTCGCCGCGCTGATCTCGGTGCCTGTCGGCATGCTCACCGCCATCTACCTGGTCGAGTACGGTCGCGGCAAGCTCGCAAGGGCCATCACGTTCTTCGTCGACGTGATGACCGGTATCCCCTCGATCGTGGCCGGTCTGTTCGCCTTCGCGCTGTTCGCGCTGTTCTTCGGGCCCGGCGTGCGAATGGGCATCATGGGCTCGATCGCCTTGAGCGTGCTGATGATCCCGGTGGTGGTGCGCTCGACCGAGGAGATGCTCAAGCTCGTGCCCAACGAGCTGCGCGAGGCCGCCTACGCGCTGGCCGTGCCGAAGTGGCGGACCATCCTCAAGGTCGTGCTGCCCACGGCGCTCGCCGGCATCGCCACCGGCGTGACACTGGCGATCGCCCGCGTCATGGGCGAGACCGCACCACTGCTCATCGCGGTCGGGATCACCTCAGGGGACAACTTCAATCCGTTCGACGGCCGCATGGCGACGCTGTCGGTATTCTCGTACTACCAGTACGTGAATCCGGGCTTCCCGCCGCAGCCGGCCCTGGACCGCGCATGGGCCGCGGCACTGGTGCTCATCATCATCGTGATGCTGCTCAACCTCGTCGCACGGCTCATCTCCCGACTGTTCGCACCGAAGACCCGCGGGTGAGCGGGACACCTGGATAGGAAGACACTGTGGCTAAGCGCATCGAGGTCAAGGATCTCGACATCTACTACGACAAGTTCCTCGCCGTCCAGGGCGTGTCCATGACGATCCAGCCCCGGTCGGTCACCGCGCTCATCGGTCCATCCGGCTGCGGCAAGTCGACGTTCCTGCGCACGCTCAACCGGATGCACGAGCTGGTGCCCAACGCCCGCGTCGAGGGCGAGATCTTCATGGACGACGACGACCTGTACGGGCCCGGCGTCGACCCGGTCAACGTCCGCAGGCAGATCGGCATGGTGTTCCAGCGGCCGAACCCGTTCCCCACGATGTCGATCTACGACAACGTGGCGGCCGGCCTCAAGCTGAACAACAAGCGCATGCGCAAGGCCGAGATGGACCAGGTCGTGGAGCGGTCGCTGCGGGCAGCCAACCTGTGGGAGGAGGTCAAGGACCGGCTCGGCAAGCCCGGTTCCGGCCTTTCCGGCGGGCAGCAGCAGCGGCTCTGCATCGCCAGGGCCATCGCCGTGCAGCCGGACGTGCTGCTCATGGACGAGCCGTGCTCCGCGCTCGACCCGATCTCCACGCAGGCGATCGAGGACCTCATGCTGGAGCTGAAGGCCAACTACACGATCGTCATCGTGACCCACAACATGCAGCAGGCGGCTCGGGTCAGCGACGTCACCGGGTTCTTCAACCTGCGTGGCATCGGCCAGCCAGGTGAGCTGGTGGAGATCGACGAGACCACCAAGATCTTCTCCACGCCGAGCAAGAAGGCCACCGAGGACTACATCTCCGGCCGCTTCGGCTGACGTCTCACAGATCGTCCCCCAAGGCCACCTTGGTTGCGTTCAACGCAAACCTTGGTGGCCTTGGGGGTCTATTGGGCACCGTTCACGGGTTCAGCGCGTACTGGACGTCGACCTCATGGATGTCGAACCCGAGCCTGCGGTACACCGCGATGGCCGGGGCGTTGTCCCCTTCGACGTACAGGATCACCTGGCCAAGGCCACGCTCACGCAGGTACCGAAGGCCGGCCAGGGTCAGCGTGCGGCCGAGCCCGCCGCCCTGTGCGGCGGGGTCCACCCCCACGACATAGACCTCGCCCACCCGTCGCCCACCGCCACCCGCCACGGAGGCGCTTCGCGCCGCTGTGTCTTCCTCAGGTCGCCCACCGAAGCGCTCCGGGTTCGCCGGGTGCACTTTCGTCCAGTGGAAGCCGACGACCTGCCCTGCCGCGTTCTCGGCGAGGAAGAAGCCGTCCGCGTCGAACCAGTCCTGCGTCTCGGCCTCCCGCAGCTGCGCGACGCTGAAAGCACTCTGCTCGGGGTGCCAGTCGAAGGCCCGCGCGTTGACGTCGATGACGGCCTGCTCGTCCCGGCCGGGCACGAACGTCCGCAGCGTGACCCCCTCCGGCGGCGTCGGCTCCGGCCAGTCCGCGCGCGCCACCGCGACATGCATGACCAACAGCTCCCTGGCACGGGTGAAGCCGAAGCGCTCGGCAAGCCGGGCGGCAGCCGGATGGTCACCGTGTGCCCAAACCCGCAGGTCGGCCGGCACTGCCTTGGTCAGCTCCGCGATCAGCGCCGCACCGTGGCCCTTGCCCCGCACATCGGGGTGGACGATCAGCTCCGCGACCTGCCTGCCGAAGGCGTCACCGGCCAGATGCGCGAGGCCGGTCAGCTCCGTGCCGTCGTAGGCCAGTAGGTACCGGCCACCGGCGAACTCCGCGGGCAGTGGCCCATCGGCTTCGATCTCCGGCCTGCCGTCGGCCTTCCGCGCCGCGAGCAACAGCCCACGCACCGCGGTGCCGCGCGCGCTGTCGAGGTCGTCGTCCCATGCCAGCATGGGACCAACCTACGTCACCGGGTGGACAGCTCCGTCGGCTCGAAGGACTCGGCCACGACCGGCATGCCTGCCTTGACCGGGCCATTGCCCTTGGCCGGCCGCTCGAACTTGTAGCCGACGTTGCGCACGGTCCCGATCATCTGCTCGTGCTCGGGGCCGAGCTTCGCGCGCAGCCGCCGGACGTGCACATCCACCGTGCGGGTGCCGCCGAAGAAGTCATAACCCCACACCTCCTGCAGCAGCTGCGCACGGGTGAACACCCGCCCGGCATGCTGTGCGAGGTATTTCAGCAGCTCGAACTCCTTGTAGGTCAGTTCGAGAGTGCGCCTGCGCAGACGCGCCGTGTAGGTGGCCTCGTCGATCACCAGGTCACCGACCCGCAGCTCGGCATCGACCTGGGTGGTGCCGCCGTCCTTGGTCGTGACCAGCCGCAGCCGCGCATCGACCTCGGCAGGGCCCGCCGTCGGCAACAGGATGTCGTCGGTCCGCCATTCCGCGCTCACGGCCACCAGGCCGCCCTCACCGACCACCGCGATCACCGGCGTCGCGGCTTCCTCGTCACCAGCGCCCTTGAGCAGGCGGCACAGGCTCTTCGCGGAGGCCAGGTCGGTCCGCGCGTCGAGCAGGATGACGTCCCGGTGACCCGCGTCCAGCAGAGCGGTGACCTCCGGGGCACGCACGCGTACGGTGTGCGGCAACAGATCGAGTGCGGGCAGCACCGAGGTGGCTTCGGATTCCGCAGTGAGTACCAGCAAGTCCAGGCTCATCGCCACCGCCTCACGTCTCGGGATCGCCTCGAAAAGAACTCGGGCAGCCTTTCGAGCAGAATAGCGAGCGAACACGCCGGTGTCCTAGCCGTGAAATCGGCATCACACGAGGTCGGACTGTGAGGAAAAGGCACCGGAACACGCCTGTAACAAAGACTAAACATAAACAGATCGGATGGAATGTGAGTGCTGTGACGCAGCAAGCCCGGCCGCCCGAAAGATCAAAAGGCCGCCGGGCCCGGCGACTCGTGGTCGTACTCCTCGTCCTGCTCGGCCTGCTGGTCGGCGCCGATTTCGCCGCTGCCGCCTTCGCCGAGCACACCGTGTCACAGAAGGCTCGCGAGCAGCTGGGCCTCACTGAGGACCCGGCTGTGACCATCCACGGCTTCCCCTTCAGCACGCAGGCGCTGGGCGGCGACTACGGCCACATCAGCGTCTCGGCACAGGGCGTTCCGGTTGGCGACGCGCTCTCCGACGTCGCCGTGAACGCCGAGCTGCACGACGTCACCGCTCCGCTGTCGGACCTCACCGCCGGGAACGTCGACAACATCACCATCGGCCGCCTCGAAGGGCAGGTCACGCTCAAAGCCAGCGACATCGCCAAGGTCAGCCCGCTGAACAACATCCAGGACCTGCGGATCGACCCTTCGTCGGAGGCCTACGTGCGGCACGGCGACGGCGCCGACGGCAAGCCCCAGGAGGAGAAGGAGGACTCCACGGCTGGCGTGCGGCTGTCCGGCCGTGTGCAGATCGCGGGGCAGGAGGTCCAGATCTTCGCGTTCGCCATGATCCAGCTCGACGGCACCACGATCCGCATCACGCCACGCCGCCTGCAGTTCGGGAATGATCAGGAGACCACCGTTGTTCCCCAGCAGGTGCAGCAGGCGCTGCTGCCGAACTTCGAAGCGGACATCAATGCGGGCAACCTGCCCTTCACCGTGACGCCGACGGCGATCAGGGTCGATCCGGGGTCAATCACCATCAAGGGCGAGGCGAGCAACGTGAACTTCGCAGGGGTGTCCGCCGAGTAGTCGGCCGGCGAGACGACATGACGTGAGGACGGCGCGGTGACAGGTCTGTGGGTGCTCGTGGGCACGCTGGTGGCCGGGCTGGTCGCCGGCGCGCTGCTCCACCGGCGGAACGGGCGGATCAGGGCGACCGAACCGGCCGTGGCCGGGTCGCGGACGCTGCCCGAGCCGGTGGCCGCCGCGCTGGACGGCGCCCCCGCCGTGACGCTGGTGCAGATCTCCACGACGTTCTGCACACCGTGCCGGCAAGCCAGGGCGGTGCTGAGCCACCTCGCCGAGACCACGGCCGGGCTGCGGCACGTCGACCTCGACGTGACGGATCGGCCACACGTGGCGCAGGCGCTCGGCGTGCTGCGCACACCCACGACCGTCGCCTTCACCCCATCGGGGCAGGAGCTGCTGCGCGTCAGCGGCGTCCCCAAGGCCGCTGACCTGCTCTCGGTCCTCGAACCCCACCTCGTCCCACCTGCTGAACGTGGTTCCCACAGTCAGGGAGGTTGAGTAGCCTGGCTGCGTGGACAGGCTGCCAATTCACCTCCTGACCCAGCGCCGCGCGGTTGACCTGTGCCGCGTGCGCAGCAGCCTGTGTTCGTCGTGCCGAGCAGTGTGGCCCGACGTTCCAGCCAGTTCCAGGAGGTGACATGTCCGCAGGCCCCGCGGTGGATCCCCGTGGCCCTCGCTTCGCAGCGATCGTGACGACCATCGTGCTCGCAGTCGTGCTGCTCACCGGCTGGTGGCCACTGCTGGCGACACAGACAGTGGTGTTCGCCATCGGGGCCTTCATCGGGCTACGGCCTGCTCCCTACTCGGTGCTGTTCCGCCTCCTGGTCGCGCCGCGACTGAAGCCGACCAGCGAGCGGGAGGACGCGGCGCCGCTGCGCTTCGCCCAGGCTGTCGGGTTCGGCTTCGCGCTGATCGGCACGATCGGCTACGCCGCAGGCGCGACCGCGATCGGCGTCGTCGCGACGGCGTTCGCACTGTTCGCGGCGTTTTTGAACGCAGCGTTCAACTTCTGCCTCGGCTGCGAGATGTACCTGCTCATCAAGCGGTTGCGCCCGCAGGCCGAGCAAGCGTCCTGAGGACAACCCTCTTCGTCCAACCACGAGTACAAGAAAGTGAGTGCCGCTCAATGAGCCGTGAAGACGTCCTGGTCACCACACAGTGGGCAGAGGACAACCTGGACACGCCGGGCGTGGTGTTCGCCGAGGTCGACGAGGACACGACAGCGTACGACGGCGGGCACATCCGCGGCGCCGTGAAGATCGACTGGAAGAACGAGCTGCAGGACCCGGTCCGCCGTGACTTCGTCGACAAGGCCGGCTTCGAGGCCCTGCTCTCCGCGAAGGGCGTCGGCAACGACGACCTGGTGATCCTCTACGGCGGCAACAACAACTGGTTCGCCGCGTACGCGTACTGGTACTTCAAGCTCTACGGCCACGACAAGGTCAAGCTGATCGACGGTGGCCGCAAGAAGTGGGAGCTCGACGGCCGCGAGCTGACCACCGAGGAGCCCAAGCGCGAGCACACCGGCTACACCGCCAAGGAGCAGGACCTCAGTGTGCGCGCCTTCCGCGACGAGGTCGTGGCGGCCATCGACACCAAGAACCTGATCGACGTGCGTTCGCCGGACGAGTTCTCCGGCAAGCTGCTGGCTCCGGCGCACCTGCCGCAGGAGTCCGCGCAGCGTGCCGGGCACATCCCGAGCGCGGTGAACGTCCCGTGGTCCAAGGCGGCCAACGAGGACGGCACCTTCAAGTCCGCCGACGAGCTGGCCGAGCTGTACAACGAAGCCGGTCTGGACACCTCGAAGCCGACCATCGCCTACTGCCGTATCGGCGAGCGGTCGAGCCACACCTGGTTCGCACTGCGCGAGCTGATCGGCCTCGAGGACGTGAAGAACTACGACGGTTCGTGGACGGAGTACGGCTCGCTGGTAGGCGTGCCGATTGAGACGGGAGCCAAGTGATGACGGACGGATGTGGCGCCCCCGCGCAGACCGCGATCGCGGCGGACGCCGACACCGGCGGCCAGGTCGTGGTGGCCGGCAAGGTGACGGGCGGCGAGGGCCCGCTGGGCGGCGCCTACGTGCGGCTGCTCAACGCCGACGGCGAGTTCACCGGCGAGGTGCAGGCGTCGCCGGACGGTGACTTCCGGTTCTACGCGGCGCCGGGCACCTGGACCGTGCGTGCCCTGCACCGCAGCGGCAACGGCCAGGCCTCCGTCAGCGCGGAGGGCCCAGGTCTGCACCAGGTGACCATCGCCGTCGCCTGACCCCCCGTTCGAATTGGCCCCCAAGGCCACCTTGCTTGCGTTGAACGCGCCCACCCGTCTCCCACCACCACCCAGACGGAGACGCTGCGCGCCGCTGTATTCGCAAAAGGTGGCCTTGGGGGCCTTTTTCGCGTAACCACTCGGCGCGGTGACCGTGCTCACGGCGTTCCCCCCTGCGCCCCGTCTACCAGCCAGGCGGGGGCTATCCTTCCGGCGTGGAGATTCTGTTTACGACGTTGCTGGTCCTCGCCATCGTTGCCACGACCTGGTTCGGCGGCTACATGGTCTACCGGCTGTACTCCGACCAGCGCTGAGTCCGATGTCCGAAAGCGGCGACGAAGCGATCCGGGTCGCGGCCGAGCGCGCTGAGACGACGGCAAGGCGCAACATCCCGCAGTTGCCCGACCTGCCGATCCCCGGCGACACGGCGAACCTGCGCGAGGGCCCCAACCTGCACGACGCCTGCCTGGCGCTGCTGCCGCTCGTCGGTGTGTGGCGCGGCGAGGGTGAGATCAACTACCCGACGATCGACGGCCCGTACCGCTTCGCGCAGCAGCTGACGATCTCCCACGACGGCAGGCCGTTCCTCTACCACGAGGCCCGCTCCTGGCTGCTCGACGAGGACGGCAAGGTCATCCGCCCCGCCGCGCGCGAGACCGGCTGGTGGCGGCCACAGGCCGACGACACCATCGAGCTCCTGCTCTGCCACTCCAGCGGCATCCTTGAGCTCTTCTACGGCAAGCCGAAGACCCAGTCCGCCTGGCAGCTGGGAACCGACGCGGTCGTGCGCACGGCGACGGCCAAGGAGGTCACCGCAGCCCAGCGGCTCTACGGCATCGTCGCCGGCGGCGACCTCGGCTACGTCGAGGAGCGGGCCATGGTCGGTCAGCCCATGACCCCGCACGCCTCGGCCCTGCTGCACCGCGTCATCGGCTAGCTCCTGGCGGCGTCAGCGGTACTGGGCGTCGTAGAGCTCCGCGAGTTCGGCGTGCACCGCAGTCGAGTCGGGCAACGCGGCCCCGTCGAGGGTGTGCATCCGAGTCAGCTTCCGCACCGACGAAGCCAGGAACACGCCATCCGCCGAGGGCAGCTCGCTCACCATGATCGGCTCGACCTTGGTGCCCCAGCCGCCCCGTTCGGCGGCACGGAACACGTCACCCTGCGTGGTGCCGGGCAGGATCCCGATCGTCGCAGGCGGCGTGTACAGCGTGCGCCCACGGACCACGATCACCGAGGACGTCGGCCCTTCCAGCACCGATCCGTCCGTCGCCGTGAAGATGACGTCCGCCGCGCCGCGCCGGGCCGCCTCACGCCCCGCGGCCATGTTGATCGCGTAGGACAGCGACTTCGCCCCGAGCAGCAACCACGGCGCCCGCCCGGCGAGACCGGGATCGATCCCGCGGTCGAGCGTGATCGCGGCGATGCCCTCGACACGGGCCCGCTTGACCTTCTCGTCGATCTCCATGCCCAGCGCGAACCCGGTCGGAGTCGCGTTCGGGTCGCCATCGACGCCCCGCGTGTAGACGAGCTTCACGGCGATCTCGGGCCCGCCGGACCAGTTGTCGATCACCAGCTGTGTGACGCGTTCCCACGCCGCACGATCCGGTTGCGGCAGGTCCATCATCGCGGCCGAGCGAGCCAACCGGTCCAGGTGCGGACCGAGCTCTCGCGGTGTCCCGCCGGTGACCAGGATCGTCTCGAAGACGCCGTCGCCACGGAGCAGGCCGAGGTCGTCGACGCGGATGTGGGCCTCGTCTGGGTCGGCAAGGGTGCCGTCGAGGAAAGCAAGCACGCGCATACGGCCCACCGTATCCGGCGCGCGGGCGATCACATCACCCCACCGAACCGCCCTTGCCGCCTACGATCGACGCTATGGCCTCCTACCAGTCACCGCTGCTCAGTCGGCCCGGCGCGGTCGGCGCGCCCGACGGACATCCCGAGGCCGGGGTCCCCTGGCACTGGGGCGACCCGTTCGCCGAGCAGCGCACCGCCGTCCGCCGGGTCGCGGTGGTCGACCGGTCACATCGCGAGGTCATCACGGTCACCGGCGAAGACCGGCTGTCGTGGCTGCACCTGGTGCTCTCCCAGCACGTATCGGCGCTGCCCGAGGACACCGGCACCGAGGCGCTCGTGCTCGACAGCCAGGGCCGCATCGACGCGCACATGGTGCTCGGCTACACCGGCGGCACGATGTTCCTCGACACCGATCCCGGTGCGCAGGCAACGAGCGCCCTGCCGAAGGGCGGCAAGCAGACACTGCTCGGCTACCTCGAGGCGATGAAGTTCTGGTCCAAGGTGGACATCGTGGACGCGACCGATGACCTGGTCGTGCTGACGCTCCTCGGCCCCGACATCCCGAAGGTGCTCGACGTCGACCTTGACGCGCGGTCGTACGCGGTGGCCCCGCTGCCGGGTGGCGGCTTCGCCCGGCGGATGCCGTGGCCCGGCAGGCACGCGGTGGACCTGCTCGTTCCCCGCGAGGATCTCACCGGCTGGTGGACCAGGCTCACCGATGCGGGCGCGCGGCCCGCGGGGAGCTGGGCGTTCGACGCGCTGCGCGTGGAGTCACTGCGGCCCCGGCTCGGGGTCGACACCGACGAGCGCACCATCCCGCACGAGGTGAACTGGATCGGCTCTGCGGCACACGTCGCGAAGGGCTGCTACCGCGGGCAGGAAACCGTGGCCAAGGTGCACAACGTCGGCAGGCCGCCCCGGCACCTGGTGCTGCTGCACCTCGACGGCTCACCGGAGATCTATCCCGAGACGGGTGATCCGGTGCTGCTCGGCGACCGGACGGTCGGCCGGGTCGGCAGCGTGGCGCAGCACCACGAGCTCGGGCCGATCGCGCTCGCGCTGGTGAAGCGGTCGACGCCGGTGGATGCCGAACTCATCGCCGGTGCCGAGGACAGGGCTGTGCAGGCGGCGATCGATCCCGACTCCGTTCCCGAGGAGCGGGCGGCTCCCGGACGGGAGGCCGTACAGCACTTCCGCGGGTAAGATGATCATGGCCCCGGCCTGGTGTGCCCAACGGAACTAGAGCAGGATGGCCCCGTGATCGAAGTCCGGCCCGGCGGGCGACGTCGCATCGACCGTGTCCTCGCCGCCGACTATGCAACCGACCTGGAGAACCTGCCGCTCACCACTCTGCGCGAGCGGCGGGACGAAGCCGCCCAGGAGGAGACCGACCTGTCGTACCTGCGCCGGTTGCTCCACGCGCGCATCGACATCGTGAAGGCCGAACAGCAACGGCGCAGCTCCGGCGGTGCGGCCAGTGTGGTGGACCAACTGGCCACGATCCTCGCCGACAACGCGCTCGGGCCCGCGGCCGGCTCCGGCAGGCACCAGCCGCTGGAGCCCTCGCGCGCGGGCGAGTACCGGCGCAGGGCCGAGGCGCTGGTCGGCAACGCGAACCTGTCCGACGTGTCGGCCCTGTCCGACGCACAGCTGGCCGAGACCCTGGACAGCTTCCGGGAGCAGGAGTCGTCGGTGTCCCTGCGGCGCCGCCAGGTGCAGGCCGTGGTCGACGCCTTCAACGCCGAGATCGCCCGCCGCTATGCGCAGGGCACCGCGTCAGTGGATGAACTGCTCGCCAGCGAGCGGCGCCGCGACGACCAGGACGGCGACGCCGGCTAGTTGAAGCGTTCGCGGGTGGCGATGTCGCTCCAGTAGTCGCGGAGTGTCTGGAACAGCTCGGCGATCTCCTCGACCACGCCGCCCCGCATGGCCTGCAGTATCGCGTGCACTTCCTCCGCCGAGGTGTCCGATTCCAGGATCGGGTCCTCGATGAGCTGGACCAGGCCGCCGTAGTCGAGCTCGACCGCCGACGCCGGATGGAAGTTCGACAACCACCGGCCAGTCTCGGCGAGGATGCGCGCGGGTCCCGATTCGCCGAGTACCTCCTCCACCAGCTCCTCCGCCTCGGCGACCCGCCGCAACGCGTCCGTCATCGCCGTGCGCCACGACAGCTCCCGCTCGGGATCCTGCTGCCCGCTGCCGAGGACGAGCCTGCGCTCGTCGGGCTCGATGAGACAGAACCACGGCAGTGGAACCGTCCACGTGGTGGACAGGATGTGCATGGTGCTGGGCAGATCGCGCAGAGCGGCGTTGGCCCGCGACCTGATCGCGTCGGCGGAAAGGCCGGTCGCGTCGAGCACCGCGGCCCGCAGCGCCGGCTGCGCCTCACTCAGGAAACCGATCAGGGCCGCCGCCGAGCGCGCCCGCACCTCCAGCGGGCAGACGAGCGGGCCGGGCCCCACCACGGCACTGCCCGCGGTCGGCACATCCTCGGGATCGAGCACGAGCACGTCGGTCCTCGCGCTGGGCGCGGGGGCACCGCCTGCGAGCTCAGCGGGAAGCAGCCGAGGCGGTATTGAAATCTGTGACCTCAACCACAAGAGGTGCTCGCGCTCGCCCGCTGCGGCATGCGTCAGCGTGGCCGCCTCGACGGCCCGAACCAGCTGCTCATCAGGCGGTTCGCCGAAAGCAGGCAGCGGTTCATAGACCCGCAGATAGGCCACGAACGGACGGATCACCCAGGAATCCTGGCACGACACGGGGTGTCGACACGCATCGGCTGGCCCGTTCGAAGGACGAAAGCAATACTGTCACCGTTCGCACACCATGCCACGTCGCATCGGACCCCGTCGACACGGTACGGTGTGCTCAGGAAATAGTTGTCGAGACGACGCGGGGCCGCCGATATCCCCCGGCCGCCCCGCCCCTGCGCAAGGGGGTCGAGCCATGGGGCGCGGCCGAGCTAAGGCCAAGCAGACGAAGGTGGCCAGGGAGCTCAAGTACAGCACTCCCACCACGGACTTCGATGCTCTGCAGCGTGAGCTGTCGGGCAGCTCCTCGGACAAGGACCACGAGGACGAGGAACGGTACGAGGACCCGTACGACGACGGGTACAACGACTACCGTCGTTGACGCAGCGGAACGCGAGGGTGGGAACCGGCAAGCCGGTACCCACCCTCGCGTTCCGCTGCGGACTCTTTCTGCCGACGAAGACGTAGGGAGCGAATGTGCCTGACATCCGGCGGGTCGGAGTGGTCGGCGCGGGCCTGATGGGCTCGGGCATCGCGGAGGTACACGCGCGAGCCGGCCTGGATGTGGTGATCAACGAGGTCAACCTGCCCGCGCTCGACGCGGGCAGGGCCCGCATCGAGAAGTCGCTACAGCGGGCTGTTCGCAGCGGCAAACTCGCCGCGGAGGAGGCCGAGGCGGCTGTCGGCCGTATCACGTTCACGACCGACCTCGACGCGTTCGCCGACCGCGATCTCGTCGTGGAGGCCGTGCTGGAGCAGGAGCAGGCCAAGGTCGAGCTGTTCCGGTCACTGGACAAGGTCGTCGAGGGCGCCGACGCCATCCTGGCGTCCAACACCTCCTCCATCCCGATCATGAAGCTGGGCATGGCGACCAGCCGCCCGCAGCAGGTGATCGGCATCCACTTCTTCAACCCGGTTCCGGTGCTGCCGCTCGTGGAGCTGGTGCCGTCACTACTGACGAGCGAGGAGACGGTGGCGCGCGCCGACGCGCACGTCTCCAGCGCGCTCGCCAAGACCGTCATCCGCTCGCAGGACCGCGCAGGCTTCATCGTCAACGCGCTGCTGGTGCCGTACCTGGTCTCGGCGATCCGGATGTTCGAGTCGGGCTTCGCCTCCGCCGAGGACATCGATCACGGCATGGAGAAGGGCACCGCGCACCCGATGGGCCCGCTGCGGCTGGCCGACCTGATCGGGCTGGACACGGTCAAGGCGATCGCCGACTCGATGTACGCGGAGTTCAAGGAGCCGCTCTACTCGGCGCCGCCGCTGCTGCTGCGCATGGTCGACGCCGGGCTGCTCGGCAAGAAGACGGGCCGCGGCTTCTACAACTACGAGTGACCCGGCATGGACGAGCCGCTGCGGATTGGACTAGTCGGCGCGGGACCGTGGGCGAGGTCGGTACATGCACCGGCGCTTGCCGACCATCCGGGTACAACACTGAGCGCCGTGTGGACCCGGCGTCCCGAGGTCGCCACCGCGTTCGCCGCGGAGCACTACACCCGCGCGTGCGCCACGTTCGACGAACTACTTGACGAGGTCGACGCCGTCGCGTTCGCTGTGCCACCCGCCGTGCAGGCCGGCTACGCGGTCACCGCCGCCAAAGCGGGTAAGCACCTCATCCTGGAGAAGCCGGTCGCGGACGACGTGGCGACGGCGGCCCGGGTCGCGGATGCGGTTGCGGATGCCGGCGTCGCGGCGCTCGTGGTGCTGACCCTGCGGTACGCACTGCAGACGCGCGAATGGCTCGACGGTCTCGCCGCGACCGGCGGCTGGGCGGGCGGCAACGGGCGCTGGCTCTCCGGCGCTCTGCTCGCCGGCCAGTACAGCGGCTCGGAGTGGCGGCACTCCTCGGGCGCACTGGCTGACATCGGGCCACATGCCGTCGACCTGATGGACGCCGCGCTCGGCGAGGTCACCGCCGTGCGTGCGGCGCACCGCACCGCCGGCGATCTGTGGCATGTCGTACTGGAACACAACGGCAGCGCCACGAGCACGTTGAGCATGTCCATCCGGCTGCCGCTACGCCCGACGGTGATCGAGTTCGCGGTGTACGGCGAGCACGGGCTCCGCACCCTGAACGGCAAGCCGGGATCACCGGCCGAAGCGTTCACCGCGCTGCTCGACGACTTCGCCGCCATGATCGCCAGCGGCGTCCGCGAGCACCCCTGCGACGTGCACCGCGGCCTCCGCCTGCAACGCATACTCGCCGATTGCCTACGGATCGCCCAGTAAGCCCCCAAGGCCACCTTGGTTGCGTTCAATGCAACCAAGGTGGCCTTGGGGGCTGTTACTCAGCTGTTACTCAGGCGTCCACGCGCTCCTTCGGCTCCGCGTCGGCAGCGCGGCGGGGGAGGAGCCTCCGCAGCAGCGGCCATGCGAGGAGCACCGCGATCACCACGTAGATCACCACCGCTATCGGCGAGTTGATCAACCCGGTGAGGCTGCCATCGCTGATCTGCAGGGCGCGGCGCATCTGCAGCTCCGCCGCTGGGCCGAGGATCACACCGACGATCGCGGGCAGCACCGGTAGCCCGTACCGTCGCATGGCGAAGCCGAGCAGGCCGATCGCGAACAGCAGCAGGAGATCCAGCACCTCACCGGCCGCGGCGTAGGCACCGACGCTGGCGAAGAACAGGA
>NZ_JBEYXW010000022.1:0-114671 GCF_040645195.1 Saccharomonospora sp. NPDC046836
CGGCGTGGTCGGTGTGCTGTTCGCCCGGCAGGACGCGGGCACGATCGTCATCGACAACCTGGTGATGTCGTGCCGGGTGCTCGGCCGCGGCATCGTCGTTCAGCGCACCGCGCGGCGGCGGGCGTCGAGTACGGCGTCGAGCACCAGGAACGCCATGAGCGATATGCCGAATAGCGGCAGGAACCAGGCCACAGCGGCCGTTGCCACCAGGAGCAGCGCCAGTGCCCAAGATGGCAACCGGCGCCACCCGCCGCGCGGGAACGGCCTGCCGACGCCGAAGACGTCCCTGGTCGGCCTGCGCTGCCACCACATCCGGTAACCGAGCACGATCAGCACGATCGCCGCAACACACACCGCGGCCAGCACGACCTGGTTCGGCCAGCCGAACAGCAGGCCCATATGCGCGTCGATGCCCCAGCGGGCGAGCTTGGCCATGAGCGGGTAATCGGCGAACCGCAGCACGTCGAGCACCTCGCCGGTTGCCGGATGGATCGCTGCCGAATCCTGCTTCTCCGGCCAGCTGCGCTGGATCTGCCTGACGACATAGGCCTCGCCGTCCGCCACGGGCGGGACGATCTCGACCGGATTGTCCAGCCCCACCGTGCGTGCCGTGGCGAGCACGCGATCGACGCCGATATCGACTGCGGAATCACCCTGCCCGCCGGTCGACGGCTCGTGGCCGGCCGCGCCGTGCTCCGCGTGCTCGCCTACACCGACGGCGTCTGCCAGGACAGTGCCTCCCGCAGGGCGGCGACGTTCTCCCCGGCGAACTGCGACCAGGTCAGGCCGGTGGCTGACAGGAACAACAGCACGAGCGCCACCCGGGTGCCGGTGACGCCGTGCCAGGACAGCGTCCGCTGGCGTCCCGTCGTGGTGCGGTCGGGCCGCAGCCTGCGTCGGCGGCGCTTGCCCCACCACAACACCAGGCCGCCGAGCACGACGACCCACAGCCAGCTGGCGGCGAGCTCGCTGTAGATTCGGCCGACGTCACCGAGATGCAGGCCACGGTGCAGCTGGTCCAGCCACGCCCGGACGGGCAGCGCCTGCCCTGACCCGTACGTTTCGAGCACTCCGCGGACCTCGCCGTCGTGCGGGTTGACGAACGCTGTGTAGTGGTAGCTCTCAGCGAGCTCCGGCGAACTGAACAGCACCTGTGTGGTGTCGGTGTCCGAGGGAGCAGGCTGGATCGCCGCCAGCGTGCCCTCCGGGAGGGCGGCCTGTGCCGCCGCGACCTGCTCGGCCAGCGGCACCGACACCGGTGAGGCGGGAACGCGCAGCTCATGGTGTGGAGCGCCTGCTCGAGTTGCGGTGCGAACACGTACAGCAAGCCGGTCAGCGCCGCGATGAGAACGAACGGCCCGATCAGAATGCCCGCATAGAAATGCAGGCGGAGCAGCAGCGGCCGCACGGACCAGCTGGTGGGCGTTGGCGATGAGGTCTCGAGCTCGGCGGTCGACATACTGACCAGGTCGCCGCCTCAGCCGTGGTGGTTCCCACGCCATCGCACTGTGGCGCGGCTCACTGGCCTCCGAAATGCCGAACGGGCGGGGATCCTCCGAAGGATCCCCGCCCGTTACGCGGCTGGTAGTGGCTCAGCGCTGGATGTCCGCGGCCATCTCCTTGAGCTTGGCCTCGTACTCGCGACCGTGGTGTCCGCAGAACAGCAGCTCTCCGCCGCTGGGAAGTACCGCGCGCAGCTGTGCGGCTGCGCCACAACGGTCACAACGGTCCGCAGCGGTCAGTTCGGGGCGGGTGAGCGTCGGTGAGGTCATTGGAGTCTCCCTCCGTCCCGGCATCGGCGCGCCGATGCCATCAATTCAGCCACGACACCGTTCCCGGCTGGCGCCGTTCCCGGTGTTCGCTGCCTCCACTCTTGCAGACGTTTGGCCGCCCGCAAGTGTTCCCGTGTGTGTGGGAGGTGCGTCACGTCGATTTCCCCCGAATGCCCTAGATCGATCCCGCTGTTCGCCGAAACCGGTGGTCGTGGCGGCACGTTTGCCATGGTCAGGCACCATCATTGCGTGGACATTGCGGGTTCGAAACGGCGATTCGACACGGTCCCGGCGCCGATCTTGTTCGTTCTCAGCGGAATTTCGATGTACGTCGGGGCTGCGGTTGCGGTGTGGTTGTTCGACGTCGCGTCGCCGTCCGGAGTCGCGTGGCTGCGCTGCCTCGGAGCCGCGCTGATCCTGCTCGCCTGGCGCAGGCCGGGCCGCGCCGCGTGGCGGGGGCGGCCGCTGCTTCTGGCCGCGGTGTTCGGCGTCGTGACGGCGGGGATGAACGTCGTGTTCTACGAGGCGGTCGCGCGGTTGCCGCTCGGCACCGCCGTGGCGCTCGAGTTCACCGGACCGGTCGTGGTCGCCGCCGCCGGAACCCGCGGGCGGCGCGATGTCGCCGCGCTCGCATTGGTCGCCGTCGGCGTGGTGTGCATTGCCGACGTCCAGCTGCGCGGAAGCCCCGCCGGCGTCGCGTTCGCGCTGGCGGCCGCCGCGGCGTGGGCCTGCTACATCCTGCTCGGCAGGAAGGTGGCGCTCGACGGCAACGGCATCGACAGCCTCGCGGTCGGCTTCGCCGTGGCCACGGTGCTGCTCTCGCCGCTGGCGTTGGGCACACAGGCGGTGTGGGCTGCGCCGGACCTGTTGGTGCTTGGCGTCGGCGTGGGGCTGCTGTCGACCGTGGTGCCCTACGCGCTCGACCAGGTGGTGCTGCGCCGTGTCGGGCAGGCCCGGTTCGCGGTGCTGCTGGCGTTACTGCCCGTGACAGCCACGGTCGCGGGCTTCCTCGTACTCGGGCAGGTCCCGCGCCCGCTGGAGATCCTGGGAATCCTCGCGGTCGTCGGCGGGGTCGCGGTGCGCTCCCGTGACAATGGCGCGGTACGCGAACCTCCGTAGCGGGTGACGCAGCGCGACCGCGCTGGCAGGATGAGTGGATGACGAAGGCGGCATCGGCGGCCGCCAAGGACCTCGCCCTCGCGGGCGTCCGCGGTGTGCACCTGGCGTGGGCGGACAACAACGGCATCCCGCGCTCGCGGATCGTGCCGATCGGCGGCCTCGCCGACGCCGCGGCGCGCGGGGTCGGGGCCACGACGTTGTTCGCGGTGTTCGACACCCACGACCGCATCACCTACGCGCATTCCGGCCTGGCCACGCCGTCGGGCGACATCCGGCTGTTCCCGGTACTCGGCCGGCTCCGCAGGCTCGCAGGGCAGCCCGCGCTGGCATGGGTGCCCGCTCGTCAGGTGCTGGCGGACGGCGCCCCGTCGCCCTACTGCCAGCGCACGGCGCTGCAACGCCAGGTCGAGGCGGCAGCCCAGCAGGGGTTCGAGCTGCGAGCCGGGTTCGAGATGGAGTTCGCGGTGGCACCGGCGGGCAGCGTGGACATCGCCTCGGCGCCCGGGCATGCGGGACCGGCGTACAGCCCGCATGCGCTCGTACCGCTCGATGGCTTCATCGCCGCGCTGCTGCGCGACTTCGACGGTAACGGGCTGCGCATCGGTCAGCTGCACGCCGAGTACGGTCTGGCGCAACTGGAGCTCAGCCTCGCGGCGACCGACCCCGTGTCCGCGGCGGATGACCAGCTGCTGGCACGCCAGACGATTCATGCAGCAGCCCACGCGCATGGGCTGCGGGTGAGCTTCGCCCCGTTGGTCAGTCCGGAGGCCGCGGGCAACGGCTGGCACGTGCACACCTCGATCCGCCGCCATGGCCGCAACCTCCTCGCGGGTTCGGCTGCGCCGGAACGGGAGGGCGCGGGCTACCTCGCAGGCCTGCTCCGCGACCTGCCCGCGCTGACCGCCGTGACCGCGCCGAGCGTGCCGTCGTTGACGCGGCTGCGGCCCGGGTACTTCGCGAGCGCCTACACGTTCTGGGGCGTGGAGAACCGGGAAGCGCCGCTGCGGTACGTCCCTGGTTCGGAGCTGCTCGGCGCCGACCACGCCAACCTCGAGCTCAAGCCGTGTGACGCCGCCGCCAACCCGTACCTGGCGCTGGCGGTGCTGCTCGCCGCGGGCGTCGCCGGCCTCACCGAACGCCTCACGCCGCCCGCACCCATCGAAGCGGATCCCGGCACCTGGGCCGAGACGGAGCGGGAGGCGCGTGGCGTGCACCGACTACCGGTCACACCGGACGAGCAGGCTGCCGCGCTCGCCGGCTCGCCACGGATCGCCGATGCACTCGGCCCCGAGCTGTTCGGCGCGTTCCAGGCGGTGCGGCGCTCCGATGCCGAATGGGCCAGGGACAAGCCGCTCGAGGAGATCGTGCGCGCCCACCTGTGGCGGTACTGACGACGTGTCCCTCCTGCACGAGCTGAGCTCGTTGCCCGGCGCCGAGGAGGTGCTCCGACACGCGCGCGCCGAACGACCGCAGAAGAACGAGCTGTGTGGCGCGTTCGCCGGGCTGGTGTCGCTGCGTGCGCATGGTGTCGAGGTCACCGACCAGGATGAGGTGGCACTCGCTGCGGGAACGGTGCTGGCGTCAGGTGACGAGCCGAGCTGGCCGCCGGGGGAGTGCGGCCGTGCCGACTTCCGGCTCACGCTCCCGGTTGCCGGCGGCTCCGCAAGCGCCGGGACCTCGGCGATCGGGCTCGCACGGGCGATCGAGACGCTGTCCCACGGCGAGCTGGCGGCGGTGCCGGCGAGCGGTGAGTGGACCGTGCCCGCGCTCGGCAGGCTGCTCGACGGCGCACGCAGGCTGGGCAGGGTGGTCGTGATCGCCAATGTCGACACCGGGAAGTTCGCCGCACACGACACGCCACAGCGTCTACTTCGTGATTATCTCGACGCCGGAGAGATTCCACTGTGGACATCTCGCTGGCGGGTCGGCCATTTCGTGCTCGTGGCCGGAATGTCCACCGGTACGGCGGGAACGCTTGTGTCCGTTGTGGACACTTATCCTTCGCTCGGTGAGCAGGGGGTGCATCTACAGCCGATCGAGAACCTGGCCGCCGCACTGCGGCGCAAAGGAATGGCGCCGGGCGGGATGTTGCTGATCGTCCGCGCGGACTGGGCAGGCGCGGCGCGGGCGCTGGTCACGGATGCGGGGCTGCGTGCCCAACTGTGGGACAACGGCAGCCCCGCACCGCGAGGTCAGTCCAGGTAGTCGCGCAGCACCTGGGAACGGGACGGGTGGCGCAGCTTCGACATCGTCTTGGACTCGATCTGCCGGATGCGCTCGCGGGTCACGCCGTAGACCTGGCCGATCTCGTCTAAAGTCCGCGGCTGGCCGTCGGTGAGGCCGAAGCGCAGCCGCACCACGCCCGCCTCGCGCTCGGACAAGGTCTGCAGCACCGACTGGAGCTGGTCCTGCAGCAGCGTGAACGACACCGCGTCCACTGCCACCACGGCCTCGCTGTCCTCGATGAAGTCACCGAGCTGCGAGTCGCCCTCGTCGCCGATGGTCTGGTCGAGTGAGATCGGCTCGCGCGCGTACTGCTGGATCTCCAGGACCTTCTCCGGCGAGATGTCCATCTCCTTGGCGAGCTCCTCGGGGGTGGGCTCGCGACCGAGGTCCTGCAGCAGCTCACGCTGGATGCGGCCGAGCTTGTTGATCACCTCGACCATGTGCACCGGGATACGGATGGTGCGGGCCTGGTCGGCCATGGCACGGGTGATCGCCTGCCGGATCCACCAGGTGGCGTACGTGGAGAACTTGAAGCCCTTGGTGTAGTCGAACTTCTCGACCGCACGGATCAGACCCAGGTTTCCTTCCTGGATCAGGTCCAGGAACGCCATGCCCCGGCCGGTGTAGCGCTTGGCCAGTGACACCACGAGGCGGAGGTTCGCTTCCAGCAGGTGGCTCTTCGCCCGCTCGCCGTCGCGCACGATCCACTTGAGGTCGCGGCGCATCTGGGTGCTGAGCTTCTCGCCTTCGTCCTCGGCGATCCGCACTCGCTCGGCGGCGTAGAGCCCGGCCTCGATCCGCTTGGCGAGCTCGACCTCCTCCTCCGCGTTGAGCAGCGCGACCTTACCGATCTGCTTGAGGTAGGCGCGCACCGAGTCGGCGGAGGCCGTCAGTTCGGCGTCCTTGCGGGCCTGCCGCAGCGCCTCGGACTCCTCCTCGTCCCACACGAAATCCGGGTCGTTGGAGGAACGGGGCTTGCTGGCCGGCTCCTCCTCGGCGGGCTCGTCCTCGCCCTCTTCCTCGGTCACCGTCGCGTCGACGACGTCGACTTCCACCGCGTCGACATCGAGGTCGGACAGATCGACGTCTTCCAGCTCGGCGGCATCGATGTCGTCGCCGAACTCCGAGGACTCGCCCTTGGTCTTGGGCTTGTCGGTCTTGGCACCCTTGCGCGCCCGCGTCGTCTTCGCGGGGACCTTCTTCGCGGCCTGCGTGCCCTCTGACGTGGCCGTCCCGTTCGCGGCCGCCGTGCTGTCCTCGGCTGTCGCTTGCTTGGCGGCGCTCGTTGTCTTCGTCCCGCTTCGGGTTGCGGTCTTTGCGGCTGCCACGTACGCCCTTTCGCAGCGGTCGATCATGACGAGCCGGTACGCATGCGTCCCGGCTGCCCTAGATAGGGGAAACATGCCCCGGCCTGCGGTTTTCCTCCCGCAGCCGAGGGCCGTGTTCCATTGTAACGACGATGTGGGAAAGCGGCGCCAAGCGATCAACTTTTCCGCCGCGAGCCGGTGCTGCCGCGGTGTGTCGCCGGACGCTGCCGGTCAGTGCCCGATGCCCTCCGCCGCGGCCGCCGCTGCGCCCACGATTCCGGCGTTGTTCTGCAGCGATGCGACGATGACGCGGGTCCTGATGTTCAGCAGTGGCACCCATTTCTCCGCCTTCCTGCTGACCCCGCCACCGACGATGAACAGGTCCGGCCAGATGAGGTTCTCGAGCACGGTCAGGTAACGATCGACCCGCTTGGCCCAATCCGGGTAGGAGAGGCCCTCGTTGTCCTTGACGGAGGCGGCGGCCTTCTTCTCGGCATCGTGCCCGTCGACCTCGAGGTGACCGAACTCGGTGTTGGGGACGAGCTTGCCGTCCTGGAACAGCGCGCTGCCGATGCCGGTGCCGAAGGTGAGCAGTGCGACCACGCCGTGCCGGGCCGCAGGGTCACCGAAGCGCATCTCGGCCATGCCCGCGGCATCGGCGTCGTTGAGCATCGCGACGTCGTCGACGTGCCTGCCGATCCGCTTGGCGAACAGAGCGTCGGCATCGGTGCCGATCCAGCTCGGGTCGATGTTCGCGGCGGTCTGCGCCACGCCCTTCTTGATGACCGCGGGCAGCGTGATGCCGACCGGGCCGTCCCACTCGAACCGGTCCAGGATCTCGGCGACGACGTCGGAGACGGCATCGGGCGTCGCCGGCTGCGGGGTGTCGATCCGCATCCGGTCGCCGATCAGCTGGCCCATCTCCAGATCGACAAGGCCGCCCTTGATACCGCTGCCGCCGATGTCGATGCCGAGACCGCGGGTCGCCGTCATTGGCGTCGTCCTTTCCTATTCGATTCAGAAGCCATTGGCGGAGACTTTAGCTGTGTTTTGTGGGGCGCGGCCTCACACCCCACATGGGGGCAAGTCCCCATGCCCGCGGCCCATACCGACATGGGGGCAAGCCCCCATACCCGCGACCTCACACCCCACATGGGGCAAGCCCCCATACCCCCTCTGTGATCCCATGGTGGGCATGGGAGTTACCGAACCCGAGCCAACCGCACTGGCCGTCGTCGCGGAACAGGTCGCGGCCGAAGCCGCCGAGCTGGTCCTGCATGCGCGTGAGTCCATGCTCGCTGGTGGGGAAGTCGCTGTCGACACCAAGACCAGCAAGACCGACGTCGTCACTGCGGTCGATCACGAGTCGGAACGGTTCATCCGGGCGCGGCTGGCCGAGCTGCGCCCCGGGGAGCCCGTGCTCGGCGAGGAAGCGGGCGGGCAGCTCGGTGCGGGGGTCACCTGGGTCGTCGATCCCATCGACGGCACCGTGAACTTCCTCTACGGGCTGCCGGAGTTCGCCGTCTCGGTGGCGGCCCAGGTCGGTGGTGTGTCCGTGGCCGGCGCCGTCGTCGAACCGGTGAGCGGGCGGCGGTGGACGGCCGCGCGGGGTGCCGGGTCGTGGCTCGACGGCAGGCGGCTGCGGGTCAACGCACCCGAGCGGCTCGATCTCGCCTTGCTCGGCACCGGTTTCGCCTACGTGCCCGAGCGCAGGGCCCGCCAGGCGGAGCTGATCGCAGGCCTGCTCGGCCACGTCCGTGACATCCGCAGGCCCGGCGCGGCGTCACTGGACCTGTGCGCTGTCGCCGCCGGCTGGACCGACGCCTACTTCGAGCACGGCCTCAAGCGGTGGGACTGGGCTGCCGGCGCCCTCATCGCCGAGGAAGCGGGCGCGGTCGTGTCCCTGCCGGGTACGGATCCGGAGCTCGGGGTGGACGCCACCCTCGCTGCGCCACCATCGATCGCCGAAGCCCTTCGCGTCGCCGCCATCAAATGCGGCGCCGCCACCGTGTGACGATCAGCAGACTGTCGGGGCGGTGTGGTCGAGGAGTTCCTGGTCGACGACGGGGCCCTGGCCCGTCGACTGCTCGCTGTTGCCGGCATTGCGGTTCTGGGCGGACCAGGTCTTGAGCTGGTCGAGCACATCCAGTGCCGTGCGGGTGGGGCGGGCGTCGTTGAACCTGGTGCCGACCGCGAGGTCGACGGTGGCGTCCTGGCGGTTGTCTCTGACCAGTTCCAGGCACGGGTCGACGAGCTGGAGAGTGCGCGCTGCACTCTCACCGTTGGTGCCGAAGCGGATCTGCCCGTGGCAGTTCGCCGTCCGGTCGCCGTAGGCGTCATCGTTGTCCGGCTGGGCGATCTGCGTGAAGCCGAGCTGCCGCAGCCCTTCGGTCGTCATCGCCGCCTCGCCACGTGCGCCACTGGCGTTCAGCACGCGCACCGCGACCCGGTCCGGTGGCGCGGGCTGGGCGCCGGCGAGTGCGTCGTTGGCCTGCACGTCGTAGGTCACGCCCGCGGGTGGCGTCGCGGTCGGCTCGCAGTGGATTGCCGTGGTGAGATCGTCGGTGGACGACAGTGCGTTGACCCAGACGAATGTGGCCACGAGGCCCATCGCCCCCAGCACGATGAGTGCGGGCACCGGTTTGTACTTCCGGTACGGTCTGACGCGACTGCCTCGGACGCCCCCGTTCCCCGACACCACAGCCGTCCCTTCCGCATTTCCCGCCCGCACCATGTCATTTCATCGACACCGTCGTTGCTGATCAGCCTAGGCGTTACAGATCAACCCATGGCACACCCCTATCGGATGTCGTCAGGTTGTGACCCGAGAGCGCGCGACATCGCCGCCGGCCAGCCCGTCGACTCCGGATTCGGCCTCGAACGGCGCGAGTTCATTGAGGGGCGATTAGCCCTGTCGGGTGACGTATCGTCGGACTAGGGCGACCTGCCGCAAGCCCGGGTGAGCAGTGGGCTACCCTCTGCGGGCTCCCGGCCGACAGCGACCGTCTCGCACACGAGTTCATGACGACCGCCGAAAGAGACGTCGCTCACTGTCGTTTCCGGGCACAAACACGGGCGCTGGGACGTTGACCAGCGGCACGAAGGACTCTCGAGCGGCGGCTCGGGCGTTCCCGTACTGGTATCGAAGCTATCGCAGGGGTGAAGGGACAATGGCGACCGACTACGACGCTCCGCGCCGCAGCGAAGCCGACGAGCTGGCTGAAGACTCGTTGGAGGAGCTGAAGGCGCGGCGCAACGAGACGCAGTCTGGTGTGGTCGACGTAGACGAAGACGCGACCGCCGAGAACTTTGAGCTTCCGGGGGCCGACCTTTCGGGGTTGTCGGGTGAGGACCTGACCGTCAAGGTCGTGCCGAAGCAGGCAGACGAGTTCACTTGTTCGGTGTGCTTCCTGGTGCACCACCGCAGCCGGCTGGCCGAGGAGTCGGGCGGACGGCTCATTTGCCGCGACTGCGCCTGACGGCGCGGCCGGCAAGCGCAGCCGCGGGGGTGGAACGGCATCCGGAGGGGCTCACGCTGAAAACGGGTGGTCGAGCACACGCTCGACCACCCCGCTTCGTTTCAGGCGGTCTCTTCCGCCACGCCCCGTGCACGCAGGAGCGCCGCGAGCCGCTCGGGGTGACGCGTGCTGAACAGCCAGTACGGCGTGGGGTCCGCGGGATCGGTGAGGTGGACGCGCACCATCGTCGGCACCCAGCCGCGGTGCGCGACGAACGCGGCGGGATCCAGTTCCGGCCCGAGCGCCTTGCGTTTGCGGTCCTTGCCGATCACCTCGACGGCGCCGAGGTAGCGCAGCGGCAGGTGCGCGTCGCCGACCCACAGCTCGGGCTCGTCGCCACCGGTGACCTGGACCTTCAACCTGCCCATGCCCAGCAGCAGAACCACCGCCAGCGGCAGCAGGATCACGTAGGGCAGCCAGGCCCGGACGCCCGGGTAGCCCATGTGGATCTCCGCGGCCAGCAGTGCGCTGCCCACCAGCGGCAACGGCCAGCCCCACCACGACAGGTACAGCCGCTCCGCATACTGACGGCCGGTCTCGGTTCGCGCACTCGTCCCGCTGCTCACAGGGTCAGGGTAGTCTCGCGAGTCGTGTCCAGCGTGCAGGTCCTGCTTTCCCGCCTCGATCCCGGTGTGCCGCTGCCGGCATACGCCCACCCCGGAGATGCCGGTGCCGATCTCGTGACCACCTCCGACGTGGTGCTGCAGCCGGGGGAGCGGGCGGTCGTCGGCACGGGGGTGGCCATCGCGCTGCCGCCCGGTTATGCCGGCTTCGTGCACCCGCGCTCCGGGCTGGCCGCCAGGGTCGGGCTCTCGATCGTGAACACGCCGGGCACGATCGACTCCGGCTACCGCGGGGAGATCCGGGTGTGCCTGGTCAACCATGATCCGGTGGAACCGGTCGTGCTGGCACGGGGTGACCGGATCGCTCAGCTGATCGTGCAGCGGGTCGAGCACGCCGAGTTCGTGGAGGTCGCCGAACTCGAAGCGACCGTCCGCGGCGCGGGGGGTTACGGTTCGACGGGTGGGCATGCGGCCCTCGGAACGGAGTAGTGGTGGGGATTTTCGGACGTAAGCGCCGAGACCGGAGGCATGACGAGCGCGCCGAGGCAGCCGAGGTCGCCGAGGCTCCCGAGGTGACGGCCGCGGTCGTCACCGGGCCGGACGATCCCGCCGCGGACGCCTCCGCGGCGGAGGGGCCGTTCGACATCGCCGACGCGCCCGACGACGGTCGCCCGCGGATGGATCTCGGCTCGGTGCGGATACCGGTCCCGGACGGTTCGCAGGTGCAGGTCGAGATGGACCAGCAGAACGGCAACGTTCGCGCCGTCCACGTCGTCACCGCGCACGGCCAGGCCACGGTGAGCGCCTACGCCGCGCCCCGCTCGGGCGGGCTGTGGAAGGACGTCAGCACCGAGCTGGCCGAGCAGCTGCGTTCCGACGGCGCGAAGGTCACCTCGGGACGTGGCGAGTGGGGCATCGAGCTGTCGGCCATCGTCGGGGAGGTGGCGTTGCGTTTCGTCGGCGTCGACGGCCCGCGGTGGATGCTGCGCGGGGTGATCGCCGGTCCGCAGTCACAGGCCGCCCACGCGCCGGTGGCGCTGCGGGACATCGTGCGCGACACCATCGTCGTCCGCGGCGACTCGCCGATGCCCGTCCGCACCCCGCTGCCGATCAAGCTCCCCGAAGCCGTGGCAAGCCACATCGCACAACAGCAGGGCCAGGGCAGCTAGAGAATGTCTTGATGGTTTGCGTGGCGGTGCGAGTGGCGGAACCTGAGAGGCCTTCTCGCTCCGGGATCGCCTCCTCAAGAATGTCCAGTTCACCACGTCGTCGCTGTCCTCGCGAGAAGACGTCTCAGAACCCGCGGCGGCGTGGGCTGGTGGCCCACGGCAAGCGGCTCCGCCGCTTGTGAAACAAGCAGCCTCAGCGGGCGCGGAGCCACGCGAGGACGGCGGCCCTGCCGACGGCCTCCCGGTCGGCGCCGAACGCCTCCAACGTCGTCTCGCATACGCGCGCCCTCGGTAGCGCGCCGGCCCACACCTGGGCGGCGGCCAGCGGATGCACAGGATCGTCGGCACAGGCGGCGATCCCCACCGGCACCTCCAGCGTGCGCAGCCGTACCGGCTCGGGGGCGGGATGCGCCGCCGCGGCCCGCAGGCTCGCAGGCAGCGTGTCGCCGTGCCGTCGCCACGCGCGGTCCAGCTCCGCGGCCAGCCACGGCGCGACACCATGCGTGGCTGTGGCGAGCGCGGTGTCCAGCCCGGCCCGGTCGACCAGATCGGCGCAGGCCCGCGCTGCGACGGCGGCCGGTGCGTGTCCCGGTTCGCCGTGCCAGGCAGGCAGCGCTGCGAGCACCCCGGCGCAGCGGCCGGGGTTGCCAAGTGCCCAGTCGGTGGCGAGATGGGCGCCGAGCGAGATACCGCCGACCAGCAACGGCCCGCTCACCGTCCGCGCGAGGTCGTCGACCAGCGCCATGGTCCCCGCAACCACAGCCGTGCCACGCGGAGGTGCCGGTGTGATCAGCTCGATCCCGAGTGCGGCCAGCGGACGGGCGAACACCGAACGGACGAACACCTCATCCGAACCCGTGCCGGGCAGCAGGACGGCGGTTGGTCTCGGGTTAACGGACGTCACGTTGCGATCCTGGCGTAACTCGGTTTCCCTTGCTGCCACGAGAGCTAGGCTTGGTAAGCACGGGTCGGGGAATCCGGGCCCGCAGAGCACAGGAGTAGGGCGCCTATGTCCGCCAAAGAGGGCGGCTACTTCAGCCGGTTGGTTCGGAAGCTGACCAGCGACATCGAACAGTTGGACGCCGCTGATCTGTCGGAGAAGTCCGAGGCCGGTGGTGCGCAGCGGGCATGCGACTGCCGGTCGGGTGAGGAAGTAACCGTCCTCGGCCGGTTACGGAGTGTTGATTTGTGCCCGGCGAACGGAGCCGCCACCCTGGAGGCGGAGTTGTTCGACGGCACCGACGAGGTCACGCTGGTGTGGCTGGGCAGGCGCCGGATCCCTGGCATCGAGCCGGGGCGCACCATCAAGGTCCGCGGCCGGATGGCCGATCGCAACGGTCAGAAGGTGCTGTACAACCCCTACTACGAACTGTTGCAGACGACTGAGTGAGAGTTAGCGCGCGTGACTGAGCCCGACCGCACCGGCGAGAAGTCCGAGAGCACCGGGAAACCGGCTGCCACCGAGGCTGAGCGCGAACCGACACTGCTCGAGCAGATGGGCGGCGTCTCGGGGCTGTTCTACTCGTCGCTGCCGGTCATCGTGTTCGTCATCGCGAACGCCCTGTTCGGCCTGCAGGTCGGCATCTGGAGCGCGGTGGGCAGCGCGGTGCTGATCACCGTTGTGCGGCTCGTCCGCAAGGAGCCGTTGCAGCCCGCGATCTCCGGGTTCTTCGGTATCGCGATCGCCGCGTTCATCGCCTATCGCACCGGCTCGGCGAGGGGTTTCTTCCTCTTCGGTATCTGGGCGAGCCTCGTCTACTGCTCCGCGCTGGTCATCTCCGTACTGGTGCGCTGGCCGCTGGCCGGTGTGGTGTGGAGCTTCCTCAACGGCAGCGGGATGGCGTGGCGCAAGGACAAGCCGTCCCGCCTCGGCTACGACCTCGCCACGCTGGCGCTCGCCGGCGTGTTCGCCGCGCGTTTCATCGTCCAGCGCTGGCTGTACGAAGAGGACTACACCGGCTGGCTCGCCTTCGCCAAGATCGCGATGGGGTACCCGCTGTACGGCCTGGCCCTGCTCGTCGTCGTGTGGGCCGTGCGCCGGTCGGACAAGCGGCTCGCGGAACTGGCCGAGGCGCAGCGGTCCGACGAGCTCTCCGACGCCGAGATCGAGGCGCAACTGCGCGTGAAGTACGGCACCCCGCCCACGCGGGAGGCGTGAGAGCGCGGCTCAGTAACCGAGCGCCTTGCGGATCTCCGGCTCCACATCGCCCGGCGAGACGAACAGCAGCTCGTCACCGGCCTCCAGCGGGTCGTCCGGCTGCGGCACGATGACCCGATCCCCACGCAGGATCGTCACCAGCGCGGCGTCGCGGGGCAGTGCCAGGTCCCGCACCGGCATGCCCGCGAGCGGCGTCTCGGCGGGCAGGGTCAGCTCGACGAGGTTGGCCTGACTCTGCCGGAACGTCATCAACCGCACCAGGTCGCCGACGCTCACGGCCTCCTCGACCATCGCGGCGAGCATGCGCGGTGTCGACACCGCGACGTCGACGCCCCAGCTATCGTTGAACAGCCACTCGTTGGCCGGGTTGTTCACCCTGGCAACAACACGCCGGACCGCGAACTCCGTCTTCGCCAGCAGGGCGACAACGAGGTTCACCTTGTCGTCGCCGGTCGCGGCGATCACGACGTCGCACAGCTGGATTCCGGACTCCTCCAGCGTCGACACCTCGCAGGCGTCGCCGAGCACCCAGTCGGCCTGCTCGACCGTCTCCGGCATGAACTGCTGCGACTGCCGCTCGATGAGCATCACCGTGTGCCCCGCCTCGATCAGCTCGGAGGCGATGGAGCGGCCAACAGCGCCCGCGCCTGCGATCGCGACACGCATCAGCTTTCCTCCTCAGGACCGCGAGCAGCCACGCTCGTGACGTCGCTGACCGTGCCGGAGTGCGCGGCGACGTAGACCTCGTCGCCGGCCTGCAGCACGGTTTTGGACTGCGGCAGCACCCCGGTGCCGAACCGCATGACGAATGCCACCCTGCAGCCGGCGGCCTCCTCCAGCTCGCGCACGCTGTGCCCGATCCAGCGCTCGTGCAGGGGCAGTTGCAGCAGGGCGACGGTCCCCGTCGGGTCACGCCACGAGGTGGCGACGCCGTCCGGCAGCAGCGTGCGCAGGAAGCGGTCGGTCGTCCACGGCACGGTCGCCACGGTGGGGATGCCCAGCCGTTCGTAGACGGCCGCGCGCTTCGGGTCGTAGATCCGTGCGACGACGTGCTCGACACCGAAGTTCTCGCGGGCCACCCGCGCGGAGATGATGTTGGAGTTGTCACCGCTGGACACGGCAGCGAACGCGCCTGCCCTCTCGACGCCGGCCTCCACCAGCACCTGCCGGTCGAACCCCATCCCGATTACCTGCTGGCCGTGGAAGTCGCTGCCGAGGCGGCGGAACGCCTCGGGATCCCGGTCGATGATGGCGACGTCGTGGCCGAGCCGCTCCAGCGCCGCGGCCAGGGACGCGCCGACGCGACCGCACCCCATGATCACCACGTGCACTTCGTCTGCCTCCTCCGAGTCGTCGCCGACAGCGCTGAACCTACCCCGCACCCTGCCGTTCTCGTGAGCAGGTGCGCAGGCGATCCCCGAAGGACCCGGGCGCGACATACCCGCACAACATCGGGGATTACGCTCCTGCCGTGTCCAAGTTCGCCACGGCGACGAAACGGCTCGTCCTGGGCCGCCCCTTCCGCAGCGACAGGCTGGCGCACACGCTGCTTCCCAAGCGGATCGCGCTGCCGGTGTTCGCATCCGACCCGATGTCGAGCGTGGCGTACGCGCCCGAGGAGATCCTCCTCGTGCTGTCGATCGCCGGAGCATCCGCGTACGTCTACAGCCCGTGGATCGGGCTGGTCGTCGCGCTCGTCATGGTTGCGGTCGTCGCCTCCTACCGGCAGAACGTCCGCGTCTACACCTCCGGTGGGGGCGACTACGAGGTCGCGACGGTCAACCACGGTCCACGGTGGGGCCTGGTCGTCGGCAGTGCGCTGCTCGTCGACTACATCCTCACCGTCGCCGTGTCGATCGCCTCGGCCGCGGCCAACATCGGCTCTGTGGTGCCGTTCGTCGGCGACTACAAGGTCGAGTTCGCGGTCGTGGCGATCCTGGTGCTGATGGCGATCAACCTGCGCGGTACGCGCGAATCGGGCACCGCCTTCGCGATCCCGTCCTACGCCTTCGTGATCGGCATCCTCGCCATGATCGCCTGGGGGGCGTTTCGCACCTTCGTGCTGGGTGAGCAGATCCGCGCGGAGAGCGCGGGCCTACACCTGGTCGCCGAGGAGGACCACCTGGTCGGTCTGGCGTTCGTGTTCCTGATCCTGCGGGCGTTCTCCTCCGGCAGCGCGGCACTCACCGGTGTCGAGGCCATTGCCAACGGCGTACCGGCGTTCCGCAAGCCGAAGGGGCGCAACGCGGCCACCACGCTGCTGTTGATGGGCACGCTCGCGATCACGATGTTCCTCGGCCTGCTGTTCCTGGCCAGCCGCACGGGCGTGATCATGGCGGAGGACCCGGCGCGCCAGCTGGTCAACGCGCCACCCGGCTACGAGCAGAGGACGCTGGTCGCCCAGCTCGCCAACGCCGTGTTCGCCGGCTTCCCGCCCGCGACCTGGTACGTGATCTTCTTCACCGGCCTGATCCTGATCCTGGCCGCCAACACAGCGTTCAACGGGTTCCCGGCGCTGGGCTCGATACTGGCGCAGGACCGGTTCCTGCCGCGCCAGCTGCACACCCGCGGCGACCGGCTGGCGTTCAGCAACGGCATCCTGTTCCTCGCCGGCGCGGCGATCGTGCTCGTCATCGTGTTCAACGCCGACGTCACCAAGCTCATCCAGCTCTACATCGTCGGTGTCTTCGTGTCGTTCGTGCTCAGCCAGAGCGGGATGATCCGGCACTGGAGCCGCGAGCTGCGCGACGAGACCGATCCGGCGGTCCGGCGCCGGATGCGCCGCGCGCAGTCGGTCAACGCGTTCGGGTTGTTCATGACGTCCTCGGTGCTCCTGGTGATCCTGGCGACGAAGTTCCTCGCCGGTGCCTGGATCTCGATCGCCGCGATGGCTGCCATCTACTTCCTCATGGGCGGCATCCGCAAGCATTACGACCGGGTGGCCGAGGAGCTCAAGGAGGTCGAGGGGGAGCCGATCACCCTGCCCGCGCGCAACCACGCCATCGTGCTGGTGTCGCAGCTGCACCGGCCCACCCTGCGCGCGCTCGCCTACGCCAAGGCCACCCACCCCGACGTGCTCGAAGCCGTGACGGTCAACGTCGACGAGCCCGACACGCGCAAGCTCATGGACGAGTGGCACCGCCGTGGCTTCACGGTGCCGCTGAAGGTGGTGGAGTCGCCGTACCGGGAGATCACCCGGCCCGTACTCGACTACGTCAAGCGCATCCGGGGCGATCACCCCCGCAACGTCGTCACCGTGTTCATCCCCGAGTACGTGGTCGGCCGGTGGTGGGAGCACGTGCTGCACAACCAGAGCGCGCTGCGGCTGAAGACCCGGCTGCTGTTCCAGTCGCGGGTGATGGTCACCAGCGTGCCGTGGCAGCTGGAGTCGTCCAAGATCGCCTCGACGCGCGCCGACCGGGCGCGCCCGGTCGCCGGTGACGTCCGGCGCGGCCTCTACGAGCTGGCCCAGGGACCGGACGGCAGCCGCGGTCGCTCCAGCAAGGGACAGGACTCCGAGTAGTGACACAGGATTGGACCGGCCGGACGCTCGAGCTCGAGGTCGGTGCGGTCGCACACGGCGGGCACTGTGTCGCCCGCGCCGAGGGCCGGGTGGTGTTCGTCCGGCACGCGTTGCCGGGTGAGCTCGTCGTCGCCGAGATCACCGAGGACCGGGGCAAGGCGTTCTGCCGCGCCGACGCGGTGCGCGTCTTGCGTCCCTCGCCGGATCGCGTCGCACCGCCATGCCCTGCCGCCGGGCCGGGGCTGTGCGGTGGCTGCGACTGGCAGCATGCGAGCGGCGCCGCGCAGCGGCGGTTGAAGGCGCAGGTGGTGGCCGAGCAGCTGCGCAGGCTGGCCGGGCTGGACCGGCCGGTGGAGGTCGAGGAGCTACCGGGGGACCTGCTGCGCTGGCGCACGCGCGTCCGGTTCGTGGCGGGCCCGGACGGAACGCCGGGTCTGCGCGCGCACCGCAGTCACCGGGTGATCCCGCTGACCGACTGCCCGATCACCCTCCGCGAGGCGGCCGCGGCCGGTCTGGAGCGGCGCAAGCGGCCCGGTACCGAGGTCGAGGTGACCGAGGACGGCACGGGGCGAGTGCACGTCGCTGAGGTGCGCGAGGGCGGCAGGCCGCGCCAGCTCAGTGGAGGCGTGGCGGTGGAGGAGGGCGCGGGGCGCCGGTGGCGGCTGGCCGCGCACGGGTTCTGGCAGGTGCACCCGGCGGCGGCCGGCACGCTCGCCGACGCCGTGGGGGAGTGGTCGGCGGCATCGCCCGGCGCTCGCGTGTGGGACCTCTACGCCGGGGTCGGCCTGTTCGCCTCGGTGCTCGCCGGGCAGGTCGGGCCGGACGGCGCGGTGCTCGCCGTCGAGTCGGGTCGCCGCGCGGTGTCCGACGGCGAGGCGAACCTGGCCGATCTGCCGCAGGTGCGCTGGCAGTGCGGCCGGGTGGAGCACGTGCTGGCCGGCGCCGCCGAGCGGCCCGAGGTCGTCGTGCTCGATCCGCCGCGCAAGGGAGCCGGCCTGCCCGTCGTCAAGTCCATTGTGGATGCCTCGCCGGAGCGCGTGGTGTACGTGGCGTGCGATCCCGCGGCGCTGGCGCGCGATGTGGCCGCCTTCGCCGAGCACGGTTACCGGCTGCGGCGGCTGCGTGCCTTCGACGCGTTCCCGATGACGCACCACGTCGAATGCGTGGCCCTGCTGACCCGGTGATTCAGGCGGTTCCGCCGAGGTCGGCGATGACCGAGTCGGCGATCCGGCCAGGTGTGCCTGCGACGTCGACGGTGATGCCGTCCTCGTCGGACGCGAGCGGTTCGAGGTCGCCGAACTGTGAGTCCAGCAAGGACGGTGGCATGAAATGCCCGGTGCGGTCGGCCAGCCGCGTGCCGACGACCTCGGCGCTGCCGCTGAGGAACACGAACCGCACGCGGGCGCTCGCCTCGCGCAGGATGTCGCGGTAGGAGCGTTTCAACGCCGAGCACGTCACAACGGTGTTCTCGCCGGCGGCGGCGCGCTCGCTGATCCAGTCCCGGATGGTCCGCAGCCACGGCGCCCGGTCGGCGTCGGTGAGGGGAACGCCCGCGCTCATCTTGTCGATGTTGGCCTGTGGATGGAACTCGTCGGCCTCGGCCATCCGCCAGCCGAGCCGCTCGGCGAGTAGCTGGGCAACGGTGGTCTTGCCCGCGCCCGATACCCCCATCACCACCAGGCATGTGGATGTCATCACGGCTCCTCTTAAAGGTGCTACCTTTGGCGATGAAAGATAACACCATTAGGTCGGTCGGGGAAGTCCTCACCCGGGATAGGCTCTGTCAGTGGGCGTTGGTTTCGAGCCGGGCGCCGAGGTCCGGCACAGCACAGTGCTGGACGCGCTCGGGTCCGAGATCACCTCCGGTGAGCTGCCCGCCGGGCACGTGCTCACGCTGGACCGTATCCAGGAGCGGTTCGGCGTCTCCCGCACGGTGGCCCGCGAGACCATGCGGATCCTCGAGTCGATGGGGCTGGTGACGTCCCGGCGCCGCGTCGGCATCACCGTGCAGCCGCGTGAGGCGTGGAACGTCTTCGATCCCAGGGTGATCTGGTGGCGGCTGTCCGGCTCCGGCAGGCCCGCGCAGCTGCGTTCGCTGACGGAGCTGCGCATTGCTGTCGAGCCGCTCGCGGCGAGTGCGGCAGCCCGCTCCGCGTCGGCCGCGCAGCGCGACCATATCGTGCACCTCGCGGCGGAGATGCGGGCGCTGGGCGAGGCGGGCAGGCTGGATGACTTCCTCGAGCTCGACGTCGCCTTCCACACGCTGCTGCTGCGAGCCAGCGGCAACGAGATGTTCGGTGCGCTCGCCGATGTCGTGGCCGTGGTGCTGCGGGGCCGCACCCAGCTCGGTCTCATGCCCCACCAACCGGTACCCGAGGCACTCGATCTGCACGAGGAGGCCGCCCGTGCGGTCCGCGCGGGGCGTGGGCAGGACGCCGAGGCCGCCATGCGGAAGCTGCTGGCCGAGGTGCGTGACGCGATGCAGCCGCTGTGGGACCGCTGAGCCGCCGGCGCTCTCAGGCCGTCCGGACGGCGATGCCGGGATAGGACAGCACCAGCCCCGACTCGTCGTAGGCCAGCCGGCAGGCGAAGTCGAACGCGGGGGAGGCGTAGTCGTATTGCTGGGCGTCCTCCGTGCCCACGCGCTGATAGTCCTGCTCCAGCCGCTGGACGGACAGGTCGTTTGCGCGGACGTAGGCCGCCGGGGCTGCCGCGCGCGCCGCGAGCGGCAGGTCGAGGCGATGCACGGGGAAGGTGTTCGTCATCGCCGACGACTCGAGGTCAACGTCAAGGCAGCCGTCCAGCTCGGGCGCTGCCGCGCCGTCGATGCGCCAGTGCCCCGCGCCGTCGGACTCGAGCACTGTCGTGCGTTCCCCGGCAGCCGTCCGCCCGGTGATGCGGGCTGCCCGCGTCCGCCAGCCGCTGTCCACGACGATGTGGTAGGCGACGATCCACGGCAGGCCGTCCTCGACCGCGGTAGTGCATCCGTCGATGTGGCAGCCGTCCGCCGACACCCGGAAGTAACTGACTTCGAACCCTGCGCGCGCAGTCACATGCGTCCATGCCGCGCTCGCGGGCGGTGTGGCGAAGGGCATGGCGGTGACTGTAGCCAGTGCAAGCCAGTGCACCGGCGGGAAACGCTCGGACAAAGGTATCCACCACGTGTGGGTGAATTCACAGCCGCGGACTCTCCGTAGACTAGGCGGTCAAGGCAGGAACCGACGGCGAGCGAGGTGGAGGGTGACGTTGCTGGAGTCCGTAAACGGACCGGCCGACCTCAAGCGATTGGACCACGAGCAGCTGGGCGTGCTGGCCGAGGAGATCAGGCAGTTCCTCGTCGACAAGGTGTGCAAGACCGGGGGACACCTGGGGCCGAACCTGGGCGTGGTCGAGCTGACACTCGCACTGCACCGGGTGTTCGACTCGCCTCGCGACGCGATCCTGTTCGATGTCGGGCACCAGTCCTACGTGCACAAGATCGTCACTGGCCGGCGCGATGGTTTCGACCAGCTGCGCCAGCAGGGTGGTATCGCCGGCTACCCCGCGCGCACGGAGAGTGAACACGACCACGTCGAGAACAGCCACGCCTCGGCTGCGCTGTCGTATGCCGACGGTCTCGCCAAGGCGTTCCAGCTCGCCGGTGGCGGGCGGCACACCGTCGTCGTGGTCGGCGATGGCGCCCTCACCGGCGGCATGTGCTGGGAAGCCCTCAACAACATCGCCGCCAACCCCGACCGCCCGGTCGTCATCGTGGTCAACGACAACGGCCGGTCCTACTCACCGACCATCGGCGGCCTCGCCGAGCACCTCGCCTCGCTGCGGCTGCGGCCCGGTTACGAGCGGTTCCTCGACGGCGGACGCGAGCTGCTGCAGCACACGCCCGTGGTCGGCAAGCCCCTGTACACGGCCCTGCACGCCGCGAAGGCCGGGATCAAGGACGCGCTCAGCCCGCAGGTGATGTTCTCCGACCTCGGCCTCAAGTACTTCGGCCCGGTGGACGGGCACGACCTCAGCGCGCTGGAGAAGGCCCTGCACAACGCCAAGGCGTTCGGCGGGCCGGTCATCGTGCACGCGGTGACACAGAAGGGACACGGCTACGCGCCTGCCGTCAACCACGAAGCCGACCAGATGCACCAGACGGACCCGATCGACCCGCAGACCGGGCTGCCGCCGGTGAAGGGACCGAGCTGGACGTCGGTGTTCGCCGATGAGATCGTGCGGATCGGCGCCGAGCGGGACGACGTCGTCGCCATCACCGCGGCCATGCTGCGCTCGACCGGGCTGCACAAGTTCGCCGAGGCCTTCCCGGACCGCTGGTTCGATGTGGGCATCGCCGAGCAGCACGCGGTGACCTCGGCGGCGGGACTGGCGATGGGCGGGCTGCACCCGGTGGTCGCCGTGTACTCGACGTTCCTGAACCGCGCCTTCGACCAGCTCCTGATGGACGTGGCCCTGCACAAGCAGCCTGTGACGCTCGTGCTGGACCGGGCGGGCATCACCGGCCCGGACGGGCCGAGCCACCACGGCATGTGGGACCTCTCCCTGCTCGGCATGGTCCCGGGCCTGCGGGTTGCCGCACCGCGCGACGCCGAGACGCTGCGCGAGGAGTTGCGTGAGGCCATGGCGGTCTCCGACGGTCCCACAGCGCTGCGGTTCTCCAAGGGCGGCGTCGTGGACTCGGTGCCGGCGCTGACCCGCATCGGGACCGTCGATGTGCTGCGCCGCGGCACCAGCGACGACGTGCTGCTGGTCGTGGTCGGCGCGTTCGCGCGCCTCGGGCTCGCTGCGGCGGACCGGCTCGCCGACCAGGGCATCGGGGTCACCGTGGTGGACCCGCGGTGGGTCGTGCCGGTGCCGGACGAGCTGGTGGAGCTGGCAGCGGAACACCGGCTGGTGGTCACCGTCGAGGACAGTGGCAGGCACGGGGGTTTCGGTTCCGCGCTGGCGGCCGCCCTGCGTGATGCCGACTGCGATGTCGCGTTGCGTGACCTGGCGATCCCGCAACGGTTCCTCCCGCACGGGACCCGCGAGGAGGTGCTCGCCGACATCGGGCTGACCGCTCAGGACGTCGCGCGCCGGGTCACCGAGTGGGCGGCCAACCGGCTCGGCGAGGGGCAGTCCGCCACGCCGGCGCCGAACGCGGTCGAATCGCCTCGCGACTGACCTTTCAGCACATCCGCCCTTCACATAGGTCCTTCTCAGGAATCTGTGACACCGTGTTGACGTGCGGGTATTGGTAGTTGAGGACGAAGCGCCGCTGGCCGAGGCGATAGCGCGCGGGCTGCGCCGCGAGGGCATGGCCGTCGACGTCGCCTTCACCGGCGACGAGGGGCACGAGAAGGCGTCGGTCACGCGCTACGACGTGGTGCTGCTCGACCGGGACCTGCCAGGGATGTCCGGTGACGATCTGTGCAAGGAGATCGTCACCTCCGGCGAGCTGACGCGGGTGCTCATGCTCACCGCGAGTGGTGCCGTGTCCGACCGGGTCGAAGGGTTGTCGCTCGGGGCCGACGACTACCTGGCCAAGCCGTTCGCGTTCCCCGAGCTCGTCGCGCGGGTGCGCGCGCTGGGCAGGCGTGCCACACCGGCCGCGCCGCCCGTGCTGACCGCGGGCGACGTGGAGCTGGACCCCTCGCGGCGGACGGTGCGCAGGGCGGGCCGGCTCGTGGAGCTGACCCGCAAGGAGTTCGGGGTACTCGAGGTGTTGCTGGCCGCGGGTGGTGCCGTGGTCAGCAGTGAGGACCTGCTCGAGCGGGTCTGGGACGAGAACGCCGACCCCTTCACCACGACGGTGCGGGTGACGGTGATGACCCTGCGGAAGAAGCTCGGTGAGCCGGGCATCATCGAGACGGTGGTGGGCTCGGGTTACCGGGTGCCGGATGCGGGTTCGACCGCGGGGTCTGGTTCCCTTCGGGGGTGACCCCGCGAACCGGCTTCCCGGCGCGCAGCCTGCGTGCACGTATCACCGTGCTCGCGACGGTTCTGGCCGCATCGGTCAGCGTGGTGCTGCTGTGGCTGGCCTGGACTCTCGTCGGTGACGCGGTGGCGGCGGTACCCCAGCTGCCTCCTGGTACGACCGTGCGGGTCGACGGTTCCACAGTGGACGCCTCGGTGCTGGCCGAGCATCTACGCGACCACGCCCGCAAGCGGGTGGTGATCGCGGGATCGATCGCGTTCTGCTTCGTCGTGGCGGCCTCCGGCATCCTGGCCTGGACGCTGACCTCCCGCGTGCTGCGGCCGCTGCGCGAGATCACCGATACGGCGCAGCGGTTGTCGGTGGAGTCGCTGGGGGAGCGGATCGGCGAGCTCACCACCCGGGACGAGCTGGCGGAGCTGGCACGTACCGTCGACGCCATGCTCGACCGGCTGCAGGCCGCCTTCGAGGCGCAGCGGCATTTCGTCGCCAACGCCAGTCACGAGCTGCGCACACCACTGTCGGTGATTCGCACCGAGCTGGACGTCACCCTGGCCGACGAGAATGCCGACGAAGCCGAGCTGCGCCGCATGGCCGCCGTAGTGCGCGACGCGACCGAACGCGCTGACCAGCTGGTCGGTTCGCTGCTGCTGCTCGCGCGCACCGACGGCGCCGGGCTGACACTCACCGAGCCGGTGGATCTCGCCGTCGTCGCAGGCCGTGCCTGGAGCGCGGTGCGGGCCGAGGGAGAGCAGCGCGGGCTGCGGGTGGATCTGCACCTGACGCCAGCTCTGACCACCGGGGATTCCGCGCTGCTGGAGCGAGTGGCAGGCAACCTGCTGGAGAACGCCGTGCGGCACAACGTCGACGGCGGCTGGCTCGAGGTGACCACCCAGCCAGGGGCGCGCTCGGTGACGCTGCGCGTGCGCTCGTCGGGACCGCTCATCGACCCGGCGACGGTCGGCGAGCTGTTCGAACCGTTCCGCAGGGCGGGGGTGGCGCGCACCGCGCGTTCTGGAGCGGGCCTCGGGCTGTCGATCGTGCGTGCTGCCGTCCAGGCGCATGGTGGTGTGGTGAACGCCGAGCCGGTCGTGGGCGGCGGGCTCTCGGTCACGGTGCACCTACCGGCCACCGGATAGCCGGTTACGGTCGGGGCATGGTCGGTGAGAGGTCGTGTTGCGCTGGCACCTCGGGTTGGGGCACATCGCGATCCCCAAGTTCGAGCCGGACGAGCAGGACATGGCCGCGTTCGCGACTCTCGACGACGGCGAACGCCTCGGTCCCCATCCCGACGCGCCGGTCTGATGTATAATGCCCTATACGGCACGGCGCTGGTGCCCGGCACGCGCCGAGCGCGGTGAGCCGGCAACAGTCCGGTTTCCAGAAAGCGCCGGGGAGCGCTACGCAGTGGCCTGCAGGGCCTTGCTGAGTTCCACGGTAGTGAGCTCGACCTGCCACGGGCGGGCGGCTCCCGCGCGCAGTGCCTCCGCGACACCGTCGGGCGAGCGGTCCTCCGGCGGCCGCCAGCAGGTGCGCCGCAACAGGTCCGGCAGCAGCAGGTTCTCCACGGGCAACCGGTGGTGCTGGGCGATTCTCGTCAGCGCCGCGCGGGCTGCCGCCAGCCGGGCTGCCGCGACCGGATCCTTGTCGGCCCAGCGGTTCGGCGGGGGAGGGCCGTCGTTGGGCACCGTCAGGCTGGGCAGCTCGGCGGTGGGCAATGTCCTGGCCGCCTGCAGGTGCCGCAGCCAGTTGTTCGTGTACCGCCGCTGCACGCGCCCGCCGAACACGGGCAGCGCCTGCAGGTCCGCGCTCGTGCGTGGATCGGCGAGGACGGCGTTGATGATCGCACTGTCCGGCAGTACCCGGCTCGGGGCCCGGTCCCGCTTGCGGGCGAGCTCGTCCCGCGCCTCCCACATAGCGCGGACAGCCGCGAGCCCGCGCGGGGTACGGATCTTGTGGATGCCGGACGTGCGCCGCCACGGCTCGGACCGCGGTGGTGCGGGTGCGGCCGTTCGGACCGCCTCGAACTCCTGCTGTGCCCAGTCCAGCTTGCCCTGTGCGGACAGCTCGGCTTCGAGTTTCTCCCGTAGTGGCACGAGCAGCTCGACGTCGAGCGCGGCGTAGTTCAGCCAGTCCGTCGGCAGCGGGCGCTTGGACCAGTCGGCCGCGCTGTGGCCCTTCTCCAGCTGGTAGCCCAGCAGCGCCTCGACGAGGGTGCCCAGTGCCACACGCTCGTATCCGGCGAGCCTGCCGGCCAGTTCGGTGTCGAACAGTGCGGGCGGGTGCAGGTCGAGCTCTGCGAGGCACGGCAGGTCCTGCGAGGCCGCATGCAGCACCCATTCAGCACTGCTGAGCACCTCGGCCAGCGGCTGGAGGTGCTCGTGTAGCGGGATCGGGTCGATGAGGACGGTGCCTGCGCCCTCTCGCCGGACCTGCACCAGATAGGCCTTCGGCCAGTACCGGTACCCGGATGCCCGTTCGGTGTCCACGGCGATCGAGCCGCTGCCCGCCGCCAGCCGATCGCACGCTTCGCGCAGCTGGGCGACGTCAGAAACAACCGGCGGGGTGCCCCCCGCCGGTTCGGTCAGCGGTATGGGCGCAGACTCCTCCGGCACCTCGGAGCCGAGATCTGCGATTTCCACAGCATTCAACCCTACGGGACGGGCTCGCCGCGCCTGGCTTGCCCGCCCCGTAGAGACGCCACGTACCTAGCGGATGACGCCGGCACGCATGGCCAGCGCCACCATCTGAGCACGGTCACCGGTGCCGAGCTTGCGGCCGATCCGCGACAGGTGCGACTTCACCGTCAGCGCGGAGAGGCTCAGCTCTTCACCGATCTCCTTGTTCGACTGACCGTCTGCCACCAGCTGCAGCACCTCGACCTCGCGCGCTGAGAGCTCACGCGGGGTGTTGTCGGTGCCGGCGACCCTGGTGCCGGTGGCAAGCACCGGCGCCACGCTCGGGTCGGCATAGACGCCGCCCTCGAGGACACGCCGCACGCCGTCGGTGACCACCACCGGCGAGGCGGACTTCAGCAGATAGGCCTGGGCGCCCGCCTGGAACGCCGACCGCACCGCGTACGGGTCGTCCGACGAGGCGAGCACCACCACTCGCGGCCATCCGCTGCTACGGAGTTCCGTGACCAGCTCAATGCCGCTGCCGTCGGGCAGTCCGAGGTCGAGGATCGCGAGATCGCACGGCCCGGTGGCCGCTGCCCTCGCCCTCGCCTCGGCCACCGTCGCGGCCTCGTGCACCGTGCCGGCGCCCATCTGCGCCAGTCGTGCGGCAATCGCCTCCCTCAACAGTGGGTGGTCATCGACCACCAGCACGGAAAACAACTCTTCCCGCGGATGCGGAACCATGCTTGCCGGCAAGGCGCCGGCTGGCGTGGATCGAACGGCCTGCGAAAAGCCGACGGCAGCCACGTCACTACCTCCCTGGAGTCGGTCGTGCCCCCCGACCGGCACCGGGACTTTCGGCCAATCAGCCGCGCCAGCTTTAGACCGAAAGTGGTGTCGTCGGATGCACTCTAGCCGCCCGAGTGGGTCAGTGGGGGCATCGAACGGGTATCTATCCCGATCGGGTAGTTACCGCCTGGGGTCGGTGTAGCACTTTCGGGTTAATGCACGGCGAGTGGCTAACAGAACGCGCAGTGTTGACGATTTAACTAGTTTGCCGAGGTCGAGCGGCTCGTGCAGATGCCGCGTGCAGTCAGAACCGGCGGACGTGCGTATCACAGGAAGTATCGCCCGCGCGGTCACAGGCTTCCGGCGTGGGATGTCGTGGCAGCGATCAGGACGTCTGGCGCTGCTCGAACAGCGTTACTCCAACTGGGGGAAGGCCTGCGTAGTGTGACATCAGCTGGCAGAACGCTTCGCCGTGCGGCGCGAGGTCCGCGCTCTTCGGCGTCCACGACGCCCGTAGTTCCAGGTCGTCGGTGCGGGTGGGGCCGGCGATGTCGCCGAAGCGGGCCGACGAGGTCTCGGTGACCGTGCCCCCGAGCGCTGTCAAGGACGCCCCGGCGGTCTCGAGCGCGTCGGTCAGCCATGACCAGCCGACGGCAGGCAGGAACGGGTCTGTCGCCAGCTCCCGGTCGAGGCCGGCCCGGACGTAGACGACCAGGCGGAACACGCCGTTCCACGCCTCCTGGCCCTCCGGATCGTGCAACAGCACCAGACGGCCCGAGGCGAGTACGTCGCCCGGCCCTGTGGTCTCACAGCTCAGTGCGTAGGCCCATGGCGCAAGCCGCTGCGGTGCGCGGATCGGCTCGAGAGCCACCTCCGGCCGGGGACGCACCGATTGCAGGGCTTCGACGGCGTTACGGAACTCCTCCGGCGCCTGCGTCATGGCGGTCACCGCCCGACTGTAAGCCGCGCGGTGCCCATGGAGGCAAGGACGCGCCGAGAAAAGCCGGTCGAAGCGGGCGTGGCACGATTGGCGGTGATGACAACGCCTTCGATGTCCCCGCCGTTCGACCGCGCGGCCACCTCGCCGGCCCGCCGGAATCTCGCTGACGCGCCACTGCTCGTGGCCGCGCGCGGCGGGACACCCACACGGCTGCCGGTGTGGTTCATGCGCCAGGCAGGACGCTCCCTGCCCGAGTACCGCGCGCTGCGCGAGGGCGTTCCGATGCTCACGGCGTGCTTCGACCCGGAGCTGCTCGCCGAGATCACCCTGCAGCCGGTCCGCAGGCACGGGGTGGACGCGGCGATTCTGTTCAGCGACATCGTCGTGCCCCTCTATGCCGCGGGTGTCGGCATCGACATCGTGCCGGGTGTCGGCCCGGTCGTGGCCGATCCGGTGCGGTCCCGCGAGGCCGTCGACGCACTGCCCGCGTTGGATCCCGCTCAGGTCACGGCCGTCACCGACGGGATCCGCCTGCTGCTCGATGCGCTCGGCAGCACACCACTCATCGGCTTCGCAGGCGCGCCGTTCACTCTCGCCTCCTACCTGATCGAAGGCGGGCCGAGTCGTCACCACGAGCACACCAAGGCGCTCATGCACGCCGAGCCGCAGCTGTGGCATGCGCTCGCGGGCAAGCTCGCCGACCTCACCCTGACCTTCCTGCGGGCGCAGCTCGACGCCGGGGTCGACGCGGTCCAGCTCTTCGACTCGTGGGCGGGTGCGCTCTCGCCGCGGGACTACCGCGAGTTCGTGCTGCCACATTCGGCCAAGGTGCTTGCCGCCGTGGCGGAGTACGGAGTGCCGCGTATCCACTTCGGCGTCGGAACCGGCGAGCTGCTCCCCGCCATGCGGGACGCGGGCGCCGACGTGGTGGGCGTCGACTGGCGGGTGCCGCTCGACGAGGCGGTCCGCAGGCTGAGCCTGCCGGATGCGCCGCTGCCGGTGGTCCAGGGCAACCTCGACCCCGCGCTGCTCATGTCGTCCTGGCCGGTGATCGAGGCCGAGGTACGCCGCATCGCCACCGAGGGACGGGCCGCGGGTGGGCACATCTTCAACCTGGGGCACGGCGTGCTGCCGGATACCGACCCCGCGGTCCTGACCCGGGTCGTGGAGCTGGTGCACAGCCTGTGACAGCCGGTCAGCGAGGAGCACCGAGCAGCGTCGCCGTGGTCGGCGGCGGGATCTCCGGACTGACCGCCGCGTACCGCCTGCGCCGGCTGCTCGGCGACCAGGTCACGATCACCGTCTTCGAGGCGAGCTCCGTCCTCGGTGGCAAGCTGCGCACCGCCGGGCTGGCGGGCAGGCCGTTCGACGTCGGTGCCGAGGCGTTCCTCGCGCGCAGGCCGGAAGGTGTCGCGCTGGCTGATGAGCTGGGCATGGCTGCCGAGCTGGCCCACCCGGCACGGTTCTCGGCGACCGTGCGGGCCGGCGGCCGCACCGTAGGGCTACCCGCACGCACAGTGCTGGGCGTGCCTGCTTCGGCTGCTGCGGTGGCGGATGTGCTCTCGGCCGAGGGCGCGCGGGCCGTGGCGGCCGAGGCCGGTCTGCCCGGGCTCGTTCTGCCGAGGGACGACGTCTCGCTCGGGCGCCTGCTGCGGGCGCGCTTCGGTGACGAGCTCGTCGACCGCCTCGTCGATCCGCTGCTCGGCGGCGTTTATGCCGGTGGCGCCGACGGGCTGGGGCTGCGGGCGACCGTGCCCGCAATCGCGGCCGCGATCGACGCCGGTGCCGCTTCGCTGACCGCGGCGGCCGCGGCGCAACTGCCCGCGAAACCCAGCACGGCGCCGGTCTTCGCCACACTCGTCGGCGGGCTCTCGACCCTGGTCGAGCGCCTGTCGAAGGAGGCCGCGGCCGAGGTGCGGCTCGGGATGCCGGTGCGGGAGCTGAGCAGGCGAGCCTGGGGTGGCTGGCGGCTCACGGCCGGCGCGGCGGCCCCGGCGCATGCGCCCGCTGATGCGGTACTCGACGTGGATGCCGTCGTGCTGGCCGTGCCCGCACCGGCTGCCAGCAGGCTGCTCGCCACCGTGACGCCCGTGGCCGCGACCGCGTTCGCCGAGGTGGAGCTGGCGTCCATGGCGGTGGTGGCGCTCGCGCTGCCCCCCGGGACCGAGCTGCCGCAGGCGTCCGGGGTACTCATCGGTGCACAGGAACGGCGCCGCGACGGGAGGCCGTTCACCGCCAAGGCCTTCACCTTCTCGGCCCGCAAGTGGGCGCAGCACAGCGCCGACGGGGCGCCGGTGCTGATCCGGGGCTCGGTCGGCCGGTTCGGTGAGACGCAGGTGCTTCGGGCCGCCGACGAGGAACTGGCACGGCTGGTCCGGGCGGACCTCGCCGAGCTGACCGATGTCGCCGCCGAGCCCGTCGACACACTCGTGCAGCGGTGGGGCGGAGGGTTGCCGCAGTACGGTGCCGGGCACGTCGAGCGCGTCGCCCGCATCGAGCGGGCCGTCGCAGCGTTGCCCGGCATCGAGGTCGCCGGTGCCGCACTCCACGGGGTGGGTATCCCCGCCTGTATCGCCACCGCCGACGCCGCGGCCCGGCGTCTGGTGGGACGATAGAGCCATGGCGCGGTTGAACTACCAAGAACTCAACGACACGATTCGCTACACCGCATGGTCGGTGTTCAAGGTCGAGCCCGGCACGCTCCCGGACGACCGCGGGCCCGCGGCGCAGGAGACCACCGAGTACCTCGGCGCGCTCGAGGACAAGGGCGTGGTGGTGCGCGGCGTCTACGACGTCGCCGGGCTGCGTGCCGATGCCGACTACCTGATCTGGTGGCATGCCGAGGAGATCGAGCAGGTCCAGGCCGCCTACACCGGGTTCCGGCGCACGCCGCTGGGGCGCGCCTCCACGCCGGTGTGGAGCCAGGTCGCGCTGCACCGGCCCGCGGAGTTCAACAAGAGCCACATCCCGGCTTTCCTGGCCGGCGAGGAAGCACGCAAGTACGTGTGTGTGTATCCCTTCGTACGGTCCTACGAGTGGTACCTGCTGCCCGACGACGAGCGCCGCAAGATGCTGGCCGACCACGGTAAGGAGGCGCGGGACTACCCGGACGTTCGGGCGAACACGGTCGCGTCGTTCGCGCTCGGCGACTACGAGTGGATTCTCGCCTTCGAGGCCGACGAGCTGCACCGGATCGTGGACCTGATGCGGCACCTGCGCGGTACCGAGGCCCGCCTGCACGTGCGCGAGGAGACCCCGTTCTACACCGGCACCCGGGTCCAGCCAGGAGAGCTCGTCCTCGCCCTGCCGTAAACGGGGCCTTGCGGCCCACTCGCGCAAGGGCCAGTGGTCCCCCGCATCGGGGAAGATGGGCCACGTCGTTCTGGCCGTCCGCGGAGTTTGCTGGAGAAATCCAGCCAACTCGAGGAAGGGAGATCGGCAATGGCGTCGCTGCAGCCGCGTTACCGCTCCGTGTTCCCGAACATCGCCGACTGGCTCGGCGGCTCCTGGTTGTTCGGCGAGCGCAACCCGGTGCGCATCGAGGAGTCGATGGGCGAGGGCAAGTACCTGGTTCGTGCGGAGCTGCCCGGATTCGACCCGGCGCGGCAGATCCATGTCGCGGCCGAAAGCGGGCTGCTCACCATTTCCGCCGAGCGGGAGTCCGAGACCACGGAGCAGGGTCGCAGCGAGTTCCGCTACGGCTCGTTCAGCCGGTCGGTGTCGCTACCCGCCGGCGCCGACACCGACCACATCACCGCGACGTACGCCAACGGGATTCTCGAAGTCGCCGTCCCTATCGAGCGGCAGGAGCCGCCGAAGACCGTGCAGATCAAGGTGAACAAGAGCTGACGGTACGCCCGGCTTGCCGGCCGGCAAGCCGGGCGTGATCCCTCACCCCTCGGTAGGCACCAGGCGCAGCGCGACGGAGTTGATGCAGTACCGCTGGTCGGTGGGCGTCGGGTAGCCCTCGCCCTCGAAGACGTGCCCCAGGTGACTGTGGCAGGTGGCGCACAGCACCTCGACCCGAACCATGCCGAGCGAGCGGTCCTCGCGCAGGATCACGGCAGTGCTCTCGGCGGGGTCGTAGAACGACGGCCAGCCGCAGTGGCTGTCGAACTTGGTGTCGCTGCGGAAGAGTTCGGCACCGCAGGCCCGGCACTCGTAGACGCCCGTCGTCTTGGTGTCGGTGTACTCGCCGGTGAAGGGACGTTCGGTGGCCGCCTGGCGGAGCACCGCGTACTCCTCGGGGCGCAGGTGAGCACGCCATTCCTCGTCGGTCTTGTGAACGTGCGGGGTCGTTCCGGCGGCTGGGTCCATGCGATCCAGGCTACCTCGCGAGCCAGCCCACCAGATCGCCCAACGTGTCCCATGCACTGACCAGCACGCCCGCCAGGATCAGGCACACGACCAGCGCGGCGAGCCACCAGCGCAACCCACCCGCGCGGTTGCTGCCCTCGGCGAAGTCCGCGACACCGCGCAGGGATCCCTCGATGGTGAACGCCGGGTCGCAGCGTTCCATCCGGTCCAGGTGAGCGGCGAAAGCCTGCACCTCAGGGTCGTCCGGGTCCAGCCCGATGAGCTCGTCCTCGAAGCGCGAGCTGCGGCGGGAGGCATGGTCATCGGACATGGCTCCACGGTAGAGCACCGGGTGCCGGATGCCCATCAGCCGTGGGAGCTGTCGTCCGGCCGCGTGTTGCCATCGATCAGCAGCGTGCCGCCCGCGTTGACCACCCGCATGATGATCGGCTGCATGCCTTCACCGATGTCGAGGTTGAGCTGCATGTCCACGGAGCCATCGGGATTGTTCTGCGCATTGCGTGCCCGGATTCCGCGGTAGGAAGTGACCTGGTTCTCGTGCCAGTACTCCGCGAACTCGCCGGGATCGTGGTCGTAGTACGCCTGTGCCTGCTCGGTCAGCAGGTGCCAGGAGCCCGCGGGATTGTTGTAGAAGTTCTCGATGAGGGTACCGGCCGGCTGCCATTCGACCTGCCCACCGGAATTCCCCGCAGACGACTGTGAGGTCGGGGGGCTGGTCGTGGTGGACGACGACGGAGTCGAGGGCGGCGGCGAGCCCTGCCGGCCCTGGGCGTTGTCGTTGTCGTTGTTGCCGTTGGAGGTGAGCACGATGGCGAGAACCGCTGCGATGACCAGGACTGCGACCCCGACAGCCCCGAACACGAGCGGCTTGCGTCTGCCCCGGCCGCCGCCACTCTCTTCGGGGCTCCGTGGCCGGGGCACGGGGGCGCCCGCCGTGGTCGGGTGGTGCGGCGGCGGGCCGCCCTGCGCCTGGTTGCGCTGCCATGGCGGCACGCTCGGCGTCGCGGGCTGGCGGCCGGTGGCCAGCAGCGGGGGAGACACCCGGGTGGCGGCGAGTGCCTTGCCGTTGCCTTCGCTCGTGGCGAGCGCGGCGAGCCGGTCACGGGCCTCGCTCAGCGTGGGCCGTTCCGCGGGCTCCGAGCGCAGCAGGCTCATCAGCAGCGCGGTCGCCGGTCCCGACCGTACCGGGGGGTTGACCTTGCCGTTCGCCGCCGCGTACAGCAACGCCAGCTGGTTGGTGCTGTCGCCGTAGGGAGGTAGCCCCTCGATCGCCTGGTAGAGGGTCGCGCCGAGGGAGAACACGTCGGAGGCCGGCGTCGGATCGGCGCCCCGGGCGAGTTCCGGTGCGAGGTACGCGGGCGTCCCGCCGATCAGACCGGTCTGCGTGAGGGTGAGGTCACCGGTCGCCCGCGAGATGCCGAAGTCGGTGATCTTGGACGTGCCGTTGTCGTCGATCAGGATGTTGCCCGGTTTGATGTCGCGGTGCACGATGCCGGCGCGGTGCGCTGCGACGAGTGCGGAGGCGACCTGCTCGCCGATTCGCGCCACCTCGGCCACCGGAAGCGTTCCCTGCTCGGCCAGGATCGCCGACAGGCTGCGCGAGGGCAGGTATTCCATCACCAGGCACGGTTCCCCGGCGTGCTCGGCGATGTCGAACACCACGATCGCGTTGGGATGCTGGAAACGTGCGGCGTTCTTCGCCTCGCGCATGGCGCGCTGGCGCACGTTGTCCCGCTCCGCCTCGGAGAGCCCCGGCTGGGTCAGGATCTGCTTGACCGCGACTGAACGTTCCAAGCGCTCGTCAATCGCACGCCAGACGATCCCCATGGCACCGCTGCCGATGTGCTCAACGAGGCGGTAGTGGCCTGCGATCAACTGACCGGTGTCGATGACGCCTACTCCTCGGCTACTTCTCGCGATCGTGAATGGACACAGCGCGATCATCCGGTTCGCGCACCCGATCGAGTGTAGCGGTGCGCTTGTGGTGCTTTGTCTCAACCGCCGGTTGCGCGGACCTACTTCAGCGCGTGTCCGGATTCCGCCTGCTGTGCTTCGGCTGTGCGGATGATGCGTAGCAACCCTAGCGCGCCGAGCGCGGCGAAGACCACATAGCAGGCAACCAAAGCAGGTGGTGTATCGCCGGTCAGTGCGTCGCCGAGCACGACAACGGCAATGGTGCCGGGCAGACTGCCCAGCGCGGTCCCCACCAGGTAGGGGCGTAGCCGCAAAGACGAGACGCCGCAGCAATAACTGAGTGGTGCAAAGGGAATCACCGGGATAAGCCGCAACGACGCCACGGCGAGTACCCCGCCGCCGGTGAGCCTCTCGTTGACCGCACGGACGCGGGCCCGGTGCAGGTGACGCGTCACCATGTCCCGGCCGAGGGCCCTGGCCAGCAGGAAACCGAGACATCCGGCGACGATGGTCGCGGTGAACGCGACCACAATGCCGAGAGCTTCACCGAGCAGCAGGCCCGCGGCGAGATTGAACACGGTGCGCGGGATCGGCAGCACGGTACACAGCACATACGCCAGCAGGAACAACAGAGCCGCCGCCGCACCGGCTCCGTCGGCCCACGCCCGCACCTCGGCCGCGCTCGGCACTGGCACCGTGAATGCCGCCACCACGATCGCCGCGAGCAGGACGAGCCCGCTGATCACCTTGGTTGTGCGCACCACCGCTACGGTAGCGGACCCCGCTGGATCCGTGGCGAGTGTCCACACCGGACACTACTCGACAACTCTCAGAGCGTGGACCCGGCGATGCGGCCCAGGTGGTGGAAGCCGCCGTCGTCGGTGCGGACGCCGAGGTCTCCGGTACGCAACCAGTCTTCGCCGGTGCGCTCGCTTCCGGTGCTCGCCGCGCCGAGATGTGCCTCCGCGACGGTGAACCCACGAAACTGCAACTCACCCTGTGTGCCGTCCGGCACCGGCAGCCCGGACACCGGATCGGCGACCCGCACCTCGATCTGCGGCGACACCGGCAGCCCGCCCGGCTGCCAGCGGTCCGGCGCAGGATGGCCCTGTGGCCACACGGCCACGGGGGCGAGCAGCTCCGCCGAGCCGTACACACCGCTGACGGTGATGCCGAACTCCTTCTCCGCCCAGGTCGCGGCCTCCTGCGCGCGGCCGAGTACGGCGGCGATGCCCAGCCAGCGCCAGGTGCCGAGCTCGCGGCGCCTGGCGTCGAAGGCGTCAGCCAGCCGCAGCACCACGTCGTCGCCCGCGGCCAGCTGGGTCGCGCCGAAGCGTGCCATGTCGTCGAGCAGGGTGTCCTCGTCGTCGCAGCTGGGTTCGAGCAGGCAGGTCGCCCCGCCTGCCAGCGCCGCCAGCGCGATGCCGAGGCCGAACGCGCTGGTCAGCGGCTCCGCGCAGGCCACGAGATCGTCATCGCGGATGCCGATGGCCTCGGCCGCGCTCAGCGCATGCCGCACTATGGCCGACTCGCGGTGGGCGGCCAGATCGGGGCCGAACGCCACGGCGAGCTCGTCGCCTTTCGTCACCGGCATCGGCATACCGGCCGTGGTGGCGCTGGGCAGCCACGCGCCACCGCCGAAGTCCCACGGCGACGGGTCGATCGGCGGGCGGTTGTGCGGCCCCGCCACCACGGCGACCGCGGGTACCGGCGTGCCCCCCTGCGCCAGCGCGTCCCGCAGCCGCCCTGCCGGATCGAGGTCACGGAAGCGGGGCGCGATGGCGACCACACGTGGCCGGGCCCGCTCGATCACCCGCGCCGCGTCGCCTGCCGGCGTGTCCGGGCCGAGGCCGACCACGTGTGCGCCAAGCGATGCGGCGGCGACGTGCCAGTCGAGCAGGTGCGACCAGTTCGGCAGCCAGACGGCGACACCGTCCCCGCGACCGACGCCCGCGGTCGCCAGATCCGCGCGCAGCTGCAACGTGCGCCGCCACAGTTCGGAGCGACTCACGTGTACGGGCTGTCCGGGATCGACGTCGATCGCGATGATGGCGTGCGGGTCGCGCTTGGTCAGACCAGCGAGCAACGACAGAAGTTTCACCGCGCGCCAGCGAAACATCCTCCAACGCTGTCGTCAAGTGCCCGTAACGTGATCACCTACGTGGCGGCCGTCAGGCCGGGCAGAGGGTGCCGTCGCGGGGCACCCTGCCGTCGACGAGGAACGCCTGCACCGCGTCGGCCACGCACGGTGAGCCGAATGCGCCGTGCCCTGCTCCCTGCCAGGCGATCCGGACCGCGCTGGGCAGCTGCTCGGCCGCCCGGATGGTGCCCTGCTCCGGCGTCACCGGGTCGGTCGCGGTGCTCACCACGACCAACGGTGGTGTCGCCGCGGTCCCGATGTCCGGCATCGGCTCCCGCCGGCTCGGCCATGGGCTGCACCACGCCAGCTGCTGGGCAAGGACGGCACCGAACACGGGATACTTCGCGCCGAGGTCCGCGCTGGTCCTGGCGAGCTGGTCGGCTGGCAGCCGGGTGGCCATGTCGTTGCACCGGGTGGCCAGCACCCCGTCGAGCCGGGCGGCGGTCGTCTCGGTTTCGAGCAGGTACGGCTCGACGAACGCGGCGAGCCCGGTGCCGTCACCGCCCCTGGCGGCGACGAGCGCGTCGGCGAGCGCGGGCCAGCGATCGCGTTCGGCCAGCCCGGCCAGCACAGCGCGCAGCGCCACCGCCGGGCCCAGCGTGCCGGTGTCCGCGTGCAGTGGTGTCGTCCTGAGCTCTTTGGCCAGTGCGGTGACAGCACCCCGCGCGTCCCTGCCGAGCGGGCAGCCACGGCTGGCGCAGTCGGCGCCGAAGGCGTCGAGCGTGGCCTCGGCTCCCTCGGCGACCCCGCCGAGTACGGCGGCTGCATCGGCCGTGGGATCGGGCACCCCGTCCAGCACCACGCGGCCGACGTGCTCGGGATAGCGCGCCCCGTAGAGCGCCACGACCCGCGACCCCTCCCCGTGGCCGATCGCGTTGAGCCGGTCGAGGCCCAGTTCCTGGCGCAGCTGGTCGAGGTCGCCCGCCGCGCGCCAGCTGTCCAGCGCGGTCTGTTCGTCCTCGAGGTTGATCGCGCACTGCTGACCTGCCGTGCGGGCCGCGTCGAGCACATCCTCCGTGCCACGCGCCGGGTCGTGTCCGAACAGCGCGTCGCGCACGTCGTCGGGAATGCACTGCACCGGGTCGGAGTCGCCGGTTCCCCTGCGGTCGACGCCGATGAGGGAGAACGTGCGCAGCAGCTCGGGGGGCAGCGTCGAGGCGAGCCGCGCCGCGTACAGGGTGCCGGGCTCGCCCTCGACGTCGTTGACGACCGTGAGCGGGATCGGCCCTGCGCCCACCTTCAGCACCGCAAGGCGGGTGATGCCGTAGCCGGGTGTGTCGGGTGCGTCGAGGGTGCTGGTGATCCGCGCGCATGAGAAGCTCAGCCGGTCACCGGCCCCCCGTCCTAGCCGTTGCCGGGTCTGGCTGGTGCAGTCGGACCAGTCGATGCCACTGGCGCCGGGCGCGGCCAGGTCAGGAAGGGGAACCTGCCGGGACGTGCTGCTCGGCGCGGGTGGCGGTGGTCCGTCGTTCTCGACGACCGGGGGCCGGGTGGAGGGACCGGCAGTGCAGCCGGCGAGGAGCAGCACCGGGACCAGCGCGGCTACGGTCACGGATCGGGCACGACCACGGCGCGGCACTGATTCGGTCCTCACTTCCCCTGGGGCGACAGCCTGCAACGTGGCCTCAACCCTTGCATGGGTGCGGTGAGGGCGCAGTTAGCGGGTGCGTTTCACCGCGCCGCGGAAGACGGCGTCCAGGTCGTAGCGGGCAGGTTCCTCCAGCTGGGCGTATCCGCAGGACGCGGGTTCCCGGTCCGGGCGCCAGCGCGCGAACTGGGCGGTGTGCCGGAACCGGGCCGGGTGGCCGCCCTCGGTGTGCTCGTAGCCGACCTCCACCACCCGCTCGGGACGCAGCGGCACCCAGGGCTGCTCGTTGGGCCGCCACCGGTTCACCCCACCCGGCAGCCGTTGACCTTCGACGACGGCCTCGCCCAGCCATGGGTGCGCGCCCTCGGTGATCAGCGGTGCGAGCTCGGTAGCCAGCTCACGCCGTCGCCGCACCGGGAACGCACCCACGACCCCGACGTGGTGCAGCACGCCGTCACCGTCGTAGAGACCGAGCAGCAGGGAGCCGACCGCTTCCCCCTGCGCGCCGTCGACGTGCCAGCGCAGGCCCGCGACCACGCAGTCGGCGGTCCTGGAGTGCTTGTACTTGAACATCGACCGCTTGCCTGGCACGTACGGCTCGTCCAGCGGCTTGCCGATCACGCCGTCCAGCCCGGCGCCCTCGAACAGCTCGAACCAGTGCCGGGCCGTGCCGGGGTCGGTCGTGGCCGGTGTGTGCTGCAGCCTGTCGCCCGCCAGGTCGGTGAGCGCTGCCCTGCGCACCCGGGTCGGCTCGTCGAGCAGGGGCCGGTCGCCGATCGCCAGCACGTCGAAGGCAACGAACGTCGCCGGTGTCTGCTCGGCCAGCAGTGCGATACGGCTGGCCGCCGGATGTATCCGTTCGGTGAGCGCGTCGAAGTCGAGCCTGCCGCTCAGCCCGACGACCAGCTCACCGTCGAGCGCCACACGCTCGGGCAGCGTTTCGGCCAGCTCGGCGAGCACCTCGGGGAAGTACCGGTTCAGCGGCTTCAGCGACCGGGACTGCAGGGTCAGCTCGTCACCGTCGCGGAAGACGAGGCAGCGGAACCCGTCCCACTTCGGCTCGAACAACAGCTCGCCGGAGTCCGGAATGGTCGCGACCGCCTTGGCGAGCATGGGCTTCACCGGGGGAGTGACGGGCAGAGACATGGCATCACCGTACGCGCTGGCGACGGCCGGAGCCGAGTTCGAGCCGGACCGCGGTCGGCAGGACCGGCACGCCAAGCGACTCGCGGGCGCGCGCGAGCACCTGGGTGTCCAGCTCGTGCCATACGTGCCGGAGATCGCTGCCCTCGCGCAGCCACAGGTGCAGGCGCAGCGCGGGGTGTTCGGTGTCGCCGACGGAGCGGGCCCGCGCGCGGCTGATGCCCTCGATGGCTTCGGCGTCGGCCTCCACGGCGTCGGTGATCGCCGTCGACGTGACGGTCACCCCTCGCCCCGGCTCGCGGTCCAGCTCGATGTCGGGACGTCCTTCCGGCCGCAGTGAGCGGACGAACCACCAGAGCCCGAACGCGAACAGCGCGACACCGGCCGCGATCGCGACGCCGCGGACAAGTGCCTGCTGCTGGCGGCCCAGCCAGTCCAGCGCCACAGGGTCGAGCACGGGCCGCTGGGCGCGGAACTCGCCGAGCGCGCCGGAGGCGACCACGAGCGCGAGCGCCCCCGCGGCCAGCAGCACCAGCCCGGCGGCGAAGGTCAGGACGCGCTCGGTGCGCTGGGACCGGCTCTGCGCCGCGACGGAGACGGGCTTGCTCATCGGCGGTCCTTGGGGGAGTCCACGACGACGGAGATCTTGGGCCGCTGGGTGAGCGGCAGGTCGCCAAGGAAAAGGGCGACCGACTCGGTCAGCCGCGGGCGTAGCTGCTGTTCGGTCTCGAGCCTGCTCAGTGCCCGCACCCTGACCTTGCGGGCGCTGGCGGTCACCGTCGCGCCGGTGACGTTGTCCTGCGCGCGGACGTGCTGGCCCACCAGCCGCGCCAGCGAGCGTGGCGAGGTCGTGACGCTCACCTCGGTCGCCGGGTCGTGCAACCGGACATCGCGGCTGCGGGCCGTGCTCGCCACGATCAGCAGCACCAGCCCGACGACGGCGACCACGAGAGCGGTGACCTGCACCGCCATCGAGGTCCAGGTGAGTTCGCTCAGCGAGGCCCGCCAGGCGGGCCATGGCACGAGCAGGGGCGCGGCCCCGGGACGCGCCCACCGCCACGCGACTTCGAGCACCAGCAGGACACCCGCGGCGGCGACGGCGAGCGCCAGCAGCGCCGAGAAGAAACGGACGAGTCCCCGCACTGTGTCACCCCTCCCGCTCGCTCAGTGCACCCGCGGGCGGGTCGGCGCCACCAGAGCCGACACGGTGACGTCGAGTGCCCGGATGCGGTAGGAGGTGAGGTGCTCCACCTCGGCGGTCACCGTGGTCCGGACCTGCTCGACGACCTCACGCACCGGTGCCGGATAGTGCAGTGCGAGATCCAGCCGGAGATCGACGTCGTTGCCGGAGCCGGCCACCCGCGCGCTCGCGCCGCGGCGCCCGACGCCCAGCCCCGCGACCCTGCGCTCGACCGACGCCGTTCCCACCACCCGTCCGGCGGCGTACTCGGCGACCTTGCGCACGACGAGGTGGGCGATCTGCAGCGTGCCCCGCTCGGCGGGCTCGATCTCCCTGGTGGTGTTCACCGGTCCCGCCCGCGCCCGAACACATCGGACAGGTCGAGGCGGCCGTCCAGCGCCCGGCCCACGACGAGGCCGATGACGCCCACGGCGAGCGTGACCAGAAAAGTGATGAAGCTCTGCGAAGCAGCGAGGCCGAGTACGAGACCGGCGAGCAGGCCGGTCTGGGTTGCGTTCATGGAAAGGACTCCTCGTTGTCTTGGCGTTGTCTGGCAAACCGGACGGGTCACCGCACGCGGGGTGGCCTCCGCCGCCTGCGCCACCACTGCCGCACCCAGCGCGCGGCCCCGGCGGGACCGGTGGCACTGGTCACGAACACCACTGGTGCGTCGAACCGGTCCCGGCGGGCCGGCGCGGCGCCGGTCCCGTCCCGGAAGTGCGCCAGCCCCGCGGCGAAGATCTCCGGGTCGCCGCCGACGTCCGGATGGTGCTCGCGGACGAACGCGCGGAACGCGGCTCGCCGCTGCGCGTCGCCGGCCGGATCCACCGTCATCGCGGCGCCCCGGGCTTGGCGTCCACAGCGTCCACAGTGTCCACAGTCGATGCTGGAACCACGTCGGTGACCGTGACGTTCACCGGCACATTCCCGGCGATAGCCCGCACCCGCTCGCGCAGCTCCCCGGTGACCTCCGGCAGCCGCCGTCCGAGCCGCAGCACCACCCCGATGTCGATCGGCTCGTCTGGCTCCGTCACACGCACGCCGACGATCTTGCGGCGCGGCAGGTACGTCGCCAGCGTGCCCAGCGCGCCGCCGTCCAACCGCACCACCGACGGGTGCGTGCTGACCTCCGTGGCGATCGCGTCGGCGAGCTGTTCGGTCGTCATCGGTGACACCGGCCGTCACTCCACCCGCGATACCGGTTCCTCTTCGCCGTCCTCCTCGGGCACATGGATGTCGTTGACGGCGATGTTCACCTCGATCACCTCGAGCCCGGTGATCTGCTCGACCGTCGAGATCACGTTGCGCCGCACGGCCTTCGCGACGTCGACGATCCGTGCGCCGTACTCCACGACGAGGTCGAGGTCGACCGCCGCCTGCTTCTCACCGACCTCAACGGAGACACCGGAGGTGGTCACCGTTCCGGAGCCGGGAATGCGCTCGCGGATCGCGCCGAAGGCCCTGGAGACCCCGCCGCCGAGCGCGAACACACCGGACACCTCGCGTGCGGCGATACCGGCGACCTTCTGTACGACCGACGACGCGATGGTGGTCTTGCCCGCCGACCCTTCCACGTTGGGTGCCGCCGCGGAGCCGGTTCGAGAGGTGGGCGACTTCTCGGCCTGGGTCGTGCTTTCCTGCGCCATGAGAGTGCTCCTTTCCCAACGCCGTAAGGGGAAAACGAATTGCTGACATCCCTTACGATGTCGTTTCGGCGCGCAACCTTTCGGGAAGTCCCTCGAAAGCGTGAGCGGTGAAGATCGGCGTTATCGGCCCCGGCCTCCACTGTCATCACAAGCCTGCCGCCGTCGTGAGCCACCTGCAACAGGTCAGCCGGCCTCGCGGCGGTAGCGCATCATCAGGAACCCGTCTTCGTGCAGCATCGACGCCAGTCGCATCCGCTGCGGCACCATGTTCGTTGGTCCGGTCGCGATCCGGTCCGCGCCGGCACCCGCCAGCAGCGGCGCGACGGTGAGGCAGAGCTGATCGACCAGGTCCTCCGCGATGAGCGTGCCGAACAGGTGCGGGCCCCCCTCGCAGTTGATCCGGCGCAGCCCCCGGGTGTGCAGCACGCCGAGCGCGGCGGGGAGGTCGACGGAGCGCTCGCCCACCACGATGACGTCGGCACCCGCCGCCGTGAGCGCGTCCCTGCGGGTGGCGGGGGCGTCCTCGGTGGTGAGCACGATCGGGGGCACCGCGGTGTCGGTGACGATCAGGTCGTCGGGCGTGATCGTGCAGCGCCCGGACACCACCGCGATCGGGGGCACGTCGCTCAGCCCCAGCCTGCGCCTGCGCTCGACGCGCAGTTCGTGCCGTTTGACACCGCGGTACTTCTCCGTTCGCACGGTCGTGGCGCCCACCAGCACGACATCGGCGAGGTCGCGGCCCAGCGCGAAGATCCGCTTGTCCGCGGGGTGGGACAGGCCCTCGGAGCGGCCGTCGACGCTGACGGCACCGTCGGCGGAGCAGACGAAGTTGACCTGTACCCACGGCCGCTCGAGATCGTCGGGATAGGCGTAGATCCGCTCGAGGTCGGCGTCCGTCAACGGGTCGCGCGAGGCGGTGTCGGGTGGTAGAGGCCACAGGCAGTGCACAGTGTTCATCCCAACACGACGAGGACGGTCCTGGCCATCAGGACGCGGGTTAACCTGAGCGCCATGTCTGCCGAGCAGCTGACCGCACGCCAGCCGGAGATCAGTCCGGACGAGCTGATCACCACGCTGGTGCCGCCGCCACGGTTCGACGGCGTCCGCTTCTCCACCTACGTGCCCAACCCCGACGAGCCCAGCCAGGCCGAGGCCGTCGTGGCGTGCTCGGCGTTCGCCGAGCGCATCCGCGCCGATGAGGGCCGCAGCCGCTCCGGCTGGCGCGGGCTGTTCGGCAGGAAGGCCACCGCTCCGGGACGGCCGGGGCTGTACCTCGACGGCGGTTTCGGGGTCGGCAAGACGCACCTGCTGGCCTCGATCTGGCACGAGGTGCCCGGTCCGAAGTCCTACGGGACGTTCGTCGAGCTGACCCACGTCGTCGGCGCACTCGGCTTCGCCGAGGCCGTGCGCAGGCTGTCGGCTCACCGGCTGCTCACCATCGACGAGTTCGAGCTCGACGACCCTGGCGACACGATGCTGGTGAACCGGTTGCTGCGGGAGCTGACCGAGGCAGGCGTGTTCGTCGCGGCCACCTCCAACACCCTGCCGGACAAGCTCGGTGAGGGCCGCTTCGCCGCCGACGACTTCCTGCGGGAGATCCAGGCGCTCTCGGCGAAGTTCGGTGTGGTGCGCGTCGACGGTCCCGACTACCGGCACCGCGGGCTGCCCGAGCCACCCCGGCCGCTGAGCGAGGAGGAGCTGCTGGCCTCGGCGTCGGCCTTGCCCGGCGCGACACTCGACGACTTCGACGCGCTGTGCGAGCACCTCGCCCGGCTGCACCCCTCGCGCTACGGACGGCTCGTCGACGGCGTGCCAGCCGTGCACCTGCGCGGTGTGCGGCCCGCCGCCGACCAGGCGATCGCCCTGCGCCTGGTGGCCTTCGCCGACCGGCTGTACGACCGTGCGATCCCGGTGCTGGTATCGGGTGCCTCGCTCGGTGAGCTCTTCACCGAGGAGATGCTCGCAGGCGGTTACCGCAAGAAGTACCTACGCGCCGTCAGCAGGCTCACCGCGCTGGCCAGGGACGCGGTCGCCGAACCCGTCCCGCGGTAGCAGGCGCCCCACCACGGCGGCGACCGCGGCGGTCAGCGCGATCGCGTACGCGGCACCGCCCGCGATGTCGGTGCCGTAGTGGTAGTTCAACCCGATCATGCCCGCGCCGGCGAGCAGAGTCAGCACGGCACTCACCCCGGCGACCGTCAGTCGGACGGCGCCGGGTCTGCTGAGCAGGGTCAGCACCGTGAGCACCGAGACGAGGCCGACCGTGTGCCCGCTCGGATAGGCCAGATGGTCGTCGTAGTACCGGCGGAACAGTGGTTTGAGGACCCAGGTGTTCACGGTGACCGCGAGCGCGGGCGCCGCTGCCGCGAGCGCGGCGGCGTCCCAGCGGCGCCGGACGAGCGCGACGAGCACGATCACGGCGATCGCCGACACCACCACCGCCGGCTCACTCGGCAGTACCTGCACGGTCAGCAGGCCCCGGTCACCGCCGGAAAGTGCCTCGACCGCGTTGGCGGCCGCACGGTCCAGAGCGGTGGGCGTGCGCTCACCGGCGAACAGCAACCCCGGCACGATGGCCAGCAGTAGGCACAGGGCGGCGAGCGGCAGTGCGTTACGCGGCGACACGCGTCCATGCTCCCTGCCGCGGAAAATCGGTCGCGAAGGTATGCGTCCTGCAGCATCATCCGGCGGGTGGGTTTCCTCGAGGCGAGCGGTGTGGCGTACCGGCTGGATAGTGGCCGCGACCTGTTCCGTGACGTGTCGTTCCGGGTGAACGCCGGTGAGGTCACCGCACTGGTCGGGGACAATGGCGCTGGCAAGACGACGCTGCTGCGGATCCTCGCGGGCGAGCTCACTCCCGCGGCTGGGGGCGCGAGCGTGCAGGGCGGGCTGGCCGTGATGCCGCAGTTCATCGGTTCGGTCCGGGACGAGCGCACAGTGCGCGACCTGCTGCTGGCCGCGGCTCCTGCCGCGCTGCGGGCGGCCGCGTGCGAGCTCGACGAGGCCGAGCTCGCACTCATGGACACCGATGACGAGGCGACCCAGCTGCGCTACGCCGGTGCGCTCGCGGCGTGGGGTGAGGCGGGTGGTTACCAGGCCGAGGTGCTGTGGGACACCGTCACCGTCGCCGCACTCGGAACCCCCTTCGACCGCGCGCGGTTCCGGGAGGTGCGCACGCTCTCCGGCGGGGAACAGAAGCGGCTCGTGCTGGAGGCGTTGTTGCGCGGCGCGGAGCAGGTGCTGCTGCTCGACGAGCCGGACAACTACCTCGACATCCCCGGCAAGCGCTGGCTGGAGGAGCGGCTGCGGGACACCGGCAAGGCGGTGCTGCTCGTCAGTCACGACCGCGAGCTGCTGGCACAGGCCGCCACGCACATCGTCACCGTCGAAGGCGGCACGGCGTGGGTGCACGGCGGCGGGTTCAGCGGCTGGCACGCCGCGCGGGAAGCTCGCGTCGAGCGGATGGCGGAGCTGCGCCGTCGTTGGGACGAGAAGCATGAGCAGCTCAAAGAGCTGGTGCGCGCGCTGCAGCGGGCCGCGACGATGAGCGACGTCATGGCGAACAGGTACAAGGCGGCGCAGACCCGGCTGCGCAAGTTCGTCGAGGAGGGCGCACCGCCGCTGCCGCCGAGGAAGCAGGAGGTGAAGCCGCGCCTGCGTGGCGGGCGGACCGGGGTGCGGGCGATCACCTGTGAGGCGCTGGAGCTGACCGGGCTCATGGCGCCGTTCGACCTCGAGGTGTTCTTCGGCGACCGGGTGTGCGTGCTGGGACCCAACGGCACCGGCAAGAGCCATTTCCTGAGGTTGCTGGCTGGTGCCGAGGTGCGCTACACCGGCCGGTGGCGGCTCGGCGCCCGCGTGGTGCCGGGGTTGTTCGCGCAGACGCACGAGCACCCGGAGTGGCAGGGCCGCACGCTGCTGGACCTGCTGCACCGCGGGGACGACGGGCGAGCCGGGCTGGACCGTGGCACCGCGACCGCGGCGCTGAGCCGCTACGGGCTGGCCCGGTCGGCCGAGCAGCGCTTCGAGACCCTCTCGGGTGGCCAGCAGGCTCGCTTCCAGGTGCTGCTGCTCGAGCTTTCCGGGGCGACGCTGCTGCTGCTCGACGAGCCGACGGACAACCTCGACCTCGTCTCGGCCGAGGCGCTGCAGCGGGCGCTGGAGGACTACACCGGCACGGTCGTGGCCGTCACCCACGACCGGTGGTTCGCCGACTCGTTCGACCGTTACCTGCTCTTCGCCGATGACGGCACCGTCACGGAGGTGCCCGGCCCTGGCGGCGCCGAGACCGCCCGGACCGCACGCGCCGATCTCGGCCGGTAGGGGTGTCTACAAAGGACCGACGACCTCGGCGATCGCGTCGATGCCCCGGTCGAGCTCCTGCTCGGTGATCACCAGCGGGGGAGCGATGCGTAACGTCCTGCCGTGCGTCTCCTTGCACAGCACCCCGCGGGTCAGCAGCGCTTCGGAGGCCTCGCGGCCGCCCGGGCCCTCGGCGGCGATGTCCACACCGGCCCACAGGCCCCGGCCGCGAACCTCGTCGACGCCGTTGCCGACCAGTTCACCGAGCCGCGTGTGCAGGTGCGCGCCCAGTTCGGTCGCGCGCTGCTGGTACTCCCCGGTGGCGAGCAGGCTGATCACGGCGCGGCCGACCGCGCAGGCCAGCGGGTTGCCGCCGAAGGTCGACCCGTGCTCACCTGGCCGCAGCACGCCGAGCACATCGCCGCGCCCGGCTACGGCCGACACCGGGACGATGCCGCCGCCGAGTGCCTTGCCCAGCGTGTACAGATCCGCCCGCACGCCCTCGTGGTCCAGCGCGAGCACCCGCCCGGTGCGGGCGAGTCCGGACTGGATCTCGTCGGCGATCAGCAGCGCTCCCGCCTCGTCGCACAGCCTGCGTGCCTCGGCGAAGTAGCCGGCGGGTGGCACGATCACCCCCGCCTCACCCTGGATCGGCTCCAACAACACGGCGGCCGTCCGGTCGGTGATGGCGGTGGCCAGCGCGTCGGCGTCGCCGTAGGGCACGACGACGAAGCCCGGTGTGAACGGGCCGAAGTCCGCGCGGGCGGTCTCGTCGGTGGAGAACGAGACGATCGTGGTTGTCCGCCCGTGGAAGTTCGACGCCGCGACCACGATCTCACCCATGCCGTCCGGGATGCCCTTGATCCGGTAGGCCCACTTGCGGGCGACTTTGATCGCCGACTCCACCGCCTCGGCGCCGGAGTTCATCGGCAGCACCAGGTCGGTCCCCGTCAGCTCGGCGAGCTCCCGGCAGAAACGGCCGAGCTGGTCGTGGTGGAACGCCCGCGAAGTCAGGGTCACCCTGCCCAGCTGCTCGATGGCGGCGGCCACCAGTGCCGGATGGCGGTGCCCGAAGTTCAGCGCCGAGTAGCCGGACAGGAAGTCGAGGTAGCGCGCACCGTCCACGCCGGTGACCCACGCGCCGTCGGCCTCGGCGATGACCACTGGCAGCGGGTGGTAGTTGCGGGTGGTCCAGCGCTCGTCGAGTGCGATGAAGTCGGCAGCCGTGCTGGCGGTGGTGTCGGCGAACGTCGTCATGTGTTCAGGTTAGAACCAACCGATGCGGCAATATCAGCCGGAATCGATGGTCATCACCGGCTCTTCGTTGCGCATCTACCCGGGGCTAGCGCTGGTTCATTGCGCGGGCTGCTCGATGGCGCTGGGCGGCTCCGGTCTGCCAGAGTGGGGCCTCGTGACAGACGATCTCTCCTTCCTGCGCAAGCAGGCGCGTACCCAGCGGTTCACCCTCGGCGCTCCGAAGGAGTTCCGGGTCTCCCCGGACGGCTCCCGGCTGCTGTACCTGCGTGCGGAGTCCGGCTTCGATCGCCGCAACAGCCTCTGGCAGCTCGACCTGCGCTCGGGCAGCGAGTCGAAGGTCGTCGACGCGGCCGAGTTGCTGCCCGGTGAGGAAGACCTGCCCCCGGAGGAGCGGGCTCGCCGGGAACGCGCTCGCGAGACCGCGGGTGGGGTCGTCGGGTACGCGGTCGACGACGCCTTCACCGTCGTCGCGTTCCCGTTGTCCGGCAAGCTCTACACCACGGACCTGCGTACCGGTGCGACCACGCTGCTGGTGGACGGTGCGGTGGTGGACCCGCGTCCGGACCCGACCGGAACCCGGGTCGCCTATGTCGGGCAGCGGCAGCTGCATGTCGTCGAGCTCGGCTCCGGCGCCGACCGGGTGGTCGTCGGGGAGCCGGGTGAGGACATCGCGTGGGGGCTCGCGGAGTTCATCGCGGCTGAGGAAATGGGCCGCGTCCGGGGTTACTGGTGGGCGCCGGACGGTCGGAGCCTGCTGGTGGAGCGCACGGACCGTTCGGCGGTGCCGCGCTGGAACATCGCCGATCCGGCCCAGCCGGAGGCGCCTGTCAACACCGTTGCCTACCCGGCCGCCGGTACGACCAATGTGGACGTTTCACTGTCCTTTGTGGGCCTCGATGGCAGCCGTGTCGACGTCGAGCCCGGCGACTGGGAGTACCTCGTTTCGGCACACTGGTCCGCGGGCGGTCCGCCGCTGATCACGGTGCAGTCCCGCGATCAGCGGCGGCTGGAGGTGTACTCGGTCGACCCCCAGGACGGCTCGACCACGCTCGTGCACACCGAAAGCGACCCCGACTGGGTGGAGATCGTGGCCGGCGTTCCCGCCTGGACTGCCGACGGCAGGCTCGTGCACGTCAGTGCGGCCGACGGCGGCTACCGGTTGCTGGTCGACGGCGAACCTGTGACCGAACCCGGCCTGCAGGTGCGCTCGGTTCTGGATGTCGGTGACGAGGTGCTCTTCAGCGCGTCCGATGTAGACTCTACGCAGATCCACGTCTACCGCACCGTTCCGGGCTCCGTCCAGCGTCTGTCTACTATGGATGGCGTGCACATCGGTTCGGGCACGGCCGTGGTCGCCGTGTTGTCGTCGTGGAGCCTGGCCCACAGTGGACCCGAGGTCTCGGTGCTGCGCGACGGGCATCCAGTCGCGAAGATCGCATCGTACACAGTGGACCCCGGCATCGAACCGAACCCGATGTGGCTGACGGTGGGGGAGCGGGGCCTGCGCGCCGCGCTGTTGCTGCCCACCGGACACCTGCCGGGCAGTGGCAAGCTTCCGGTGCTGCTCGACCCGTACGGCGGGCCGCACGCCCAGCGCGTCCTGCAGAGCCGAAACGCCTTCCTCACCTCGCAGTGGCTGGCGGACCAGGGGTTCGCAGTGCTGGTCACCGATGGCCGGGGCACACCGGGCCGGGGGCCGGTGTGGGAGAAGGAGATCGCGGGCAGGCTCGCCGAGATCACTCTCGCCGACCAGGTTGACGCCCTGCACGCGGTGGCTGCCGAGTACCCGGACCTCGACCTGGACAAGGTGGCCATCCGCGGCTGGTCCTACGGCGGCTATCTCGCCGCGCTGGCGGTGTTGCGCAGGCCGGACGTGTTCCACGCTGCAGTGGCCGGGGCGCCCGTGACCGACTGGTCCCTGTACGACACGCACTACACCGAGCGCTACCTCGGCCGCCCGCAGGACGAGCCGGAGAGCTACGAGCGCAACTCGCTCATCGCCGATGCGCCGAGCCTGCGTAGGGCGCTGCTCATTGTGCACGGTCTCGCCGACGACAACGTGTTCGTGGCTCACGCGTTGCGGCTGTCCTCGGCGCTACTCGCGGCTGGCAGGCCGCATACCTTCCTGCCGCTGGCCGGGGCGACGCATATCTCGCCGCAGGCTGAGGAGGTCGCGGAGAACCTGATGCTGACGCAGGTGGCGTGGATCAAGCGGGAACTGGGGGTAGTGCGATGAGTGACCGATGGGGCCTCACGATCCCGCTCACCGGAATTCCGCTGCCTGCGCACCGGGAGATCGTGGAGCAGTTGCCCGATCTCGGCTACACCGACGCGTGGTCGGCCGAGACCGCGGGCATCGACGCGTTCTCCCCGCTGCTGCTGGCATCGCAGTGGGCACCGCGGTTGCGGCTCGGCACGGCCATCGCACCCGTCTACACGCGTGGCCCGGGGCTGCTGGCGATGAGCGCGGCGACGCTCGCCGAATGCGCTCCCGGCCGGTTCGTGCTGGGAATCGGCGCCTCGTCGCCGGTGATCGTGCAGGACTGGAATGCGGCCGAGTTCACCGAACCCTTCGGGCGCACCAGGGACACGCTGCGCTTCCTGCGCTCGGCGCTGGCGGGGGAGAAGGTGAGTGCCGAGTATCCGACGTTCGCGGTGCGGCGGTTCCGGCTGGAGCGGCCGCCGGAACCGGCGCCGCAGATCATGCTCGCGGCGCTGCGGCCCGGCATGCTGCGGCTCGCGGCCAGGGAGGCCGACGGTGCGATCACGAACTGGCTAGCGCCCACCGACGTGCCGCGCGTGCGTGCCGAGATCGGTCCCGATCTCGAGCTGGTCGCGCGGATTTTCGTCTGCCCCACCGAGGATGCCGCAGCGGCACGTCATCTCGGGCGCCTGCTGATCAGCAGCTACCTCACCGTGCCGGTGTACCGGGCGTTCCACGACTGGCTCGGACGCGGTGAGGTGCTCGCGCCAATGCACGAGGCGTGGGCGGCCGGTGACCGTAAGCAGGCCAACGCCGTCATTCCGGACGAGGTCGTCGACGACCTGATCGTGCATGGCAGCCCCGCCGCCTGCCGGGAGCGCATCCGTTCCTATGTGGACAACGGGCTCACCACCCCGGTGATCTCGCTGCTGCCGACCGGTGGTGACCCGGTCGAGCAGGTGAAGGCCCTCGCGCCGCAGTAGGGCGCTAATGCCAGATCGCGGTGCCCAGCACCAGGCCGGCGCCGGCCGCGCCGAAGCCGGCGAGCACGGTGACCACGACGTTGGCCATCGCGTAGCCGCGGGCGCCGTCGGTCAGCAGCCGGACGGTCTCGTAGCCGAACGTGGAGAACGTGGTGAGCGAGCCGCAGAGCCCGGTGGCGAGGAGGGCCCGGACGGCGTCGGGTTCGCCACCGGCCAGCGCCCAGCTGGTGAGGAGGCCGAGCAGCGCCGATCCGGTGATGTTCACGGTCAGCGTGCCCCAGGGGAAGACGGAGTCGTGACTGCGCTGTACCCGCCGGTCGATGACGTAGCGCAGCACGGCGCCGGCGGCTCCGCCGAGCATCACCAGCAGTACCGTCACGGTGTCGGCCGGCCCACGTAGCGGATCACCTCGACCTCGTCGAGGGTCACCAGGCCCTCGACGATCAGCTCGTCGAGCTGCGGCAGGAAAGCCCGTACCCGCTCCTCCTCGTCGACGATCACGACGGCGACCGGGAGATCCTCCGACAGCGAGAGGAGCCTGGTGGTGTGGATCAGCGAGCTCGCGCCGTAGCCCTCGATACCGCGCAGGACGGAGGCGCCGGCGAGGCCAGCGTCCCGCGCCCTGCGCACGACCTCGTGGTACAGGGGCTGGTGGTGCCAGGTGTCGTCCTCGCCGAGGTACACGGTGAGTCGCAGTGCGCGGCGGAACAGTCGCATCACACGCCTCCTGCCTGTTTCTGCCGAGTAGGCCTGCGGTGCAGCAACCGCCGGGTGGTGAGCATGCCCACCAGGACCGCGGCGAGTGAGGCGAATACCGAGCCGACCGCGTACCCCAGCGCGGTCCAGGGCCGGTCGTGCTGGGCGGCGTCCACGGTGTCGAGCACGTAGGTGGAGAACGTGGTGAACCCGCCGAGTAACCCGATGCCAAGGAACGGCCGTAATAGTCGGTGTGGTTGTGCCGTCTCGGTGATCACCACCATCAGCACGCCGATCAGCAGGCAGCCCAGCACGTTCGTCAACAATGTGGACACGGCGAACCCGCCGGGCGGGTGCGGGAGCGCCACGCCCATCCCGTACCGGGCGAGGCTGCCGAGCGCGCCACCCGCCGCGATAACGAGCAGCACGTCCCAGTGAGGCCTGCGTGCCATCCCACCATGATTGCCGATCCGGATCCCCTCGGGCGCCTGGCCCCTGACCTGCCGCGACGTGAACACCGCACCTGCTTGTAGTCTCGCGTGAGGGGCAGGGTAGGCTTTGCGTCATCACGTTCCACGGAGGGTGATGGCCGGGCTGTGGCGCAGTTTGGTAGCGCACTTGACTGGGGGTCAAGGGGTCGCAGGTTCAAATCCTGTCAGCCCGACCAATGAGGGGCCGTTTACGCAGGTAGACGGCCCCTCAGTCGCTTTCCGGAACGATCACAGCCCCGGGGCAGCCAACATTTGTCCAACACGTCCCGGGGTGGAGATCGTCTACGCCGCTTTCAGGTCCCGCAGGGCTTTGGTCCTGCGGAGGTCGAGCACGTCGGCGACTTCGTCGAGCCGGTCGGGGAACAGGTGGCCGTAGATGTTGAGGGTCATGGCCGCGTCGGCGTGTCCGAGCATCTGTTGAACGACCTTTACGTCTGCCCCGGCCGAGATGGCCAGCGAGGCCGCCGTGTGGCGGAGCTTGTGCGGGGTCAGCCCGTCGACCTTGAGCTTGGCCGCCGTGATTGCCGGGACGAACTCGCGGGTGCGCCAGTTGTGGCTCCGAAGCGACTGCCCGCGCGCGGTTGTGAAGAGGAGTTCGCCCTCCTCCCGGCCATCGACGAAGGGACGGAGGACCGGGACGAGCGAGGCCGGGAACGAGACGGTGCGTCGCTTGCCGGTCTTGGGCAGGCCCTCGTGCTGTACGCCGTTGATCTCGTAAAAGGTGGAGGCGACCCGGATGCGCCGCTTGCGCAGGTCCACCCTGCCGACGCGCAGCGCCGCTGCCTCGCCCCACCGTAGCCCGGTGTAGGTCAGGACGAGAATCAGTGGTTTGTTGATGGCCGCGCCCGCAGTTGGCCGGTCGTACTTCGTGCGGAGCTTTGCCGCCGCGTCCGCGAGCCGTTCGACCTGCTCGTAGGTGAGATACACATGTTCGGCGTCCGGGCGCACTGGCAGCTTCACGCCGCGAGCTGGGTTGACCGGGATGCGTGAGGGCGTGCACCATTCCAGCACCATCGCGAGCACCCGGTACGCATGCCTCGCTTGCGACGGCCCCAACTCGGCACCACGATCCTTTTTGGACTTAAGTAGCTTGGCAACCCAAAGGTCGATGTCCTCGCGAGCGATCTTGTTCAGCGCCAGCTCGCCCCAGCGCACGTTGACGTGGTTGTCGAGTAGGCCCCGGTACTTCCACCAGGTCGACTGTTTGAGGTCGTGCCGGGTTTCCAGCCACTTCTCAGCCATTTCCGTGAACGGCACCTTGGCACGGGCTGGGTCGACATAGCTCCCTGCCGCGAGCGATGCTTCCAGCTCGGTACGCCTGTCCTCTGCGCGAGTCTTGTTCGCGATGGCTTCCGATCGAAGTTTGCCAGTGTGGTCGTAGTACATGACCTCCCAGCGCGCGGGAGACTTCCGACCCTTGCTCTTGGCCCTGTCCACCGCCTCGCGATACTTCGCCTTCTTCGTCCGGTCGTAGATCCACGCTCGTGCCATCAGACGGTTCCTTGTTGGTCGATCCAGGTGTTGACGTCTTCGGTGCGGTAGCGGATGTGTTTGCCGATGCGGCGGCCGGTGGGTCCGTAGCCTTTGGTGCGCCATTGGTAGAGGGTGTTTTTGGGGATGCCGAGGTAGTGGGCGAGGTCGTCAATGGTGAGTAGTTTGTTGTTCACGGTGGTATTCCTTGTCGTATTTGGTTTTGCGGTCGTCTTGGATGCGGGTGGCGATGGCGGCGGCGAGTTCGCGTTCGGCGTCGTCGCGGTATCCGGCGCCGTCGAAGGTCCACTCGTTGACTACGAGCACGGTGTTGGCGTGGTCGGTGAGGCCGAGGCGGTCGAGGGTTTCGGCGAGCCGGTAGGCGCGGCGGTCGTCTCGGATGGTTTTGAAGGTGGTGGAGTAGGCGCGGGATTTGGTGAGGAAGTGGCCTCGGAAGGCGAGCATGTGCGCCCACCGCCGCAGGTTCAGGTCCTCGTATAGGGGCAGGTCGCCGAGGTCCCACGCGGTTTGGATCATCCGCTTGTGGTGGGGGGTGACTTTGAGGAGGTCGATGTCGAGTTGGGAGCGGATGGGCCGGTCGGCGGCCTCGGTTTTGCCGGTGCCTTTGGTGGCGTATTTGGCGATGTAGGCGGCCAGGCGGGGTTCGCTGATCTGCCCTGTCTGGTCTTCGAAGTCGTCTGTGTTGGCGGGTTGGATGGTGCGGATGTCGACTTGGCTGCCCCAGGACAGTTCGAGGGCTTCGCCGTCGGGGCGGGGCACGGTGAGCTGGATGGCTCTGGTGGCGGCGTGGATGGCGTCGGTGAGCAGGTCGGCATGTGCCCAGGGGGGTGGTGGGGTGGTGGCGCCGTCGGGTCCGTCGAGGCGGATGACGGCGTGGAAGTGGACCAGGCCCCGCCGCTGGTATTCGGCGACCTTGCCGTAGGACAGGCGGGCGTGGTCTGGGAATTCGCGGACGCGGATTCCGGCGCGTTTGGCGATTTCCCGGCGTAGGCGCATGGTGAAGCGCTGCCACAGCACCCCGGCGTGGGCCTGCCACAGCACCGAGGCTTGATAGTCGTAGGTCTCGGGGTCCAGCGGCGAGCCGATGCGGGGGTCGGCGTCGTGGTGGTGTTCGCCGCAGCCGCAGGGGATGCGTTTGCCTCGTGGGGTGGTGCGGGCGTGGTGGACTGGGCCGAAGGAGGGGGCGGTGAGGGTAAGGAAGGCGCGGGGCCGGTCGGTGACGGTGGTGGGGACGCCTTTGGTGCCGCCGCAGAGCCCGGCGCGGATGAGGTGGAAGGCGTCGGCGGCGTAGCGGTCGGCGCAGGCGGGGCAGACTGTGGCGCGGCGGTTGCCGCAGGGGGCGAAGATGTCCCCGCCGTGGTGGTGCAGCACGCGTCCGGTGGCGGCGTCTTGGAGTTGGTGTGCGCCGCCGAGGCGGATGGGGCGGGCGCAGCCGTTGACGGCGTGTACTTTGGCGCGCCAGTCGGCGTAGTCGCGGGCTTGGACGCGGTCGGTGAGGCGTTGTTCCAACGTCAGCATGTCGGAGCCTTTCGGTTGGCCGGGCGCAAAAGTCCGGGGCACGGCCGTGGTGTTGGTGGCCGTGCCCCGGGATGTGGGCGTTTGTCCTTTGTGGATGATGGTGCTAGCGGATTTCCTTACGACCGCGCAGAGTTCGAGTGTTGTCTACGCGTTCGGCGTCCGCGTGGATCGTGCGCGCAGCGGCCGGTGGGGCAACGGTGACGTAGACCCTGCCGAGGATGGTGGCGCCACGATTCAGGTAGAAGTCGCTGATTTCCTGGATGTCGAGAACGGGTGTGATCGCGGCAATGGTGGCGGCGATCTCGGTTTCCGTCCCCATTAGACGGATCTTCATCAGGGGCCTTTCGTGGTTACGGAGTGATGGAGTGCCCGTTGCGGGGGGCGTATTGGTCGAGGATGCGGCGGGCCATGTCCTCGGGGACCCGGACCGCGCGGCGAATGTCCTGCACGGTGAGCTGCCGTCCGTCCTGTGTGGCCTCGCCGATGAGGGTGTCGAGCCGGGCGGTCAGCTCTGGCGGGAGCTTCAGCCGCGGGGACGTTGCCGGAGCCGCCACGGGTGCCGGGACGGGGTCGGTGGGCGCGGCCGGGACGGGGTGGGTTTTTGCCGGCACAGGTGCTGGGGCAGGTGCGGCCGGGACGGGTGTGGTGGGTGCGGGCTGTTTGGTGGTGGGTGTGCGGCGCATGAGGAGTTTGACCACGATGAGGAAGCCGAGGGCGGGCATGGCGGCGACGAGCCATCCGGCGGGGCTGGGTTCGGCGAGGGCTACTTGGGCGGCCATCTGGACGCCGAACCCGGCCACGAGCACGGCCATGGGGAAGCTCACCATGCTCGTAGTTCCGGCGCGGTGGTCGCGTTGGACCTCGAATCCGGCCATCACGACCATGCCCTCGATCACCACGGCGGTGGCCCAGGCGAGCCAGCCTTGTTGGCCGTGGTGGGTGGCCCATTCGTGGGTGTGGGTGAACCCGGCGGCGGCGCCGATACCGCCGAGGATCACCGCGACGGTGATACGGGTGATGTCCACCAGGCGAGTAGCCCGGGCTGGACTGTCCATGGTGGACATGATGCGGGTGCTCCTTTCGTTAGGCGGGGTCGCCGTGCAGGGCGGTCCAGCGGTTGAGCATCGCCCGGCCCCGTTTGGCTAGCCGTAGCGGCAGCACGGGTTTGCGCACGGCGCCGTGGCGGCAGCTCACCGCATCCCGGGCGGGGCTGCGTTCGATGTAGCCGTTGGCTAGCAGGTGGTGGACGAGGTCTTCGTCGAGAGCCACCCGGACACGGTCGTCGTCTTCGAAGACCATCACGCGGTCGGTGTTGTCGAGCATCCCGAACCGGCCGTGTTGGACTTCGGCGAGCACGTCCTTGGCGACCAGTGGGTTGGCTGGGGGTTTGCGGGTGTTGCGGCCGCGTGTGGGTGGGCACTGCCGCGCGGGCTGCACCGCCGGGGCCGGGGGCGTGCTACCGAACAGGTCGAGCTGGTCACGGTCGCGGCGGCTCATCGCGCACGCTCCCGCCGGATATCGGTGACCTGGTGGTGGTGGCCGGTGGCCTGGGTGCGCCACTCCCGGAACAGCCCGACACACAGCACCAGGTAGACCAGCACCGTGATCGTTGCGACCGGGGTGAACGCCCAAAAGCTGGTCAAGATCGCGTGTTCGATCACGACGGCGAGCACCGTGACCAGTGTGGTTTTCGTCCAGGTCCACAGGAAAGCCAGGGTCAACATGAAGGTTCCTTTCTCATCAGGCATCGTGGGGTCACCGGTCACCACCCGTCGCTCGGGAGATGGCGCGGGCAGAACACAACCTGTTCACTAGTGGCCTGCCAGCCGGGAACGTCGCGGATGCCGTCACAGAGTTCGTCCCAGTACGCGAATACCTGGTACCGGTCATCGGGCAGGTCGGCGCATTGCCCGCAGCGGGGCAGGAATACGGGATCGTGAACGACGATGTCGAAGGTGTAGTAGTCGGGATTCGTGCCGGTACGGGCGATGGCATCCCTGGCTAGCTGGATTTCCCAATCGGCCTGGCGGCGATCGGCGTGCAGCGTGCCGGACTCGGGCCAGCCGTCCTCGGCTACCGGATGCCATCGCATAACCTGGTAGTGCGGCACCGCCAACAGGGCAGGCCAACGGACATCAACAGTCATCGACCAAAACTCCTTACGTGATCAGGCCACAGCCGTCAGTCGCCCGCCACCCAACCGTCTAGTGTGGACAAAGGTGACGAGCTGGTCGATCTCGGTGTCGTCGACGTAGGCGGCCCGGACTCGTTGGGGGACGCGGGAGCGTTCCCGGATGACGTAGCCGATACCGGCGGTGTCCTCACTGTTGGGGATCTCATCCGCGATCGCCCCGCGCAGGCGGGCGTTTTCACCGAGGACCATGTCCACGTGCGCGGCCGAGGTGACCCGCAGGCAGATGCGGGTGGTGAACAGCTCCCGGATGGGGACGGTGTCCTTGGTGGGTTCCTGCACCAGCGCCGTCATCGTGTGCCCGGTCGCGCGGCCCTGCGAGCCGACGATCGCGAGCTGCTTACGCAGATTCCGGGAAATCGCCCCGTCGCCGTAGGCCAGCAGAGCCCCGATCTCATCCAGGATGAGCAGGTTCAACGGCGTCTCCCGCGAGACGGTGATCTTACGCTTCCCGGTCTCGGCAAAGGAACGCTGCACCGCCCGCAGATTCTCCACGAACTCATCGACCAGATCGGAGCACTTGCCTTCCTCGGTCTCGTAGCGGTGCGCGATTCCGGCGAGCTTGGTGAACTCCATCTGCTTGGGGTCACACAGCCACAACCGCACCAGCCCATCGCGGATCAGCGGGGCGAGCGCCCGCAACTGCGACATGACGATGGAGTTCTTGCCCGCCCCGGTCGCACCCGCGATGAACAGATGCTTGCCCTTCACCGGCAGCCGCCAATCGCTGCCGTACTCGGTCTCGCCGACGTACACGCCGTTGAGGTCCACGGCGTCGGCCTCCTGCGGCATGTCGGGGGCCTCGATGGTCTCGGTGAACGGCTCCGACCGCTCGATCACCAGACCCACCACACCGGGCCTGACCCGCTCCACCGCGATCCGTTCCACCCGCAACGCCTCCGTCAACTCCGGGAGCCGGGCCTCGAACTGGCGGACGTGCTGCCCCGCCGGGATCTTGAGCCACAAGGTGTCCACCGTGGGCGAGTAGGACCGCACCTTGATGATGCGGGGGAAACGCTCCTCACCGGTCTTGCGGTGCACCGTGTACAGATCACACGCCCGTAAGGCGGCGTGCCAGCGGGGCCCGAGGTAGACCGACCAGCGGCGCCGCCAGGCCCGCATCCTCGGCGCGGCGTAGGCGTCGAAGGTGTCCGGGTGCGCCCGGTACCAGCCACACAACCCAGCCGCCGTCCCGCCGAGGATGCCGCCCGTGGTGGCCCAGCCCAATTCGAGACCGGCCGTCACGGCCGCGCCGGGGGTCAGGATCGCGCCGGGGTGACGGGCGGTCCACACGGCGGCCTTGACCTCGCGGCCGGTGCGCCGCTTCGACTGTGGGGTGTTCATGACGTTGAAGTCCTTCCGGTAGAACGAAACCGGCCCCACCACCCAGATCTCGGGTGCGGGGCCGGTCGCGCGTGTAATCGTGCGATGAGTTGTGCGGTCAGTCTGTGATGGTTGACCGTGCGTCGGTCAGCTCCGTGGTCAGGGTGGCCATCGCGCGCGCGGCCTTGTCGTGGTGCGCCTTGAACCCCTCCCGCCGGATCGGGATGCCCCGCAGGGAGCGTTTGAGCTGCCGCAGCGCGGCGTCCACGTCGTCGATGACCCGGTCGAGTTGATGCGACATGGTTTCAGAGCCTCCAGTCCCGCGACACCAATTCCGCCTCGTACTTCTTCGCCGCCGTGCGCATCCGGTCCAACTCGTCGAACGCCTTGCGCCGCAGCCCCTGCAACTCGTCCTTGGTGGCGATAGTGAAACCACCCGCCGCCTTCCTGTCATCCACACGGTCGATCAGCTTGTCGATCTCGTCGAACTGCTCCGCCACCAGGTCCAGCGCCGCCACGAACGTGGCGTAGTTCTGCTGCGCACGCCGGTTCACCGCCGATATCTGCATGTGATTCAGTTCCTGTTCTGTGTCGAGGCCACCAGCGCGGCAGCCGAGGTCAGATCAGCGGTCAGAAACTTCACTGCATTACTCACGGCCGTGCGGGTTTCCCGGTCCGGGTTGGAGGCCACGAACCGCCGATACTCGGCGTTGGCGGCTGCGATAATCGCCTGAATCTCCCGCATCCCGTCAGCTCCCGTTCCTGATGACGTGCTGGGCGTGGCGCAGGCCCTCGCAGAACCCCGCCTGCCACGCCAGATCACTCGTTGATTCGGTCAAAGCGTCCTGCCGGTCTCGTTCCAGCAGCGCCGCCCACCGGCGAACCAACCGGGCTACCTGCACCGGGCGCCCGCTCATCCCTGCCTCCTGTTCGTCCAGGCGATACCGCCCAAACCCAGCGAGATCGCGAGCACACCAGCCCACGGCATCGCCACCGTCAAACAACCCAACAGCACCAGCAAAAACACGTACGACATTATTTTTCCTCCCTACATTTGCCACTGCGCGCCGCACACAGTGCACGTCGCAATCCGAGTCGGCGAGAGCCAGAAATTCGCTGAGCACACGTGATCAGCCATCACACGCCCCGTTTCGGCCCGGCCGGGTCATACGACGACAACCCACCCGACAACTCGATCAACTCGCCCACCATTCACCACTCCTTCCACTCGAAACTGTTTGTGGTAAAACCCAAAGACCCCCGGGATAATGAGCCCGGAAATCAACGCGCGCCACCACAAATGGCGCGATTATGGCGCGGTTTTTGGCATGGATCGGCCCACTCTGTATTTGTCAATGAACACAAGAAGGTGCGCTGGCCCGACTCGAACGGGCAGCTAACCCGCGCCGGGGGAAACGCGAAGAGGCAGCGCCCCAGGGTGTTGATTCGCGGGAGGCGGGGGAACCCGCGACCGGTCACCCACCGGTCAGGCAGCCGGACTACGCGGCCGAGGACAAACCGCCCTGCCCGGCAGGCTTCACCGCCTCCGCCTTGAACCACAGCCCCGAGCCGGTGATCCGGCCCTCGTCATTGGTGGTCTGCCACGTGTTCAACACCGGGTTCACCAGCTCCACATAGGAGCCCTCCTCGATCTCCTCACCCGGCTCGTGCGCCACCGTCACCTTGATCTCTTCACCCTTACCCGGACGCTGCCCCACAACCGGGCGCGGCTTCGCGAACAACATCACCACAAACGGCACCTGCCCCGTCTGGCGATCAGCCGCAGGCACCAGCTCCCCGGTCTTGTTCTCGCGCATCTTCATCGTCGGAGCCTCCGTGACCATGAACCGGTAACCCGAGCTCACGAACGGGATGTCCTTCATGTCGTTGTCCTCCTGCTTGACTGCTAGAGTTGGTATGCCAACCAAGTTGGTATGCCAACTTTAACCCGCATCGGCAGAAGATGCAAGAAGTTGGCATACCAAGATTGAAAGAAAGTTGTTGATCATGGAAGAGGCCACGTCAGAGCACATGTACGAGCGAATGGCCGGTGCGATCCGAGATCAGATCCTCGCGCGAACGCTCTCGCCGGGAGACCGGCTGCCGACGCAGAGCGAGCTGTCCGAGACCTTCGGCGCGTCACGCATCGTCGTCCGTCACGCGCTCGATCTCCTTGAGTCCGAGGGGCTGATCGACCGTCAGCAGGGCGGGCGTGCGACTGTGCGCCTGTACGACCCGCTGATCAGGCGAGCAGCCCAGCACTACAAGTCAGAGCCAGGTGCCCCGTTCGCGGACGAGGCCATCGCAACGAGCCGTGTGCCGCGCTATAGCCATGAGACGAGGCCCGATCGAGCAGGGCTGGAGGTTGCCCACCGGCTCAAGATTGGGTTGGGCGACGAGGTCATGCGCACGGAGTACGTGTCCTACGCCAACGACGAACCCATGATGCTGACGACGTCGTATGAACCTCTGTTCATCACGCGCGGCACGCCGATTGAGAAGCCGGAAGAGGGTCCGCTCATGGGGGCGGGCATTGTGGACCGGTTCACCTCGATCGATCTAAGGCCGACCGAGGTGCGAGAGCGCCTACATGCGAGGATGCCTCGCCCGTCCGAGATTGAACGGCTTCAACTTCGGCCTGGTACGCCGGTCGTCGTGATCGTGCGGACGTCGTTCTGCGGAGACCAACCCATCGAGACCGCAGACATCCTGCTCGCTGCCAACCAGTACAAGCTTGAGTACAGCACCAAGGTTGCACCACTCTCCGCAGAGTGACGCTCGCCGTGGTCGCTCACGGTGACGGCTGTGATCGTGACTCAGCTAGTCGGGTTGTCTCACTTCCCCCCGACGCCCCCCTGTGACAAGAATGGTGATGACAACCATCTTCAACTAGCAAGGAGAACAAGGTGTCCCTCACCGTCTCGCCTGCACTGCTCGAACAGGCCCACGCGGGGAAGATCAACGACGCGGACTTCCTTCGCTGCATCGAAAGTTCGCTGCCGTACGCGTGGTCCGTCGTCAGCGGCACGGCCGAGAAGCTCCGCGCGAATGGCGATCGGTTTGCGATCAACGAGGATGTCCCGCCGACTGACGAGGCGTGGGGTCAGCTTTTCCGACTCGTCGCGAGCGACGCCATGCGCAAGGCCGTCGAGCAGCACTATGACGTTCGCATCGCCTTCCAAAACTGCTGCAAGGTAGGCATCTTCAACTCTGACGCCGTCGCCGAGTATGAGGACTTCACGTCCACCCGTGCGCAGATTCTCAACCAAAAGCCGGAACTCCTGAACTGCTAGCCCGATACTTCTTTGAGCAACGCCCGTGATCCGGACCGCCTGCCGGAACGCGGGCGTTTCTCGCTGTACGGACCCTGTGTTCAGAGTTTCTTTACTTGTTCAAGGCGGCCCCTGCGGGGCCGCTGGCCTGCAGCTCTTCTGCTCCGGCCGAGCCTGCGCGGGGCGTGCGGCTGGCGCCGGTCCCCGCGCATCGGCCGGAGCCGAGGCAGGCCGGGGGAGCAGGGGAGCGGTGAACAGAGGAAAGAACACGTCCTCGCCGGACGGGCAGGCTCCGGGATGGCCGGGGACCGTGGCCACGCTGCGGTTGGCAGGGTGGGCGCTTGGTGGTCATCCCGTCGCCTGACTGATGGCTATCACACCGCGCCGGGACCGCGAGCCTGGCAAGTTCGGCCGACAGTTGGCGAGCAGAGGTCGCGGCCCCAACGCGGCGTGATCGAGACGCCATCAGGCGACGGGATGACCACCAAGCCCCTTCGTACGCAGAAGATGCAGTTAAGCGGATATCACCCCGGTATTAGTCACAGCCCGACAAAACGGCTTTGGGCCAATCTTCAGCAACTACAGCGTCTAGCATCTCACAAAATTCCCAAAGATCGTCAGAAAGCCGTTTCCAGTCCTCAAGCTCGGACACTATTATGTGCCCGCCTTCGTTGCGTGGCCAGCGACTAACGCGCGCGCCGCAATCATCGAAGATCCACCAAGCCCCATGAACCGCCGTATGCCGGCGCTCCCTAAGATCCTTACTCTCGGCCCACTCCAACACTTTTCTAGCCTCTACCCCTCGCGGATCATCACTTCCACATGCCGCCAGTACACGCTTGTGCAGCTCCGACCATTGGTAGTCAGCCAAGGAAAACACTGTATCCGCACCCTTTAAAAGCAACAGGATTCTTTTTAGTGCAGCTTCGATTTGCCCGCCAGCAACCGTAATGGACCCAACGATTTCGAATAGCTCTCGCCTAAACTTTAGATCCGCCGATGTGGCGCCACCCTTCCGATTTACTCGCACAGTTGGCATTTCAACAACAGTCATTCGTTCAGGAATAGTCACATAAAAGGTAAGGTGTCGACCATTATCCAACTGCTCGTCAACCCGGTGATACGCGATCCCTGAACTCTGGCTGGTGTATCCGTCGTTGGCCGCGCGTTCGTTCTCCGCCATGGGTTGCATCCTCCACTTCCAAGGATGATCTGAGAAGGTGCCGCCGGTCGCGGCTTGCCGCGTTCATGTCGCATCGCGTGCGCGCGTCAGACCTTCCCGCCGCGTTGGTGCAAGAGGTCGAGTAGACCATGCGTGATCTGTCGCGTGGGGAACAGCTCGGCGTTGCAGGTGCGAGTGGCCCAGTGGGAGCCAACATTCAACCAACATGCGACCGACACGACACCACAGATGACAACAACCGATGAGGTCATTCGTCGAGGCCAGGACCACGATGTCGCCGCGTCGCACAGGTCACGGGGTACCCGAATAAGGTCAAGGGGTCGCAGGTTCAAATCCTGTCAGCCCGACCGGCGAGAGGCCGTCTATGCAGGTAGACGGCCTCTTATTCTTTGTCTGGACGCACTCAGCCCCGGAGCATGACACATTTATGTCACTCGCTCCGGGGCTGAGATCGTTTAGGCTGCCGCCTCCAGCTCCCGCAGCGCCTTGGCCCGGCGGAGGTCGAGCACGTCGGCGACTTCGTCGAGCCGGTCGGGGAACAGGTGTCCGTAGATGTTGAGGGTCATGGCCGCGTCGGCGTGTCCGAGCATCTGCTGAACGACCTTCACGTCTGCCCCGGCCGAGATGGCCAGTGACGCCGCCGTGTGCCGGAGCTTGTGCGGGGTCAGCCCATCGACCTTGAGCTTGGCACCCGCGATTGCCGGGACGAACTCGCGGGTGCGCCAGTTGTGGCTCCGAAGCGACTGCCCGCGCGCGGTTGTGAACAGGAGTTCGCCCTCCTCCCGGCCATCAACGAAGGGACGGAGGACCGGGACGAGCGAGGCAGGGAACGAGACGGTGCGTCGCTTGCCGGTCTTGGGCAGGCCCTCATGCTGTACGCCGTTGATCTCGTAAAAGGTGGAGGCGACCCGGATGCGCCGCTTGCGCAGGTCCACCCTGCCGACGCGCAGCGCCGCTGCCTCGCCCCACCGTAGCCCGGTGTAGGCCAGGACGAGAATCAGCGGTTTGTTAATGGCCGCGCCCGCAGTTGGCCGGTCGTACTTCGTGCGGAGCTTTGCCGCCGCGTCCGCCAGCCGTTCGACCTGTTCATAGGTGAGATACACGTGCTCGGCGTCCGGGCGCACCGGAAGCTTCACGCCGCGAGCTGGGTTGACCGGGATGCGTGAGGGCGTGCACCATTCCAGCACCATCGCGAGCACCCGGTACGCATGCCTCGCTTGCGACGGCCCCAACTCGGCACCACGATCCTTTTTGGACTTAAGTAGCTTGGCAACCCAAAGGTCAATGTCCTCGCGAGCGATCTTGTTCAGCGCCAGCTCGCCCCAGCGCACGTTGACGTGGTTTGATGTTGACCCCGTTTCACGGACTCGTCGGTGAGGAGATCGGCTCCGATGGGTGGTCGATGGTTTCGAACTGTTCGGGGCTCATCCGGTCCAGTGCGGGGTGGCGGCGTCGCGGGTTGTGGAAGGCTTCGATGTACTCGAAGATCGCGTTGGCCAATTCGGCGCGGGTGCGCCAGCGTTGGCGGTCGAGTAGCTCGGTTTGCATGCGCCCCCAGAAGGACTCGATGACGGCGTTGTCGTAGGGGTCGCCGATGCTGCCCAGCGAGGGCAGCAGGCCTGCTGTGCGGGCGCGTTCGGTGATGGTCCACGAGGTGAATTGGGTGCCGTGATCGCCGTGGATGATCCCGCCCGGGATCTGTCCGGCGATGCCGCGCGAGTCGATGGCCATTCCGAGCGCGGAGGTGGCCAGGTCGGCTCGTTGGCGGGAATCGATGGCCCAGCCGACCCGGCGGGAGTAGGCGTCGAGGACGACGCAGCAGTAGAGCTTGCCTTCCCGTGTGGGGTGCTCGGTAATGTCGGTCACCCAGAGCTGATTCGGTCCGTCGCGGTGGAAGTCGCGCTTGACCAGGTCGGTGACCGTCTTTGCCGAGGGGACCCGTTTCGCCTTTCACCGCAACGGAAGCCCGGCCAGACCTGCGCGCCGCATCAAGGCGGCGACGCCTCTTGCGAGACACTCTCACACCGTGACCGAGGACGAGTTCGGCGCGGACCCTCGCTGCCCCGTAGGTCTGCCGGGACGCCTCATGGATAGTCGTGATCTGGCCGGTCAGCCAGGCCTGCCGGATCGTCCGCGCCGAGGGTGAGCGGCTACGCGCTTCGTAGAAGCCCGCTCGGGAGACGCCCAGGGACAGGCAGGCCTGCTTGACCGGCACGCCCTCAGCGGCGAGCTCAGCGACGAGGACGAACCGGGCTTTTGGGGGCACCACCTTCTCCACTGCGGCCGCTGCCTTGCGAAGGATCTTGACTTCGGTCTCCAGCTCAGCGATCCGCGCGCGAGCCTCAGCCAACGCATCCGACTCGATCGCGTCCCGGCTGGGCTGCTTCAGCCCACGGTCAATAAGGCCCTGGCGTTTCCAGTGGTGCAGACAGGACTCTGCGATGCCCAGTGACGCGGCGACATCGCGCACTGAGCGGCCGGCCTCGAGCAGACCAAGGGCACGTCGCCGGAACTCCGGCGGATAGGGCTTCAGCACGTCAGACGATCTCCTTCACAAGATCGCCGGACCCTACTTTTCCTCACTTCCGTGTCCGCCGAACGGGGTCAACATCACTGCCTGACTGCGAGGATCAGGGTCGAACGTTAAGACGGAAGTCGTCCTTCGATCGTGTTGTTTTCTCGGGGATCGGTTGACCATTATGTTTACGTCGGTAACGTCCGATGCGTCGGTTTCGGCATCATGGGGCGGGAAATTAGAAAGTCTTGCTGGCCTGATTTTCCTGCTTTCCTCGGTAGGTTTCCGCGTGTACGAAGGTACAAAACTTGGGGAGGTTTTGTGCGTTCAAGAATCCGTCTGAATATTGCAATTGCGTTGCTGATCGGATTGCTGGGCTTCCCAGTCACAGCTGTGGCTAGTCAGCGGGGAGTCTCATCTACTGCTCAACCTCACGTGGCCGAGGCGGCGGCTCCAAAGTACTGTAATGGCCTGCAATGGCGTCGTATCAACGCGAACACAATCCGAATCTGGGCTACAGGGGCGGCTGTTCGAAACATCGTGGGGAGAAGTAGCGTGAAGACGCTACTTCTCCGTGTCACCGTGAAGGATAGGCAGCAGCGAGTCGTGAAGCGGGCGGCATATGGCGCGTCTCGCCGTGAGGGCGTGAACGCTCTTGTTAGCCCTGCTCAGCGTGGATGGATCGTTTTTACGAGGCTCACGAACGAGCGCGGCAATATAGTATTTTGCAGCGGTAGTGACAGTATTTAGTATGACTAAATAGCTGGACGGTTGGCGATTGGCAATGTCAGTCGCCAACCGTCACCTACTACGCTAGGGGTAGTCGCAGCCCAACGAACCCTGGGGGGAACATGATGCCCGATCGACCGCTTCCGTTCGTGCCGAACTTCTCGGTCCTGACCGTGGCCGACGTTCCACCGCAGCCCGGCCACCTGGGCTTGTGGAATCCGATTCCCGGCAGGGAGGATTCCGGCCTGCTTGACTACGTCGGCCTCGTGATCAACCCAGACACTGTGGGCGAGGTCATCATCCAGAGTCGACCGCAACGGCATCCAGATGACGAAATTCCGCAGGGGCCGTACGGGGCGCTCGTGCCGTCAGCACGCTCGGCCTTGCTCGCAGTAGACGATGCCGGCACGGAGTCTCGCGAAGCAGTTGCTGATGCGTTGGCAGATGGGAGTGCCCCGTGGGAGCCTGCCGAGTTGGTGGTTGATGGTTATGCGGTGCGTGGTTGGCGGGCGATCTTTCCCGAACGCCGGGTCACAGTCGCCGCGCTCGGCGACGTAACGGTTGGGGTAATTGATCGGCCCGACGCTGCGAATAGGAGGTTCCGTACTGTCTCGTCGCCCGAGATGATGCTGTGGGTCGCATCGTCCTAGGCGACGAGTTGCAGGCGTAGGCTCGCCGGGCGCTTGCGTGTGCGCTCGACGCGAAGGGTGAGTGACGGCAGCGCGATCGGCAGCATGAGTTGGCCGGGGCCGATCCAGCGGCGGCCGATGCGCACCGGCTGCTCGACGGCCTCGACGTGCCGCCAGAGGTCACGGCGGCGGGCCTTCTCGCGGGCAGTGGCGCGGCGCTCGGCTTCGTAGACGGCGTGGGCGCGTCGGCAGTCGGGGCAACTGCACTCGTGCTTCGCGTAGTGGGAGTTGGTGCCGTGCTCGGGCAGCACGGCCGGCGCGGGGTAGCCGTGTTCGGTGGCGACCTGCTTGCGGTCGGCGCGGTCGAGACCACCCCAGATGCCCCACGGCTCACCGCGCTCCAGGGCTTCGGTGGCGCACAGCTGGCGCACGAGGCAGGCCGAGCAGATGATCCGGCAGGCGAGGGCCTGTGGGCTTTTCGGCTTGGCTTCGTGCCACGCGTCGACCAGCTCGGGGAACAGGTTGCACGCACCGCGTTCGTGCCAGTCGGGGACCGAACGGGGGATGCGGGGCAGGTCGGTGCCGGTCATGTGGTGATCCAGAGAACTAGCGCGGTGACGGCGGTGCCGAGCATGCCGACCGCGGCGGGTACCGGCGGCGAGGAACAGCTGCGCGGAGGCCAGCGCGCCGGCGGTGGCGACGGCGGCCAGGAGAGTGAGCACACGCAGTAGGGCGGTCACGGCTGAACCTCCACTTCGATCCACAGTCGACGGTCGCCGAACCGGGGTGGATGACGGGCATGTTCTTGGTCATGTGTTCGGGTGTGTCGTCCGGGACGAGTTCGAGGCCGACCCAGTCCCGCCGGCGCCCGCGGGCGAGGGCGTCGCACGCGGCCGCACGCTCTGGATCGACCCCGGCTGTGAGTTGATCACCACCGTGCGGCGAGCGATCGTGATCTGCTGCCGGTCGAGCGCGAATTCACGGTCATCCCCGGCGAGGGCGGGGGAGACGGTGCGGACCTCGCGACCGCAGCGGTCGGCTTGATCCCGCGACAGACGCGGCGCGGGGACGAGACCGGGGGAGCGCGGCTGAGGGTGATTCGCGGCGAGAATGGCGCATTCGTTGAAGATGCTCAGAAGCAACCCCGGAAAACACTGCCAAGCGGTTCGCTCAGTGGCTCCTGTGGGGGTCAAGGGTCGCAGGTTCAAATCCTGTCAGCCCGACGGTCGTGAGGAGCCCGCTGGCTCTGGATGAAAGTCCAGGTCGACGATATTGACGGAGGGGCTGCCACGCAGACGGTGCCGTTCATTGTGGACGGTGTCGCTTACGAAATCGACCTGTCCGATGACAATGCCACCCGCCTGCGCGGCGAGCTCGCCCGCTACATTGACGTGGGGCGCCGCACCGGAGGTCGCAAAGTGCGCTCGACCACACCACAAACCGCCACCCCTGTGACCACCGTCGATCGGGGGCGCACGTGGGCGATCCGAACCTGGGCCCGGGACAACGGCTGGGCCATCTCCGACCGAGGCCGCCTTCCCTCCGACGTCATCGTCGCCCATGACGCTGCACAGCAGGCACCCGCTGCGACCAAGAAGTCCCGTTCCCGATCAGCCCGCAAGAAATAGCGGAACCAGCGCAGAAACCGGAGAACTGGACCGCCGAGATAGGAAACATTTCCGTCTCTCGTTGCCCGGTTCTGGGAGTGCGACAGAAAGAGCACGCCGGAACCACGGGGTGTCCACCAGGGTTCACGTGACGACGCGGTACTTGCCGGATTCGTCGCGGATGGCGACCTCGGTGCCCAGTAGTGGCAGGCTCCACAGCTTCACTGTTCGCTGGACCCAGTCAGCGAGGAACTGGACGACGCCGCTGGTGTAGTGCCACCAACAGGCGCTGCGGGACAGGACGGTGACCGGCCAGTCTTCCGGTCGGTCACCGGAGGTGGTCCACAGGAAGTGGTCACCACTGCTCGACGCGCCCCAGTGCAGCCATCCACCGGGCGCCGGGTACGGGCGCAGCCCGTACCACTCCTCCCACTCATCGGCCATGGCCTCGTCGTTGTACGGAAAGCGGTTCTCCTGTCCGGGATCGGGGATTCGGACCGTCAGGAAGTCGCCCAGGACGAACTGGGGATAGTGCTCGGCGAGCAGCTTGTAGTCCGCGGGCAGGGACGTACCCAGGTTGCCCTCGATCAGTGCCCAGTCGAGGACGGCGGGTTCAGGCCGTCGGGCGGCGGGCAGGTTCGGAACGACCGCTTCGAGCGCCCGTAGCGCCTCGGCGGGATCGGTGATGAGTTGTGCTGGTCGCTGGGCACCCACGAACTCGTCCACGACGGCGAGCCTGCCAGTCGGGCGTCACCCACACCTCACCGGCGATGTGACCGCTGACCAGGTGGTGCACTGCCGGCGTACGGTTCGCTCCGATGCAGGCCCTCCACCGCAGCACGATCTCGACCGCCTGCGGCCCGCTGCCAGCCATTAACCTGGCAGGACGGGTCCGGTGGCTGTTACCAGATGGCGTTGACCTATTCGGGGTGGTCGATGAAGAGGTTGCGGTTGTGCTGGAACTGCTCGTAGATGATGGTGTTGCGGTTCTTTTCGAATTCGTCGGGCGGGTCGGCGGCGTGCCATTCGAGCAGGACGGAGAGCCGTCCCATATTGGGGGCTGAACCGTTGTCGACCTGGTCGTTGGGTTCGAGGTCGGCGAAGCCATCGGGGCAATCCTCGGCGTCCTGGCTGCTCTCTGTGTCGGTGCGTGTCACCCGATGTTCAACGAGGTTCACACCATTTGTCGGTACTAGCCTCGCTCGGCCCTGTGGGAGCGTGAAAGGGCGCACACGATCACGTAACCACCAGGTCGGGCGGTTACCTGGCGGAGACGGGGGCACAGATGCGCGGCGGACACTGGCGGGCGCCCTGTCCGCCCTGGCAATCGCCGCGGGGCTGCTGGCGCCGCCCGCGGTGGCGCAGGAGGACTACTACGCCGGCACCGAAGGCCTTATGTCTACAGTGGACAGTCCAGCGCAAAGCCAGCACGGCGGCAACGTCGGGGACTGGAACCGCGAGCATGTCTGGGCCAAATCCCACGGCGACTCCGGGACCTCGATCGGCCCCGGAACCGATCTGCACCACCTGCGCCCACGAATGCTCGGGCCAACAACATCCGCAGCAACAAAGACTTCGACAACGGCGGCAGCGAAGTCGATGGTGCACCCGGCAACCACACCGATAGCGACTCCTTCGAACCACGCGACGAAGTCAAAGGCGATGTCGCACGCATGATCCTGTACATGGCGGTGCGCTATGAAGGCGACGACGGTTTCGCCGACCTCGAACCCAACGACCAGATCGACAACGACTCAGCCCCCTACATGGGACGGCTCTCCTGAATCGGACGCCCGCGAGATCCACGCCCGGCAAAGTGGAGGAACACCCCATGACCGCAACCGCTGTGCAGCCCCGCAGCGAGGAGGTCGTGATGAGTACAGCCGGCGTGACGAGCCGGTCCACACCGCCAGGCTGGACCCTGGACAACGGCCCGGCAGCCCACCCTTTCGCATAGATCGCCTCACCACCCAAGCGTGATGATCGGAGTAACGATGACGGCAGAGGCCCACTACATGGTCCCCGAGGTGACCTCCCGGTTCCCCGGCCTATCCACCCTGACCTCGACGAGATCAATCGCGACGTACAGGAGTATTACGATCGATTCATCCACCCCGCCGTCAAAAGAGACCACGACGAGCATGAAGGTTTCTATGTGGCGTGCGGAGCACATTACGTCTCGTACGTGTATCCAACCGGCCGGCCGGAACTGATGAAAATGACGGCCAGGATGTATGCCACCTGGGTAATCGTCGATGACATCATGGACAACAGTACAAGCCTCTCGTCCATCCACGATTGGGCCGGCATGTACCGGATCGCTCTGGAAGGGGAACCAGCAGCCGACGCACGGTTCAGGGCGATCTGGGAGCTGTTCGCGTCGGAAAGCTGGGACTCCCGGGTGTTGGACCTCGCAAAGTTCTCCCTGCGCAAGTATCTCGAGGCCACCATCAGCATCCGCGCGATCGAGATTCAGCGGAAGTCGATGACCGTCGACGAGTACTTCGACCTTCGAAGGTGGAACGACGCCATGCCAGCCATGGTCTACTTCGCGGCCCATGTAGACCCCGATCTCCGTGAACCCTTGCTGGAAATCCACGATCACCCCGCGTTTGAACAAGCGATAAAATACTGCGGGATAGCCACGGGAATCCTGTTGGATCTCTGCAACCTCAACAGGAGATATCAGGAAATCTGCCAGTACACCAACATCACCCGAATCATCGAGCGGGCAGAAGGGATCGACTTTCCGCAAGCTGTGGCCAGGACCATCGAATACTTCCACGAGTTCGAGGACAAGATGGCAGGCGCGCTGGACGAGATCGGGGCGATCAATCCCGAACTGAGCACAGCCATGAAACACCTGCAAGGGGGCACCGAGCGGTGGTTGACCATGATGCGGCGTGTCGGACGACGCTACGGAAAACTCACACCAGCACCGCCCAATCAGGCAACACATACATAAACGCTCGCCACGCACCACAATAGACTCACGCAACAGACCTCACCGCCGCTCACGCGAAGACTACGCGTATACACAGCCTGACGGACCTCGACAAAGAGCTGAATGGATTCGTGGCGATCCTCAAAGGAGCAACGTCGCCGCGACGGACGGCGGCGAGAGAACAAGGACCGCCGAGGGCGGCGACATCATGTGGATCACATGGGGCGCCGACACCGCCCATCTCTTGCCCCGGCTGATCGCCGGCCGGGAACGCGGCCCGCTGTTCCCGTCGGGGTACCGGCCCGGCCCGCACCGCCTGGCCACCACCGACCCCGACGACATCTGTCCGGATACCGGCCGAGGGACCACGCCGGGGGAGGCCTCGGTGATGTAGACGAGGGATGACTCATGAGTGAGGAACGCAAGGTCGGCGCCCGGGACGAGCGGGCAGCCGAGCGCCTGCGCGCCGACGGGCTGGACGTGGTCGACATCCGGATCGACCGGGACCCGGGGTAGTGCTGTCGGGGGTCCGGACGGTGACGTCTTCTGTGTGCCGGGCCGACCGGCGACGATCACGAATGCTGCCGCTGTTCGGACTCCGGCCGGAGCCCGCCAGCAGCCCCGAGGAACTCCCCGAGCACGGCGAGGTGGTCGTCAACCGTCATCAGCGACGCGCCCATCGTGTCCACGGAGAGGTGGGTGGCCCCCAACTCGCGCCATTCGTGCGCGGCGTCGATCAACTCCGCAATGTCCCCACGGAAGGTCACGCGTCCGTACATGCTCAGCGAGGCGGGGTCACGCCCCGCCTCGACCGCCGCCTCGTGGACGATGTCGATCGCCTGACGGAGTCCGTCGCCGACGGGCACGTTCGGTATCCAGCCATCGGCGACGCGTCCGGCACGACGCAGCGCCACCGGAGCCGATCCCCCGACGAGGAGGGGGATTGAACGGCGAAGGGGGAGGGGGTTGATGCCGGCCCCGACGACACGGTGGAACTCGCCCTGGAACGTGACGGAGGGCCGGCTCCACAGCAGTCGGAGGAGCTCGATCTGTTCCTCGAACTTGCGAGCTCTCAAGGAGAACCGCTCCCCGAGGGCCTCGTACTCGACCGCGTTCCACCCGATCCCGACCCCGAGCCGCAGGCGACCCTCGCTCAGGACGTCGAGTGTGGCGGCCTGCTTGGCGACCAGCGTTGTCTGTCGCTGCGGAAGGATGATCACCGCTGTGACGAGATCGAGGGTGGTGATCGCAGCGATGTGGCTGAAGACCACGAACGGTTCGAAGAACGCCGAATCGACGTCGTAGGTGTTCGCTCGCCAGCGGTCGTGGACGCGGCGATCGGCCCCGACCACGTGGTCGTAGGCCAGCACGTGCCCATAGCCGAGGCGCTCGACTTCGGTCGCGTAACGACGCACGGCGGTGGGTGAGGCTCCCAACTCGGTCTGTGGCAGGACCACGCCCAGCTGCATGACGTTGCCGATCTCCTTGTCTTCTGTGTCTTCTGTGCGACGAATCGAGCTCGGCCGGCGGCCGCGTGGCGGTGACCCGAGCTCATAGGCCCTGGTCAGCCGAAGGGTCGCTGGTGGCCCCAGACGCTCACGTGGTCGAAGGTCTTGACGGTCCAGTCCGCCTCGTCGACCTCAAGGCCGCCCCAGCCGTACTCCACCTCGAACCCGGAAGGGGACTCCACGTAGAAGGAGAGCATCAGGTCGTTGCTGTGCCTGCCGAACTCCTGGACGACCTTGAGCCCCTGGGCCCTGGCCCGGTCGAGGGCGTATCCGACGTCGTCGATCGAGGTGCACTGGAACATCATGTGGTTGAGTCGGGGGAGGCTCGGGGCCTCGACCAGCGCGAGGGTGTGGTGGCGCGGGTTGCACCGCAGGAACACCACGCCCGCGGACGAGGGGTTGGTCACGCAGTAGTCGGAGATCCGGAAGTCGAGGACCTCACGGTAGAACTCGACCGACTCGGTCAGCGACTCCGCGAACAACAGGATGTGCCCGGCGCCCTGGCGGCCGGTTACGAACCCCTCGTGGCCCAGGCCGAGGTCGACCTTCTGCTTCGGCTTGTGCGGGGCGATGTAGGCCACCGACCGGACGCCGTTCGGGTCCTCGAAGACGATCCGGTCGCGAGGGTGCAGCGCCGTCTCGGCGTCGAACTCGGCCTGCTTGTAGGGGTGGCCGCGTGTGCCCAACCGACTGCGCACCAGGTCCAACGCCGCCGGGTCCGGCACCTCCCACCCGATCTCGCGGACGTCGTCCTCACCGGTGGGGCTGAGCAGGTAGCGGAACCGGTGGTCGTCGATCCGGACTAGCCTGCTGTCCGTTCCGTCCAGATCGGACACCTCCGCACCGGCGAAGTCGCGGGTGAACGACACCCATGCCTCCAGGTCGCTGACGCCGAGCGACAGGTAGCCGAGTTGAATGTCCATGACCGTGCGTTCCTCTCCTGAGACCGGTGATGTGAGCAGTTGGTACGGGTGCCTCGTCTCGGGCTCGCGCCTGGGCATTAGGTGCTCAGCGCGCGGTTCCGGATGGCTCGGCGGTGGATGGGAGGAGCTGCGAGTGCCGGGTCACGCCTCGACGAGGTTCGGCAGCGGTGGCCTGCGCCCGGACACGCCGGCCGCGGCGGCGGTGGCCCGGCTGACCCGGCCGTCCCGGAAGAACTCGAGGAAGAGCTGGTTGATCAGCTCCGGTGAGTCGGTCTGGGCCTGGTGACCGGTCTTCTCCGGGTAGAAGAACTGGAAGTTGGGCAGCAGGTCCTCCTGCGCGTAGCCTGCCTCGACGGCGAGCACGACGTCCTCGCGGCCGTACACGTAGACCGTCGGGATGGTCAGGTCCTCCAGCCTGCCCCGCATCCGGAGCCGGGCCTTGACGTTGGCGTCCAGTGTGCCGCGGTACTCGGCCCCGACACCGCCCATCACCCGGGCGTAGGCATCCTTGTGCAGGTTGGCGGCGTGCGTCCGCATCGCGACGAGGTCGTCGGTGATCTGGTCGGCGTCGAGGATGATGGTGCTCATCAGCCGGCGCATGCTGTCCTCGGAGCCGTCGAACGGGACCGCGGGTGGCTTCTCCTCCGGGGTACGCGGATCTACCGCGGCCATCTCCTGCCAGTGCAGGTGGTCACCGATGTTCCCGGCGATCAGCGCGGCGCCCTTCACGCGCTCCGGGTGCGCGACCATGTACATGAGCGAGGCCGAGCAGCCCATCGAGTTGCCGCCGATGAAGAACCTGTCCAGGCAGAGGGCGGAGGCGAAGTCGTGGAGGTAGTCGACGATCCCGGAGAAGCCGGGCTCGTACTCCTCGATCGGGCCGGTCGTCAGGCCGAAACCAGGGAGGTCCGGACAGTAGACGCGGAAGCCCCGAGCCCCGAGGAACGGGGCCATGTGGCGGAAGCCCGCGGTCCCACTCGAACCGGCGATGCCGCCGTGGATCAGGATGACCGCCGGACCGTCTTCGCCGGAGGTCACGTAGTGGGACTTGACGCCGTTGGGTAGCCGGACCCACCGGCTGAGTAGGCCGGGGACGGAGATCAGGTGCTCTGCGGTGAGTGCCACGGAGGCGCTCCTCTCTGCTGCGTGATCGGGTTCGGGATCGCCTCCGGGGCCGGCGGCGACGGGCCGGCCGCTCACCGGCCGGTTCCAGAGCGGGGGAGGGGCTCGGCGTTGTCGTCCTTCGTCCGCTCGACCTCGGCCGCCAGGGCGACCAGCATCTCGTCCGCCCCTCGCCGCGCGACGAGCTGCACGCCGATCGGCAGGCCGTCGTCGTCCACCCCAGCCGGGATGCTGATCGCGGGTAGCAGGGCGGCGTTGACCCAGCCGGTGAAGGCGGCGTGATCACGGGGACCCGCGGCCCGGCCCGCGATGACATCCGGGTAGTCCTGCTCGGCGTCCCAGGCCTGGGCCGCGGTTGTCGGTGTCAGGATCACGTCGGCATCGCCGAAGGTGCGCTCGATCTCGTCCCGGTACCGCGCGTACCGCCGGGCGATGTCCGGCTCGTCGACCGCCGCGCCCTCCTGCGCGGCGACGAGCCTTCGCAGGCTGTAATCGTCGACGCGGTCGGCGAAGTCGGGGAACTCCGCCACGAGCTCCGCGACCACCGGACGGCTCAGCAGCCCGCCGAGCTCGCTCAGCTCGGCAAGATCTATGCGGAGCTCGCCGACGCGGACGTGATGCCCCAGCCCGCTGAGGAGGCGGGCCACGCCGCTCACGGCGTCCTGCAGCCGGGGATCAACCGGCAGGTCGTTGACGGCCCGCGCGACGTGAATGGTTTTGGGGGCCCCGTCGCCGATGATCCCGCAGGTCCAGGGCGCCAGGTCCGTTGAGCCCGGCTCCGGTTGCGCGATCACCCGCAGCACCACGTCGAGATCCGCCACCGACCGGGTGATCGGCCCCACCACGTCGAGGTCACCGAGCCAGACCGGGAAGCCCCCGCCCCGCGGAACCCGGCCCGGCGACGGCTTGAAGCCGACGACCCCGTTGTGCGCCGCCGGCCGCCGGACCGAACCACCCGCGTCGGTCCCCAGGGCGAACGCCGCGAAGCCCGCGGCGACCGCCGCGGCCGAGCCGCCGCTGGACCCGCCGGCGGTCAGCTCGGGGTTCCAGGGGTTCCGGGTGACCCCGAAGAGCCGGTTCCTGGTGTGCCCGTAGGCCGCGAACTCCGGCGTGTTGGTCTTGCCCAGCAGTACGGCACCCGCGTCCCGGAGCCTGGCGACGACGAGCTCGTCGTGATCCGGCACGAAGTCCTCGTATAGCGCCGAGCCCCACGTCGTCCGCAGGCCCTTCGTGAAGAGGTTGTCCTTGGCGAGGAAGGGCACGCCGTCCAGCTCGCTGCGGGCCTTGCCCCGGGCCCACCGGGCATCGGCTGCCCGCGCCTCCTCCTCGGCACGCGGGTTCAGCGTGACCACCGACCGCAGCGACGGGTCGAGCCGAGCGATCCGCTCCCGGTGCCAGGCCACGGCTTCGGACGGGGTGAGCAGTCCGGTCACGAAGTGCGTGACCACCGCGCTCAGCGGGAGTGTCGTCACGATCATGCTGATGCACCGCCCACCGGTTCCGCCGCCACCTTGTCCGCCTTTCGTTTGTTCCGCCCTGTGAACCGGGGCACGTACCGCGTCAGGAGGCCGGCGCCCACGAACCCGACCCCGGCGAGCGTGAGCGTGGCGAACGGCAGCGACGCCACGGCGATCAGCCAGGACACGACGAGCGGCGCAGCGGCCGAGCCGGAGTCGCCGAAGATCCGCCACGCCGCGAGGACTTTCGCGGGTGCTGCGGTGGGGGCGATGTCCGAGCCGAGCGTGAGCTGGATGCCGCTGCCTATCCCGTTCACGAAGCCGAGCAGGACCGCGACGACGAGGAGGGACTCGAACGAGTAGGCGAACGGGAGTGCCACGTGGCAGGCCGCGAGGCCGATCAGGCAGGGCAGGATGGCCCCCAGCCGCCCGAACCTGTCCATGATCTGGCCCGACGCGTAGAACGGGATCAGCTCGACGCCCGCCGAAATGCCTACGATGAGCGCGGTCTGCTGCGCGGACAGTCCGATGTGGACGCCCCAGAGCGGGATGAGGATCGTCTTCGACGCGCGGATCGCGGCGAGCATCGAGACGCCCGGCCCGAGGCGCAGCAGCACGTGCCGATGGGCCCGCACCGAGGTCACGGCCGAAGGGGAAGGCGGCGGGGCCTTGCGGGGATGCTCCGCTCCCCCCGGAGCCGGGAAGCTCTCCGGGTCAGGGAGCAGGAGCAGCACCGCGATCACGCTCAGGCAGGCGGCGATGTGTACGTAGAACACCGACTGCGTGCCGAGGGTGCTGATGAGGCCCACGGCCAGCCACGGCCCGAGGAACAGGCCAATGCGCATGGATCCGCCCAGGAGGGACAGCGACCGGGCTCGGCGCTCGTAGGGGACCATCACCGTCATGTAGGTGTGCCGGGCGAGTCCGAAGGTCGCGCCCGAGAAACCCAGCACCATCACGCCGATGGCGAGCTGGACCCAGCTCGCGGCGGTGAGACACACGACGGCCGCGCCGAGGCTCACGACCGCGGACATCAGCATCGCCCGCTGCTCACCGAAGCGACTGACGATCATCCCGCCGGGGAGGTCGCCGAGCAGCGTGCCGATCAGGATCCCGCCCGCGACGATGCCGCTGACCGCGAGGCTCCCGCCGAGCGACACGGTGAGGTCCGCCAGTACGGGGAGAATCGCCCCCTGTCCCAACGCGAAGATGAACGGAGGTAGATAGATCGCTACGTAGAATGCCTTCATCGCCGTCCTCCGTGCTCCACTGAGCGGAGCTCGCGCCAGTGGTGACAGGCGACCCGGACCCCGTTCGCCAAGGTCTCCATGTCCGGTTGCTCTGCCTCGCACACCGCCGTGGCGTGCGCGCACCGAGCGGCGAAGGGACAGCCGGCCCCGACCGCTGTCACCGCCTTGTGCATCCGTTCGTTGCGAGTCGCCGCGGCGTCCGCCCGCCGTCGCCGCTGCTCCGCGGGATCCGGGATCGGGGCCGCCGCCAGGAGGATGCGTGTGTAGGGATGGGCCGGTGCGGCGTAGACGGCGTCGGCGGGCCCCTCCTCCATCACCCGGCCGCGGTAGAGGATCACGATGCGGTGCGAGACGTGCCGCACCACGGCCAGGTCGTGCGAGACGAACAGGTAGCTCAGCCCGAGTTCGGTCTGGAGCGTCCGCAGTAGGTTCAGGACCTGCGCCTGGACGGAGAGGTCCAGGGAGCTGACCGGCTCATCGCAGATGATGAGCCGCGGATCGGTGACGAGCGCGCGGGCGATCGCGATGCGCTGACGCTGACCTCCGGAGAACTGGTACGGATAGCGGTCGGCGACCTCCGGATCCAGGCCGACCTTCTCCAGTGCCCGGCCGACCTTGTGCTCCACGCCCTCCGCCGGGCTGCGTCGGTGCTTGGCCCTGAAGGGCTCGGCCAGCGTCTGGCCGATCTTCCGAGCCGGGTTGAGGCTGCTGTACGGGTCCTGGAAGATCACCTGCAGGTCCGCGCACAGCAGTCTCCGCTTCCGCGCGGACGCCCGCGTCAGCTGCTCGCCGGCGAAGGAGATCTCGCCCCCGGCGACCGGAGCCAGGCCGAGCACCGCACGACCGATCGTCGTCTTGCCCGAGCCGGACTCGCCGACGAGCCCGACGGTCTCGAACTCCCGCACTTGCAACGACGCGTCGTCGACGGCCCGGACGACCCCGGCCCCCGCCTCGCCCCGGTAGTGCACCGAGAGCCCGGCGACGTCCAGCAGTACTTCACGTTCAGCGGCGACCGCTGTCATCGTTCCCCTCCGTGGTCCACCGTCTCCAGGGTCAGGAGAGCCGGCCGGTCGACGTGGATGCATCGACACAGCCGCCCCGGCGCAGGTATCTCGAGTGGGACGCCGTGCTCGCCACAGGCCGCCGTCGCGTGGCCGCATCTCTCCTCGAAGTGACAGCCGACCGGCCAGTCACCCGGCGACGGCACGACGCCCGGAATCGTCGGGAGCATCTCCTCGGCTGCCCCGTGCTGTGGGTTCGCCTCGAGCAGGGCCGTCGTGTAGGGGTGCAACGGGCGCGTGAAGACGGCCTCGATCGACGCGTCCTCCACCACCTGGCCTGCGTACATGACGACGGCCCTGTCGCACATGTCCGCGAGGACACCCCAGTCGTGCGTGATCAGCAGGATCGCCATTCCGCGCTCGTGGCGGATCTCGCGGAGCAGATCGAGAATCTCGGCCTGCACCGTCACGTCGAGCGCCGTGGTCGGCTCGTCCGCGATCAGGAGGTCCGGGTCACCGGCGAGCGCCCGGGCGATGGAGACGCGCTGGGCCATGCCACCGGACAGCTCGTGGGGGTAGCGGCGCGCGACCTGCTCGGGATCGGGCAGGTGCACGCTGCGCAGGAGATCGACGGCCCGCCGCTCGGCGTCGGCCCGACTCAGCCCGGACTGGTGGCGCCGCACCACCTCCGCCAACTGCCAGCCGATCCGGAACGCAGGGTTGAGGCTCACCATCGGCTCCTGCGAGACCAGGGCGATCTCCTTGCCCCGGATCCGCCGCAGCTCGGCTTCGGAGAGGGCGGTGAGGTCGCGTCCGCCGTACCAGATGTGGCCCGACGTGACGTGCGCCCCGTCCGGCAGCAGCCCCATCACCGCGGTCGCCGTCGTCGTCTTGCCGCAGCCCGACTCGCCGACCAGACCGACGATCTCGCCGGGCGCGACCTCGAACCGGACCCCCTCGACGAGCAGTGTTTCTCCGCCGCTCGGCTTGGTCACCGCGACACCGAAGTCCTCGACCGCGAGCAGCACATCGCTCCCGGGACCGGCGTCCTCCGGCGGTGCCGCTCCGACCGCCGGCTTCCCCGATCCGCTCGCGGGCCGTCTGCGGGCCGCGAGCAGCAGCCTGCTGCCCTGCCGGGACCAGCCCTCCGCGCCGGCGTCCCGCAGGGAGTCGGCGAGCACGCCGAACGCGAGGGTGGTGAGCACCGTCGCCAGCCCGGCGGGCCAGATCAGCCACGGTTGCAGGGCGATGTTCGAGATGCCGTCCGCGATCAGACCACCCCAGCTCGGCGCGGGGGCGGGCACGAGCAGACCCAGGAAGGCCAGGCCCGTCTGGACCTGCAGGGCGATGCCCGCGACGATCGCCATCTGTACGACGACCGATCCCGTCACACGCGGCAGGACGTGTCGCGTCAGGATGAACGTCCAGCTGACGCCGGACACGATGGCGGCGTCGACGTACAGCTCCTCCCGGACGGAGAGCGCGACGGACCTGACGATCCGTGCCAGCCGAGGGGCGTAGAGAATGCCGAAGGCGCCCATCGCCAACCACTGGTTCGCCGGGTAGACGGCGAGCACCACGAGCTGGATGATCAGGCCGGGCAACGAGAGCACCAGATCGGAACCCCAGTTGATCATCGCGTCGACCCTGCCGCCGAAGAAGCCGGCGATCATCCCGATGGGCATACCCAGGAGCAGGACGACGAGAACGGTGATCCCCACCCCCTCCATCGTCGGCCCGGCGCCCGCGAGCAGCCGTTCGAAGACGTCCCGCCCCAGTCCGTCCGTGCCCAGCCAATGCGCTGAGCTCGGACCGGACAGCATCCCGGTCGCGTCGCCGGCGAACTGCGTGACGACGTCCGGCCGCAGCCTGGGATAGATGACGCCGATCGCCGTGACCACCCCCAGGAAGACGATCGACACGACGGCTTCGGGCTTGCGGAGCAGCCGGCGCCAGAGTCGGGGCGCGGGTGCCCGGCGGGGCGAGGCGTTCAGCGTTGCCATAAGAGCTTGGGTCTCGGTCATCCCTTACGCACCTTCGGGTTCAACCAGGCGTAGCTCACGTCGACGAGGACGTTGATCGCCACGACCATCACGGCGAAATAGACGATCAGGCCCTGGATCATCGGGAGGTCGTGCTTCTGCACCGACGTGACCGACAGCAGGCCCAGGCCCGGGAGCGCGAACAGTGCCTCGACCAGCACCGCACCTCCGACCAGGCTCACCGCGCTCAGGCCGATGACCGTGACGGCGCGCGGCGCGGCGTTCTTCAGCGCGTGCCGGAAGATGATGGACGGGTAGCTGACCCCGCTGGCCAGCGCCATCCGGACGTACTCGCTCCCCATGATCTCGGCCATCGCCTCGCGCACCTGCTTGGCGACGGTCGCCGTCGAGCTGAGACCGAGTGCGGCGACGGGCAGGATCAGAGACTGCAGCCAGAGGTCGGCGCCGTCGCCGAACGCGACGTAGCCGGACGCGGGCAGCAGGCCGAGGCTCACGCTGAGCCAGCTGATCAGCAGTGCCCCGATCCAGAACGACGGCGTGGCGAAACCGATCATGGCCACGATGTCGATCAGCCGGGAGATCCAGTTGCGCCGCACTGCGCTCAGCACGCCGACGACGATTCCGGCGACCGCGATGACCAGCAGCGCGCCCACCATGAGCCACAGCGTGACCGGCAGCCGCTCGGTGATGACCGACACGACGTCCTCGTTCGTGGCCAGCGAGGTTCCGAGATCGCCGCGCACGGCGGCCCCGAGCCAGTTCGTGTACTGGTTCCACAGTGGAAGGTCCAGGCCGAGCTCCTGCCGCAGGGCCGCGTACGCCTCGGCGGAGGCCTGGTCGCCGAGGATGTCGCGCGCGGCGTCGCCTGGGATGAACGAGATCAGGATGAAGTTGATCGCGCTCGCGGCGAGGAGCAGCGGGACCAGGGTCAGGGCCCGGCGCAGCATCGTTCCGAGCAGCCAGTGCCGGCCGAGCCATCGGTGCGCCGAGCCGTACGCCCACCTCAGCGGGCCGGGAGACGGTTCGCCGGGAGCGACGTCCAGTTTCGCGCTGGTCACTTCGGTTCCACGAGGTTCAGCCGTGCCATGGAGTACGCGAACCGGGAGTCCGAACTCGCGATCGGTGCGATCTTGTCCGGGTCGTAGACGAAGATCTGGTCGATGTCGAAGACCGGGGCGAAGTAGGCCTGCTCCTGAGCACGCTCGACGACCTGGTGCATCAGGGCGATCGACTCGTCCGCGGGTGCGGTGAGGGCCTTCTGAAACGCGGCGTCGATCTCCGGGTCGTTCCACTCCGGCGTCGACACCCGGAACGTCGCCTTGCCACCCCAGAACGAGGCGTAGTTGAACAGGTTGTAGTTGACCGGCCACAGCGCGACGAATGTCTCCCGCTGCCCGCTCTGGAAGAGCTGTAGCTGAGAGCTGGTCTGATCGACCTCGATCTTCATGGTGATCCCGATGTCCATTAGGGACTGCGCGATCGCCTGGCACTGCGTGAGGTTCGTCGCGGCGCACGAGGTGTTCGTGGCGAAGCCGTTCGGGTAGCCGGCCTCCGCCAGCAGCGCCCGCGCCCGCTCCGGATCGTGACCGTAGCGGCCGCGCAGGTCTGCACTGTCCCCGTCGAGGGTCGTCAGGGCGCTCGTCGGAGTGCCGTACCCGACGTTCGTCACCTGATTGATGCTCTCCCGGTCGAGCGCGTAGTTGACGGCCTGCCGCACCCGGATGTCGCTGAAGGGGCCGGTCTCCAGGTTCCCGAAGAAGAGCAGGTCGGTGTTCCCGACGAAGCTCGCCGTGGCCATTCCGGAGCTCTCGGCGGTCTTGACCGTGGGGAAGGTCGTTCCTCCGGCCAGGTACATGTCGACCTGGCCGGTCTGAACCGCCTGCAGGAGCGTCGAGGGGTTCGAGATGACCCGGTAGACGACCTTGTCCCAGCGCGTGCGGCTGTCCGCGTCGAAGTAGAACTCGTTCGGGACGAACGTGTAGTGGTCACCGGTGACGGTTTCGGCGGGGTCGAGCTTGTACGGCCCGGCCCCCGCGGGGTTCGTCGCCAGGCCGTCGGGGTCGGCGACCGCGTTCGGTGATGCGATCCCACCCCAGCCCTGGGTCCAGGACGAGAGAACCCACGGAACCAGCGGATTGGCCTCGGCCAGGTTGAGCCTGACCTCCCATTCGCTGACGACATCGACCGAACCGACCTTCAGCGCGGCCTGGAACGGGCCCGGGGTCGCCGCCATGTACTCGAACCACGTCTTCGCGGCGGCCGCGTTGACCTGCGATCCGTCGGAGAACTTCGCGTCCTGGCGGAACGTCAACTGGAAGGTGGTGTTGCCCTCACCCACGTACCCGAAGGACTCCGCGAGCCCGGGGCTGATCGTGCCGTCCTCCTCCAGCGTGAGAATGCTCTGGTTGGTCAGCGGCAGGTAGCTGGCGAACAGTGCCTGGGCCGGGTTCAGGTTGGGGAACGGAGCAGCTGCGGCACCGATCGTGAGGGTGCGGTCGCCGGCGGCGCTCGACCCACCGGCGTCGTCTGACGACGTCCCGCAGGACGCCAGGAGCAACGCGGCTGCCAAGAATGGCACTATGGCTGGCTTCAGTGATCGTCGCACCATCGAGCTCTGCTCCACTCTCGTGATGGCCTGCCAGGGTTCGGGGCTGGCAAATGCCGGTCGTCGTTCGGGTCAACGTGCGTTCGTGAAGGCTCAGCAAATCGAGATCCGCGGCCGGGTATATCCCATTTCGCGGAGGAGCCCGGGGGAATTCCGAATCTGTATTGTGCAGTTCATCGCTACGCTGCCGTAGATGCGGTTCCATCGCATGGAACGGTTCTGCACTACCACCAATGTCGCGGTCTTCCCAGGACACGCCCGAGGTCCGCAGACCGCACCGCGATCGAGGGCCCGTCGCGCGGTCGAGCTGCGGAGCCGGCCGGACACTAGGTCTCCGGGATGCTGACGTAGATGTCGCCGTCGCGGATCTCGACGGCGTAAGTCGCGATCGGCGCGGTCGCCGGAGCCGTCATCGCCTCGCCGGTGCGGATGCAGAACTGTGCGAAGTGCAGCGAGCACTCGATGCGATCGTCGTCGACATATCCGTCCGAAAGGAAGAAGTGGTCGTGGCTGCAGATGTTGCTGGTCGCGTACACCTCGCCGCCGATGTTGTAGACCGCGACCGGCGGCTCGGCGCTCGCCTGCCTGACCTCTCCCTCCTTCAGTTCGGCTACTGGGCAGACCCTGATGACTGACAACGGCGAACCTCCGATCCTCGGGCGTTCTCGGGGTGGGCTCTGCCGGCGAACTCCCGCTCCGCTCCGCGCCGGCAGAGCCCGTCGCCCCTCTTCAGTGCGGGCGGTCCACCGTGGACCCCCTCGTTCCGTCCCCACGGAGGCGCGAAGCTCGTCGCCATCCTCCCTGCGGAGCGATCGCCAGGCAAAGACCGGGTTCCGTACCATGGACCGTTTCTCAATAAAAGCGACTGGTCGCAGAATTATGATCGTTCAAGCTTCTTGTGTGGCTCGATTCGTTCCCGAACCGGAGGTACGTGATTTAACCTGATCGAATCGGCCGAGGCCTTCTCCGTCGTTGCCGGAGGCCTCATGATCCAGTAGATCAAGTGTGTGCAGAGCGCTGTATCGCAGAGTCGCAGGCGGCGTCGTGTCAGGGAGGACCAACCCATGCACAGGTCGAGCGATGAAGATGCCCCGGGTACCGAGCCACTGACCGAATTGGACGGCTGCCTCCTCGGCTGCCAGGACGAACCGGTGGCTGAGTCACGCGGCGCCCTGAGTTCGGTCGATAAGGCGCTGGCGATCCTGACCGCCTTCGATCGCTCACACCAGGTGATGGGGGTGTCCAAGGTCGCGAGGCGGATCGGGCTCCCCAAGTCGACGACGCATCGCTTGCTGGCTGTCCTCGTGAGCTGGGGTCTCGTGTCGAGAGAAGGGACGATGTACTCGCCCGGCCGGAAGCTGATGGAGCTGTCGTCCCTGGGGCAGATGCCCACCCTTCGGGACATCGCCCTGCCGCACCTCCAGGACCTCTACGAGCTCACCCGCCAGACTGTGCATCTGGCCGTGCTGGACAAGTCTGACGTTCTCTACGTCGAGAAGCTCTACGGTCACAACCGCGTCGTCACCCCATCGGCCGTGGGCGGTCGGGTTCCGGCGAGCTGTGCGGCGATCGGCAAGGCGATGCTGGCGTACAGTCCCGAGGACGTGGAGGCGTTCGAAGCACGTCCACTCCCGCGGCTCACCTCCAACAGCATCGCCGAGCTCCGTCGACTGCGCCTCGAGTTGGAGCAGGTGCGACTGACCGGTGTCGCCTACGACCGCCAGGAGGCGGCGGCGGGGCTCACGTGCGTGGCAGCGCCGATCCTCACTCCCGCGCGGGAGCTCATCGGCGGGGTATCGGTCGCCGGTCCGGCCCGGAGCTTCGTTCCATCGGCGTTCTCCGTGGCGGTCAGAACGGCTGCCGCCCAGATCGCACGGTCCCTGCTGTCCCCGTCGGCGCGGCACCCGCGCCTCTGGACGATGTCCGCTGCCGGGTACGTGAGGATTGACGTGTCGGAGAGATAAAAGGATCATCCCCGTGTGGGAGGTGCTCAGCGCCGCTGATGCTGGTCCGGGACCAGAGAAACGGTGGTGCGCCAAGGAAATATGATGATCGGTTGGTGCGCCGCCGGTCGCGATCCGGATCCGTCGGCGGCAGCGCTGAACGCCCAGTCGATGAAGAACAGCGAGGGCGGCCAGGCGCGGGGATTCGATATGGGCAAGAGAATATGGGCCGACGGCGGATACGCCAACACGCGATGATCAGGCTGATGGCCACCCGACTGCACGCTGCTCCTGCGTCCGGACGCTAGGACGCCCGGACGCAGGAGTACGGAGGAACAACGGGCTATTGCTTCGCCTCCAGGAACCGCCGGGCATGGGCGGCGTACTCCTGGGGGAACTCGAAGGGTGGCCAGTGTCCGCAGCGATTCAGGACGACGAGGTTCGCCTGGCTCAGGTAGCTCATCAGCAGCGTCGCGTGCTCCAGCGGCACCATCCGGTCGAACCGCCCGTGCACGATGAGAGTCGGCGTACTGATCGAGCTCAGGTCGGCCAGGCGACTGTGCGGGTACGACGGCCCGCCCCCGCCCTCCCCGTTGACCGCCACGTCCCGCAGCCGCCACTCGTACAGCGCCTCGACGAGCTCCGGCGTCACCAGCTCCTCGTCGTAGACGATCGACCGGAGCAGCTGCCGGATGAGGGCCGGCGAAGGCGGGTTCTCCCGGGACTCGGCGAATCGACGTAGGACCTCGCTGGGGAAGGGGGCCAGCGTGTACGGGTCCCCACCCGTCGAGGCGTGGCACGCGCCGATCATCATCCTGTCGACTCGCTCGGGCTGCTGCAGCGCCATCACGATGGCCACGGTCCCGCCCATCGAGGTCCCGAGGACGGGTGCAGAGTCGATGCCGAGCTCGTCCATCACGTGGAACGTGTTGCGCGCACACACCTCGTGCGCCGGTTCGTTGATCGCGCGACGGCTGCTGAGGCCGAAGTTCGGGAAGTCGAGGAGGATGCAGCGGTAGCTGTCCTGCAGCTTCTCGACGACACCCTTCCACGTCAGCCAGGCGGACGTGCCCGGGCTCGGTCCGAACGCCTGCTGGATGATGACCGGCGGACCACTCCCGATGTCGTGGACGTGGACGAAGCCGCCGTCCCCGTCATCGATCTTCCGGCTGTACCGACGGTCGACGAACAAATCCGCTACCGACTCTGTGGTCATCCGTGCCCGCCTAGAAGAAGACGCTGAGGTTTTTGGACAGGATCACATTCTGGTCCAGCAGGATCGCCCGCGAGGCGATGCGGAACTCACCCTCGTCGGAGACCCTGAGGATGTCGTGGCGTTCGCCCGCCCAGATGTCGACCTCCGACTCGAGCCGGTTCCGATAGCACAGGAAGTTCGACTGGACCCCGAACTCGTGGACGTCGCCGACGGACTCGTCGATCCGCACGTTGCTGAACAGGTGGCGGCAACGCGACGGCGGGTCCTCGGCCCAGTGCCTGCCCGACTCCATCTGGCCCACCCGGACCATCATCGACCGCTTGCTGTCGTCGAAGTGGGCCATGTGCGTGCCCGAAGTGAACTCCGACTCGCCCCGCTGGCGGCGCAACCGGTTCTTCCGCACCGGCATGAAGTAGCGCATGTCGTCGGTGAACAGGTCCAGCCAGTCCCGCCACCGCCACGTGTCGAGCAGGTCGGCTTCCCGGTACAGGAACTGTTCGACGCTGTACTGCAGCGCGACGGCCTCCGGATCCACCAGGCTGTGGATCAGCTTTCGCGGCGACGCGAGCTCGGGCGCGCTCATCGGGCATGCTCCGAGACGGTGGCGGAGCCGGTTCCGTTCGGCGCCGCCTGCGCGCTCTTCGGCGTGTACGGCCATTTGGCACTCGTCATGAACTCGAGCCACCGACGGTAGAACGCGCGCTGTGGTCCCTCGGACATGATCGTGCGGGAGAGCTTGCCGGGGAAGCCCGCGTGCATGCGGTCCTCCTTCCCGATTCCCATTGTGTAGTTCCACTTCATCTCACGGGTCCGGTGCCCCTGTTCGAGTAACTGACCGATGAGGTCCCAGTTCTCGCCGTCATCGGACTCCACGACGCCGGCTGCGCCCTCGGTGACCGTCGCCGACAGCTGGGTGCCCCGCTTGACCTCGTCGGGAGCGTCCTTGTCCACAACGGTGAAGGACCAGATCTCGAACTTGTTGGGACCCTTCGGGTGCCAGATGCGCAGGTTCGCCTGCCCGGGCAGACCCGAGAAGTTCGGGAACACGTTCATGTGGCCGCGCAGCTTCGCCCGCTCCGGGCCGAGGCGCTGCTCGGCGATGGCGAGCTTCTCGGCCTCCCAGTCGTCCGAGGGCTGGTGCTCGCCGTCCTCGTGCCGCAGAATGTCGCGCAGCTCCGACTTGGTGCCCGCGAGGCTGTACCCGGTGGTGTGTCCCTCACGCAACGCCGCCTGCTCGCCCATATTGGAGTCTCGGTCGCGGCGCTTGTTGTACGCCCCGAACGACGACGCGTGCGTGATCACCGCGTGGTAGGCGTCCCCGCCGAACTGTTCGGCACCCATCTTCCAGTTGCCGTGGATCGTCCACTTGATGACGCCGGGAAGGAACTCGATGCCGCCTGGTGTCTGGTCGAGGAACGAGTCCAGGTAGAACGTCATGTCGCCGAGGTAGTCCAGCAGCGGAGGCGCCTCGGGGTCGAAGGTCGCGAAGTGCAGCCCGCGGTAGGAGTCGATCTGCGCGACCTTCAGCAGACCGTTCTGCGAGTAGTCCAGGTCGCCGAGGTACGCCTCCTCCGACATCGGCACGTTGATGAGCTTGCCCTCGTTGTCGTAGGTCCAGCCGTGGTACGTGCACATGAACGACTTGGCGTTCCCGTCCTCGGCACGGCAGACCTTCATGCCCCGGTGCCTGCAGGCGTTGAGGAACGCCGTGACGGAGCCGTCGGCCAGGCGCGACACGATGACTGGGTCGCCGCCCATGTACGTCGAGAAGAAGTCGTTCGGCTCCGGGATCATCGAATCGTGCGCCAGGAAGAGCCAGGCGCGGTCGAAGACCTGTGCAAGTTCCTGCCGGTAGATCTCCTCATCGATGAAGATTCGGGGTGAAATCTGCCCGTTCTCCCAGTCGACCAGTGTTTTCAGCTCATCTGGATCAATCGCCACAGCGACCTCCCATCGATTGGCCCGCCTTCGTCGGATGACAAACGACTCGGCACCATAGGTCGCAGATATCCGGAGGCAGACCCCAGCAAGACGAGTTCGATTCTCTGCGGGCGGCGGGCGGTCGGTCCAGCGCACGTTCTACGGGCTGGAACGGGTCCGACAGCGGCACCGCGCCTCGCGCACGCTGCCGCGCCGGCTTCGTTCTGCCTGCTAGAACAATGGATGGATTACGTCGGGGGCGTAAGCGACGATCGGAGGCAGAAGTCCGGCAGAACCGGCTAGCCGAATGAATTCGCGCGCTCGCGCTTCGCTTTCTCGAGCATTTCACCGATTGTGAGGTACGCCTTCGTGAGCGCCGTGATTCCGACGAGGAATACGAAGGGAATCGGCCAGGCTGTCGGCGTTGCTCACCCTGCCGATTCCGGAGCGAGCAGCTCACCTGCAGCAGGAAGTGACGGAGACCTGGTCATGAACTCACATCCCTTGGTGGTCGTCGGTGCCTCGCTCGCCGGCGTGCACGTCGTTCGAGGTGCGCGGGAAGCGGGCTTCCGCGGGCCGATCGTGCTGATAGGCGCCGAGGACCACCTGCCCTACGATCGCCCTCCGCTGTCGAAGCAACATCTCCACGGTGACGTCCTCCCCCCGGACGTCCTCCTCGACCGCTCGGTGCTCGAGGACGATCTCGGGGTGCGTCTCGAACTCGGCCGCGCAGCGACCGGCCTGGACGTCGACGAACAACTGCTGTTCCGCGGTGACGAGGAGATCCGGTACCAATCCCTGGTGATAGCGACCGGCTCGGAGCCCAGGCGCCTGCCCAGCGCCGGGACCGTCTCCGCCGTCACCTGCCTGCGCACCTACGACGACGCACAGCGCATCCGACGGCGATTGACACCCGGCGCGCACATCGTGGTCGTCGGCGCCGGCCTCATCGGTTCCGAGGTGGCCTCCGCGGCGCTCGCACGAGGCTGTCGGGCGACTCTCGTCGACGTCGACGAGATCCCGCTTCGTCGGGTCGTCGGGCCGGAGATCGGCGAGGCCGTCGCGACTCTTCAATCCGCCGCGGGGGTCGACCTGCGCCTCGGGACGGGCATCGAACGGGTGGCGGCGGCCGGGGAAGGGGCCGAGGTCGTGCTGAGCGATGGGAGCCGGCTCACCGCGGACCTCGTCGTGGTCGGCATCGGATCGACCCCGGCCACCTCGTGGCTGGCGGGCAGCGGGCTCGTGCTCGAGCCCGACCGCAGCATCGCCTGCGACTCCCACCTGCGCGCGGCACCGAACGTCTACGCGGCCGGCGACGTGGCCACCTGGTGGAACGGAAGTCTCGATGGGCGGTGCCGGTTCGAGAACTGGACCAACGCGATCGCTCAGGGCACCCACGCCGGACGTAACGCCGCTGCCGGCGGGCCCACCTCGCCCTACCGGGGCACTCCCTACGTGTGGACGGACCTGCACGGCGTCCGGCTCCAGGTCGCGGGTCAGGTCCAGCACTGCACCACACACGTAGTCCGCCCCGGCGCCCCGCTATCCGGGTTGATCGCGGTCACCGCTCGCAGTGGAGTCGCGGTCGGACTCCTCTGTGCAGATCAAGCGGCGGCACTGGGACGGGGTCGCCGGCTCCTCGGCCGGGCGTCCCTCGACGAGATGGTCGCCACCGTGACGAAGGCCGCGCGGGGCGGCACACCGGCTGCCACCTCGGCCGACGCGGCTCGCTAGCTGGTCACCTACAGGGCGTGCCCAGTGCCGGTCTCGGCCCGCCGCACCCACGAGCGAAGCGCAGCACCCACCTGATCGTCGTGGGTCAGGGGTGCTCGGGCCGTCGATCCGCCTCCAGGTCTCCTGCCTGCAGGAGGGGTGTGCCGACGGTCTCGCGCAGGGAAAGGGCCGCGACGAGGCCGAAGACGGCCGCGACCATCAGGTATGGGCCAGGGACGAGGGGGCTGCCGGTCGCAGCGATGAGGACGGTCATCAGGTAGGGCACCGTGCCGGCGAACAGCGCCGCGGTCACGTTGTAGGAGACGGAGAGGCCTCCCTGGCGGGTACGGGTCGGGAAGATCTCCGCCGACCACACCGCGTAGGTGCCGAGGATGGCCGCCAGGATGACGCCCAGCGCGAGCGCGGCGACCCAGGTCCCGACAAGGCTCGACTGCATCAGCAGGAACGCGGGAGTAGCCAGGACGAAGAGCGCGACGGCCGCGGCGATGAAGAGGGGGCGACGGCCGACGCGATCCGACAGATGGCCGAACGCGGGAACCAGAACCAGCCCCACCAGCGAGATCACAGTGGACAGTAGTGCGGCGTTGCCCGCGGAGTGGCCGAGGTGGTCGGTCTCGTAGGTGACGAGGTAGGTCAGCACCGCGTAGAACGTCACGTGCATCATGGTCATCAAGCCCGCTGCCTGCAGCAGCTGCTTCTTGTTGTGGCGGAAGAGTTCCTTCACCGGGCTGCGCGGCACGTTGTCGGTGGCCTCGAGGGTCCGGTACTCCGGGGTGTCCTCGATCTTGTTGCGGATGACGAAGCCGATGACGCCCAGCGGCGCGGCGATGAGGAACGGGATGCGCCAGCCCCATGAGGTGAGCTCGTCCTCCGCCAACCCGGTCGACAGCAGGAGAAACACGAACGAACCCCCGAGGAATCCCAGCAGGGAGCCGACTTCCAGCCAGCTGACGCCGAACCCGCGGAACCTGCGCGGGGAGTGCTCAGCGAGGAAGCTGGCCGCGCTGCCGAACTCACCTCCTGCTGCGAAACCCTGCACCAGACGCAGGAATACCAACAGCAACGGTGCGGCGATACCGAGTGTCTCGTAACCCGGGAGCAGTCCGATACCGAGCGTCGCGCCGGACATCACGAAGATGACGATGGACAGCGTGCGCTTGCGACCGATCCGGTCCCCGAGCGGTCCGAAAACCAGCGCACCGAGGGGGCGAATGCCGAAGGACACCGCGAACACGCCGAACACCGCGAGCAGTGCCGCGGTGTCGTTCTCCGCGGGGAAGAAGACCGTGGCGATGGTGCTCGCCAGGTAGGCGTAGGCGGCCCAGTCGAACCAGTGCACGAAGACGCCGACCGCGCCGGCCGCGACGCTGCGGCGCAGCGCGGCTGGATCGGCTAGCTCGTGGGTGATGCCCTCGGCAGCGGGGGAGTCGCTAGTGGTCATGGTGCCTCCGTAAGGGACCGCCTGTGCGGATGACGCTAGAAGCTGTTCACAGAATCGGACAAGAAGAAAGAGATGGTGTAATGCATCGATAAAACTGATCGGCTATCGCTGAACTGCGTTGACATGGAGGCACAACAGCGGCGAAACAGGAAATTCACGCGCGAAGTCCATCCAATATGGATAGTCAGGCGACGCGTCTGCCGGTGAGCGCCTCCGGTGCGGTAAGGATGTGCAGTTGTTCCTCGGTGAGCAGTTCCCGTTCGCGCACCAGATCCAGCGGGGGCCTACCGGTGTGGTGTGCCTCGAGCGCGATCGCGCACGCCATCTCGTAGCCGAGCGTGGGGCTGAGCGCGGTCACCAGTCCGGTTGAGACAGCCACGATCTCCGCCAGCCGGTCGCGGTTGGCGGTGATCCCGAGCACGCAGTGTTCTCTGAGGACCCCGATCCCAGCGGTGAGGTGGTCGAGCCCTGCGGTCAGTGCTCGGGCGATGATGGGTTCGAAGGCGTTGAGCTGCAGTTGCCCGCCCTCGGCGGCGAGTGTGACGGTGACGTCGTGGCCGATGATCTCGAAGGCGATCTGGTTGACCGCCTCCGGGATCACGGGATTGACCTTGCCCGGCATGATCGAGGACCCCGTCTGCCGGGCGGGCAGGGTGATCTCGCCGAGTCCGGCCTGCGGGCCGGAAGACAGCAGGCGCAGATCGTTGCAGATCTTCGACAGCTTCACCGCGGTCCGTTTCAACACGCCGGACAGCTGGACGAACACTCCGACGTCCTGGGTCGCCTCGATGAGATCGGGGGAGGAGACGAGGGTGGGGATGCCGGTCAGCGACCGGAGGTGCGCGATGGCGAGTTCGCGGTAGCCGGGCCGAGCGTTGAGACCTGTACCAATGGCGGTTCCGCCGAGGTTCAGCTCGTGCAGCAACAGACGGGTTTCGGCAAGGCGTTGCTCGTCTTCGGCGAGTGTGGCGGCGTAGGCACCGAACTCCTGGCCCAGCGTCATCGGCACCGCGTCCTGCAGTTGGGTGCGCCCCATCTTGAGCACGTCGGCGAACTCGACCGCCTTGGCGGTGAACGCTTCCCGTAGTTCGGCGAGCGCGGCGAGCAGTTCGGCGAGGTGCCGGTCGAGGGCCAGCTTGACCGCGGTGGGATAGACGTCGTTGGTGCTCTGACCCAGGTTGACGTGGTCGAGCGGGTGCAGCACCGAGTACTCACCGCGGTGGTGGCCGAGCAGTTCGAGAGCGCGGTTGGCGACGACCTCGTTGGCGTTCATGTTCGTCGACGTGCCCGCACCGCCCTGGATCAGATCGACCACGAACTGGTCGTGTAGCGCGCCGTTGCGGATCTCGGTGCACGCGGTCGCGATGGCGCGGGCCCTGGTCTCATCGAGCGCGCCCACCTCGGCGTTCGCCGCAGCAGTGGCGTGCTTCACCGCCGCCAGGGCGTTGACCAGATGGGATCTGTCGGCGAGGCGTTCACCGGTGATCGGGAAGTTGGCCAGGGCGCGCGCGGTGTGGGCGCCGTAGTAGGCGTCGGCGGGAACGCTGATCTCGCCGAGCATGTCGTGCTCTATCCGGGCTGTGCGGGACATCGTTGTCCTCCAGAGGGGGGCTCGGAAAGTGAGGGTGAGACTGGGGTGCAGTGGGTGGCGGACCAAGGTGACGGGGCCGGGCGGCACGTCATAAGACCTCCCTCCGCGTCGCGCGGTCCACGCCGGTCCAGGCGAGCGCGACCGCGCCGTCGAGCAGGGCTCGCTGGGCGGTGCCGCCGACGCAGAACGCGGCGAACTCGCGTTGGTGGTTGGTGGCGGGCAGCGACCCGATGCCGATGTAGGGGTGGATCGCGGGCACGACCTGGGACACGTTGCCCATGTCGGTCGATGCGCGGTTCATCCGGGCCGCGGTACCGGCCGGGGCGAACTCGCGGCCCAGTTCCAGCGCGTTGGCCCGGTAGGCCGCCAGCGCCTGCTCGTCCGCGCGGAACTCGGCGTAGGGCTTGCTCTCCGGTTCCACCGTCAGCTCGCAGCCGGTGGCCAGTGCGCCTGCCTCGAACGCGCGCAGCACGCGGGGTTCGAGCTCGGCGAGCTCGGCGAGTGTCTCGGCCCGGACGTACCAGCGGCCGGTGGCGTTCTCCGGGATCGCGTTCGGCGCGTCTCCGGCGTGCGTCACCACGCCGTGCACGCGGGCGGAAGACGGGAGTTGCTGGCGGAGCAGCCCGATCGCGACCTGTGCGACGGTGAACGCGTCGGCCGCGTTGATCCCGGCTTCGGGGTAGGCCGCGGCGTGCGCGGACTTGCCCGTGTAGGAGACCTTCGAGTGGCTCACCGCGAACGGGCGCGCCTCGGCGACGTCGACGGGGGCCGGATGGACCATCATCGCGAGGTCCACGCCCGTGAACGCACCCCGGTCGAGCATTTCGATCTTGCCGCCGCCGCCCTCCTCGGCCGGAGTGCCGTACACCTCGACGGTGATGCCGGCATCGTCGGCGACGGCGGCGAGCCCCAGTGCGGCGCCGACGGAACTGGCGGCGATGAGGTTGTGCCCGCAGGCGTGGCCGAGCCCCGGGAGGGCGTCGTACTCGGCGCACAGCGCGATCCTCGTGGGCCCGGCACCGAACCGTGCGAGGAAGGCTGTGTCCAGCCCCAGATATCCGGCGGTCACCTCGAACCCGGCGCGGTCGAGCAGATCGGGCACCGCCGCGGCGGCCCGGTGCTCCTCCCACGCCGTCTCCGGATCGGCGTGCAGCCGTTCGGACAGCTGGATCAGCTCGTCGGCGTGCTGGTCGACCTGTTGCCGGGCGGCGGTCTTCAGCGCGGACATCAGAGATCGCCTGGCACGCCGTACGACGGTGCCGACGCGGGGTTGAGGCCGCGTCGGACATAGTCGTCGCGTTGGGGTAGCCAGATGTCGAGCACCTCGCCGAGACGTTCGACCGGGTCCTCTGCCCAGTCCACGCGCAGGTCGGTGACCCGCCAGTCCACGTCGGCCACGACGACCAGCCCGGCCGAGTGCACTGGGCCCGCCTCGCCGCCGGCGGCGACCGCGGCCTCCAGCGCGGCGAGTAGCCGTTGCTCCAGTTCGCCGGTCGCCGAGACGAACGCGTCGAGCAGTACCTCGGGAATGTGCTCGCCGCAGAGCATGTTGCCCGCCGCCACCAGTCCGTCGGCGCTCGCCGTCGCGTGCTTGCCCAGCGTCTCGGCGCCGCTGTAGGCGAAACCGGGGCCACTGCGCCCGAGCACGGTCAGCTGCCGGTACGCGATGTGCTCGGCGGCGCCGGCCACCTCGGCGAGCGCGCGTTCCGCGTCGCCGTGCTGGGCGAGCCCGTCGAGCAGCCGGGCGCCGAGGCGGGGATCGGTGACGTTCTGTGAAGTAGCCGCCCCGATGCCAGGGCGCAGGTGCGCGACCCTGGCCGCGACGGCGGGACTGGACGAGCTGGCGACGATGCCGAACCGGTCGCCATCACGCGCCACGAGCGACAAGGTCACCGTTCCTCCTCAGGGATCACCGCGATGGCGTCGATCTCGCACAACCACTCCGGACGGGCCAGCGCGGAGACCACCACCCCGGTCGAGATCGGGTGCACGCCCTTGGTCCACCGGCCGACGACTCGGTACACCGCTTCGCGATACCGCGGGTCGATCAGATAGATGGTGAGTTTGACCAGGTGCTCCATCCGGCTGCCTGCCTCTTCGAGGAGCATCTTGATGTTCGCCATGGCCTGCTCGGCCTGCGCGCCGGCGTCGCCGATCCCGACGGACTCGCTGGTGTCGAGGTCCTGCCCGATCTGGCCGCGCACGTAGACGGTGCCGTTCGCGACGACGGCCTGGCACAGGTCGTTGTCGAGGTTCTGTTCCGGGTAGGTGTCGGCGGTGTTGAACGGCCGGATCCGCTTGTGCGCGGTCATCGGGCTGTGCCTCCCATCATCGGTCCCTTCGCGTCGTGACCGCGGGTGAAGCGGACACCGGACCAGCGTGACGCCCGGCCCAGGTTCTGTCCAACAGATGTTTCGGTGGCAATGAATCGAAATTTTGGATGCAATGGCGGGGGAACCTTGGATCAACAAATCAGAACTAAAGCTGCAACAACATCTGTTGGACACGGAGTTCGCCGCCAGCGACGATTCGATGAGGCGCACAGAGGTGTGGAGACAAACCGACCCGGTTTGCCCGTTGTTCGTAGTGGAGGTCTGGATGTCGAGCCGAGAGGTTGAGGTCCTCGTTGTAGGCGGGGGCCAGGCCGGCCTGGCGATGAGTGAACATCTGAGCGACTGCGGCGTGCCGCACCTCGTCGTGGAACGGCACCGGATCGCTGAGCGCTGGCGTTCGGAGCGGTGGGACTCGCTGGTCGCGAACGGGCCTGCGTGGCACGACCGCTTTCCCGGTCTGGAGTTCGTCGATCTCGACCCGGACGCCTTCGCGTCGAAGGAAAAGATCGCGGACTACTTCGAGGCCTACGCGGACAAGATCTCCGCACCGGTTCAGACCGGTGTCGAGGTGACGTCCGTGCGGAGGCACGCCGGCCGGCCCGGTTTTCGCGTGGAGACCTCGGACGGAACCATCGACGCCCGCTTCGTCGTCGCCGCGACCGGGCCGTTCCAGCGGCCCGTGATCCCGCCGATCATCCCCGACGACGCAGGGCCCCTGCAGATCCACTCCAGCTCCTACCGGAACCCTGAGCAACTACCCGAAGGCGCTGTACTGGTGATCGGAGCCGGATCGTCCGGGGTGCAGATCGCCGAAGAGCTCCACCGGTCGGGGCGGCGCGTCTACCTCTCCGTCGGCCCCCACGACCGGCCTCCGCGCCGGTATCGCGGGCGCGACTTCTGCTGGTGGCTTGGAGTTCTCGGCAAGTGGGACGCCGAGACACCGCCGCGGGGAGCCGAGCACGTCACCATCGCGGTCAGCGGCGCACGCGGCGGTCACACTGTGGATTTCCGTGCCCTCGCCGCGCTCGGCATCAATCTCGTCGGCCTGACCGCCTCCTACGACAACGGGACCATCCGCTTCGCGCCGGACCTCGGCAGCAACATCGCGGGCGGCGACGCGAACTACCTGTCGCTACTCGACGAAGCCGACGCCTACGTCGCGCGCAACGGCCTGGAACTGCCCGAGGAACCGAGTGCCCGCACGCTCGGGACAGACCCGGACTGTGTGACCGACCCCCTCCTGGAACTCGACCTGGCTGCCGTCGGAGTCGGCTCTATTGTGTGGGCGACCGGATTTGCCGTCGACTACAGCTGGCTGCAGGTCGACGCGCTCGACGAGAACGGCAAGCCACGGCACCGGCGAGGTGTGTCCTCCGAGCCTGGCGTCTACTTCCTGGGGCTGCCGTGGCTGGCGCGGCGCGGGTCGAGCTTCATCTGGGGTGTCTGGCACGACGCCAAGTTCGTGGCCGACCACATCGCGACCCAGCGCGGCTACCTCGAGCATTAGGTGATCGACCTCGGTGGCCGGCTGTGAGGCGCATGTAGACAGTCGTGCCTTTGGGTAGTCAGCCCGATTCAGCGGTGTGGGTGCGCGTAGAGGCTCCGGCACAGCTCTACGAACTCCTGCGCGCGCCGGGTCAGGCGAACGCCGCGGATCCACGCCACCACGATCTCGAGCGCTCCGACGTCGTCGGTCAGGGAGAGTGCCACGGCTCGTGCCCCGGCGTAGGTCGCCTCGACGGGCGGGCGCTGGTTGAGCAGGGCGAAGCCGTGACCGTGTGCGACGAGCGCACGGACAGTCTCGTAGCCGGTCGTGCGATGCCGGATCTCGGGCTCGATGCCGGCGTCGCGCAGCACCGACTGCAGGTATTCGCGGCTGTGCGGCAGGTCGAGCAGCACCATGGGTTCGCCGGCCAGGTCGGTGAGCGCCACCTTCTTCTTCCGCGCGAGCCGATGATCGGGCGAGACCAGGGCATAGGGCGGCGCGGTGTCCACGACGAGGCGGTCGATGTCGTCGTCGAGGTCGTAGCCGTAGAGCAGTGCGACCTCGCACTCGCCGTTGCGCAGGGCGGCCTTGAGCGCTGAGTGTTCGCCCTCCCGCATCGAGACCCGCACCTGCGGGTGCCGGTTCTCGAACTCGGCCAGCAGGCCGGGCAGCCGGAACGGGGCGAGGGTGGTGAAGCAGCCGATGGTCAGCGGCCCCACCAGTTCGGTGCCGGCCTGCCGGGCGGCTTCGACGAGTTCGGCGCCGTGCGCGAGGAAGTCGAGAACGCGTTGGTGGAACGCCTGCCCAGCGGTGGTGAGGCTCAGTCCTCGAGCGTGGTGGCGCAGTAGGAGCTGCACTCCCAGGTCCCGTTCGAGTTGCGCGATCGCGGTGGAGACGGCCGACTGCGACACCATCAACTCGCGCGAGGCCGCGGTCATGCTCAGGTGCCTGGCCGCGGCTTCGAAGTACCTGAGCTGGACGAGGGTGAAGGATGGTTCGCTCACCGCGTCATCCTGCCGGTGCCGTGGTGGTCCTGCCACAACCGGCCAGCGGTCGCGATGTTCGCTACCGCCCGATAGCCCACCGGGTGCAGGTGGATCCGGACAAGGTCGGTTCCGAGCAAGGCCCGCATGTGGGCGACCATGGGGTGAGTACAGCACCACCCAGGATACGGAGAGCGCATGAGTGCGATCGACTTGCCCGGCGGCACCTTCCAGGTAGCCGACCTCGAGTTCACGCGTGTCGGTTACGGCGCGATGCAGTTGGCGGGAAAGGGGGTCTTCGGTCCACCCGCCGATCGGGACGAGGCCATCGCGGTGCTGCGCGAAGCGGTCGACACCGGTATCCGGCACATCGACACGGCGGACTTCTACGGTCCGCACGTCACCAACCAGCTGATCCGCGAGGCGCTCGCGCCCTACCCGGACGACCTCGTGATCGTCACCAAGGTCGGCGCGGTGCGCGACGACCAGGGTAGCTGGATCCACGCCCGCGAGCCCGAGCACCTGCGTGCCCAGGTGCACGAGAACCTGGTCAACCTCGGCGTCGACGCGCTCGATGTCGTGAACCTGCGCTGGGGTGGGGGTCCCGACGGCCACTCGCCGGTACCCGGCTCTCTCGCCGAGTCGTTCGGTGCTCTCGCCGAGCTGCGGCAGGAGGGGCTGATCCGGCATCTCGGCGTCAGCACCGTCGATGCCGAGCAGGTGGCCGAGGCCCGGTCGATCGCGCCGATCGTGACGGTGCAGAACTGGTACAACGTGGCCAAACGCCGCGACGACGCCCTGGTCGCCGCGCTGAACGAGCAGGGCATCTCCTACGCCGCGTTCTGGCCGCTCGGCGGGTTCAGCCCGCTGCAGTCCGCCGAGCTGGACGAGGTCGCCGCCCGGCTGGAGACGACGCCGATGGCCGTGGCGCTGGCCTGGTTGCTGCAGCGCTCTCCGAACGTACTGCTGATCCCCGGCACCTCGTCCGTTCAGCACCTGCGGGACAACATCGCCGCCGCCGGACTCGTCCTCCCCGATGACGAGCTCGCCGTCCTGGACGGGGTCGCCGACGACGCATGAAGCGATCATGAACGGTCCCCGCTCCGCCAGGAATTCGCTCGTCAGGAAAGGAACTTGTCGAGGGTGATCGGCAGGTCGCGGACGCGGATGCCGGTGGCGTGATAGGCGGCATTGGCGATCGCGGCGGCGGTCCCGACGATCCCGAGCTCGCCGATGCCCTTGGACCCCATCGGGTTGACATAGGGGTCGTCCTCGTCGACCCAGTCCACCTCGATCGCGGGTACGTCGGCGTTCGTGCTGATGTGATACTCCGCGAAGTCCTGGTTGACCACGTGGCCGAACCGCGGGTCGCGGAACGCGTCCTCGTGCAACGCCATGGACAGCCCCCAGGTCATCCCACCGATCAACTGCGAGCGCGCCGTTGCCGGATTGATGATCCGGCCGGCGGCGAAGATCCCGAGCAGCCGGGGCACCCGGATCTCACCGGTGACCTCGTGAACACGCACGTCGGCGAACTGGGCACCGAAGCTGTGCATCGAGTAGTGCTGGGTGTAGGGGTTGCCCGGGTCTTCGGCGGTGACCTCCAGACCGCCCTCCGGCAGCACACCGTCGTGCTCGGACATCAGCCGCTCCCGGAGCGCCACGGCGGCCGCCACGATGGCGGAGCCCCAAGACGTGATGCCCGAGCTGCCACCTTCGACTGATGCCTGCGGCAGCGCGGTGTCCCCCATGCGCAGGTCGACCTCATCGAAGGGGACTTTCAGGGCGTCGGCGGCGATCTGACGCAGCGCGGTCCAGGTACCGGTGCCGATGTCCACGGCGGCGATCCGCACCACGTGCCTACCACCCGGCGTGACCTGGATCGTCGCCGAGGAGCCGGGAAGCCGGACCACCGGAAACGTCGAGGCGGCGACTCCGCTGCCGACCAGCCAGCCGCCCTCGCGCCGAGCCCGCGGGTCGGGGGCGCGGTCCTGCCAGCCGAACCGGTGGGCGCCTTCGCGCAAGCAGGCCACCAGGTTGCGGCTGGAGTACGGCAAGCCTGTCTCAGGGTCGAGGTCCGGTTCGTTGCGGATGCGGAACTCGACGGGGTCGATGCCACAGGCCGACGCCATCTCATCCATCGCCGATTCAAGGGCGAACATGCCGGGCGTCTCGCCCGGCGCCCGCATGAACGTCGGCGGTTGCACATCCAGGGGCACCAGCCGGTGTGCGGTGTGCCGGTTGGGGCAGGCGTACATCGTTCGCGTGCACACGGCGGTCTGCTCGGCGAACTCCTTGATCTTCGCCGTCTCCTCGATCACGTCGTGGCTGATGGCCGTCAGCCTCCCCTGTGGGTTTGCTCCGAGCCGGATGTGCTGCACCGTGGGCGTGCGGAAGCCGACCAGTGCGAACATCTGCTGCCGGGTGAGGGCCAGCTTCACCGGCCGGGGCGTCACCAGCTTGGCGGCCATGGCAGCCAGCACCACGTTGGAGTGCGGTCCCTTCGAACCGAACCCGCCGCCGGTGTGCGGGCAGATCACCCGCACCTGCTGCGGGTCGAGCCCGAACAGTGCTGCCAGCGTCTGCTGAACCCAGTTGACCCCCTGGGTCGCTTCATACAGCATGAGCTCGTCGTCGGTCCAGATGGCGATGGTGGCGTGCGGCTCCAGCGGGTTATTGATCTCGCGCGGTGTCGTGTACGTCGCGTCGAGCGTGACGTGCGCCGAGGCCAGCGCGGTCTGGGTATCTCCCTGGTCGGTGTCGGTATCGAACCACGGGTTGACGTGATCGGGGGCGTAAAGGTGCGGATGGTCGGGGCGGAACTCGGTGTCGTGCGCGCCTTCCGTGCAGTCCAGCCGCACCAGTGCCGCTGCATGGCGGGCCGCTTCCGGGCTGTCCGCGACGACGCCGCCGACGAACTGGCCCCGGAAAGCGATCTCGTCGGACTGCAGGATCGCCAGCTCGGCGTCCTCAGTGGACACCAGCCTCGGCGCGTTCTGGTGCGTGAACACGGTCAGCACGCCTGGCTGGGCGAGCGCCTCCGTGGCGTCCACGGCGGCGAGACGACCGGCGGTGATGGGCGCCTGCAGCGGGTAGAGGTAAGTGGGCCGGTCGACCGGCTGCTCGTAGGCGTAGCGGGCCTGGCCCTTGACCTTGTCCGGGCCTTCGACTCGGGGGATCGACACGCCGACGGTAGGGGTAGGGGTGATCGTGGTCAACGTAGCTCCTCGCCCAACTGATGAAACTCGGCCAGGTCACCCAGCGAGTGCACGATGACGTTGCGCGCGAGCGGAACCTTGAACGCGTTTCCCGGCAGCGGCCGGGCGGCCGCGAGTTCGGCATCGGCGGCCGCCTGGAAGCTCTCCGTGCTCACGCGTGCCCCGCGCAGAGCCTCTTCCGCGATCCACGCTCGCCACGGCTTGTGCGCGACACCGCCGAGCGCGAGCCGCACATCGGCCACGACGCCGTCGGTGACCTCCAGCGCGGCGGCCACCGAGACCAGGGCGAACGCGTAGGAAGCCCGGTCACGCACCTTGCGGTAGGTCGAGCGGGTCATCATCGCCAGTGGCGGAACATCCACCGCAGTGATCAGCTCACCGTGTTCGATCACCGTGTCACGTTCCGGCTCGGCACCGGGCAGCCGGTGGAACTCGGTCAGCGGAATCACCCGCTCACCGAGTGGACCCTGCAGGTGCACCACGGCGTCGAGCGCGGCCAAGGCGACTGCCATGTCCGACGGATTTGTTGCCACACAAGCAGGAGAGCTACCCAGAATCGCCAGTTCCCTGTGGTAGCCGTCCAACGCCGAACAACCAGACCCGGGATCGCGCTTGTTGCAGGGTGTCGTGGTGTCCTGGAAGTACACGCATCGGGTCCTCTGCAACAGGTTTCCACCGGTGGTGGCCAGATTGCGCACCTGTCCCGACGCGCCCGCGAGCACCGCCTGCGACAGCATCGGGTATCGCCGCCGGACCGTCCGGTCTGCGGCCAGCTCACTGTTCGTCACGGCGGCACCGATCCGCAGCCCGCCGTCCGGCAGCTCCTCGATGCGGTCCGAGGTCGCCCGCCGCACGTCGACCAGCGCCTCCGGGGTGGCCACCTCCAGCTTCATCAGGTCCACCAGATTCGTGCCTCCAGCCAGAAATGCCCCGTGCGGTTGCTCGGCCAGCAGTGCGACCGCCGAAGGCACGTCGGTCGCACGCTCGTAGCGGAAGGGCTTCATGGCCGTGCCACCTCCGCGATCGCCGGCACGATGTTCGCGTAAGCGCCGCAGCGGCACAGGTTTCCGGCCATTCGCTCGCGAATCTCCTCGTCATCGAGCACCACTTCCGCGGCGTCCTGGTCCTTACCCGCCGCGCTCGGCCACCCCTCGGCGGCCTCCCGGATCATCCCCACCGCCGACACGATCTGTCCCGGCGTGCAGTAGCCGCACTGGAAGGCATCGTGCTCGATGAACGCACGTTGCAACGGATGCGGCTCACCGTCACCCAGCCCGTCCGCCGTGACGATCTCCGAACCTTGATACGCCACCGCCAGTGCCAAGCAGCTCAACGCCCGGCGGCCATCCAGCAGGATGGTGCAGGCACCGCATTGCCCGTGGTCACAGCCTTTCTTCGGGCTCGTGATCCGCAGCCGCTCGCGGAGGGCGTCCAGCAGAGTCGTACGCGTGTCCACCACCAATCGGTGTCGTGTCCCATCCACCCAGAGCGTGATCTCGGCTTCCATCTCCGCTCCCTCCGGTTCGTGCGGTGGGGAGCCGCTACGCACCCATGGTCCGGCCTGCGGTATCGCGGAAAAGAGTCGAAAGACCTGCAACACTCGCGTAGTGCGGTTGCAGCTCCTGGCGGACTCCAACATTCTGAGCGTGGACATCGTGATAGGGGCATCCGATGGGGAAGGTCACGCTGATAGGACTGGGGGGCTCCTTGCGGCGAGGTTCGACGAGTCTGGCCGCGCTGCGGGTGGTGCTCCGGGCGAGCGAGGACGCCGGAGCCAACGTACGGCTGTTCGATATCCGCGAGATGGCGATACCGCTATACCAACCCGATATCGAGCCGTCGCCGCGGACGCTGGAATTCGTGGACGCGGTGGGCCACGCCCAGGCAATGGTGTGGTCGAGCCCGATGTACCACGGTTCGGTGTCCGGCTCGTTCAAGAACGCGATCGACTGGCTGCAGTTGCTGGCCCGGCGCGACCCACCGTACTTGACGGACAAGGTCGTCGGGCTCATGACGGCCGCCGGCGGCACTCAAGGGTTACAGGCGGTCAACACGATGGAGTTCATCGTGCGTTCGCTGCGTGCTTGGGCAGTACCGCTGGTCATGCCGGTGGCGCAGGCAGCGCAAGCCTTCGACGAGAACGGCACCCTCCGCGACGACAATCTCGCGAACCAGTTGGCCAACCTCGGTCGTGAGGTCGTCCGCGCAGCGAAGCAGATGACGGCGACCGGTGCCTGCGACTACATGCAGCACCCGATCCCAGTGCCTACCCTGGGATCGTGAACGACAGGAGTTCGGCCGCCGGTGACGGCAGTGTCGAACGCGGAACCCAGACATACAACGTGACCGTCCGTGAATTGACCGGCGCTGAACGCGACCGCGTCTACGCCGAGCAAGCGGTGCGCTCCGCAGGCTTTGCCGACTACGCACGCCAAACTGCTGGAGTCCGCACCATTCCTGTGCTCGAACTCAGGCGGGCATAGCAAGGCGGTGCCCGGCATCGTCAACTTGGTTGACATCTTCCGTTTCGACAGGGCCACCTTCGTGCCGTCAGGTGCTGGCCGCGCTCGCCGACAAAGTCGTTGAGCCAACATTACGGTGAGTGTCTGTCCAGTATCCAACGCGCGATTTGTGTTCGGGAAGTGAAATTCAGTTTCACGAGTATGTGTTCGACGTGGGATTCAGCGGTGCGTTGCGCGACGACCAGTCGTGCAGCGATGTCCTTGTTGCTCAGGCCTTCGGCGATGAGTTCGGCGACTTGGATCTCTCGGCGGGTCAGCGGCGATGGACTCTCCGTATTATCCTGTGCTGGAGCGGCCGATAATGCGGGTTGCGATTTCGTGAGCGCAAAATCTAATGCTTGTTCGTAGGTGAGATGTTTGCCTTCGCGGAAGTAGTCGTCGAATCGCGGTTCGCCGAGCGACTTGCAGAGTTGGGCCTCGGCCAGATTATGGGAAGAGGTCAGAATACCCAATTCTGGTAGCGACACCCCGGCGCGTCGCCAGAGGGTATGGGCAGCACCGAGCAGTCGGGCGGCCCGCGGGCCGGGTTGAGTCGCGGCCGTGACCCAGGCCAGTACTTCCATGACCCAGGGCGTCCCCCACCGGTCCTTGAGGTTATGACAGTGCTGCATCGCTTCGCTGATCAAAGCCGTGGCGGGAGTGAGGTTGCCCAGGCGGAACTGGGCGACACACGCCGTCCACAACGCAAATTCCAGAAAGAATTCGGCCCCTGAATCGCGAGTCATGACGAGAAGTTCCTCGCTGAGGGGTTCGGCGGAGGCGTCGTCGGTCAGGGCGGCACCCATGGCCCAGTTGAGCAATGCGAGCCAGGTTTCGACGGTGTCATGGTGGGCGCGGTGTTCTTCGGTGGCTTGCCGCAGCAACGGAGCCGCTTGTGCGAAGTCTCCCTCCTGCCACAGCGTGATCATTCCGGACAGGTATACAGTGCCCGTGAGAACGGAATCCTCGCCCAACTGTTGCGCCAAGTTCTGGTAGTCCCGCAGCAACCGTGGCGCCTCGGGGTCGCCTTGAAGGCATGCCAGGTGGGTGGCGGCCCACATCGCCCAGGCTCGGGTCAAACTAGGTTGTCGAACACGCTCCAACGCTCGCTCGATCCAGTAGCGGCCCTCGCCCGGTAGCCCGATGGCGAACCAGAAAAAAAGCGTTTGCTTGAGGATTCGCAACGCCGCCGTGGCCTCGTGAGGTTCGGTCAGGCAGAATTCCAACGCTGCGCGCAAGTTGGCTTGCTCGGTGACCAGCCGCATGAGCCAAGGCCCTTGGCGCGGGCCGAACACTTCGGCGTCTGCCTGGGCTGCCAGACCTTGGACCCAGTCGCGGTGTCGGCGACGCAGCATCGTTTCCTGGCCGCTCTCGCCCAGCCGTTGGATGCCGTACTCGCGAATGGTGTCGAGCATCCGATACCTGGCCGGCGAAGCGTGTTCTTCACGGAAAAGGATCGACTTGTTGAGAAGTGCGATGATCAGCTTGAGCACGTCGTATTGGTCGTCCCCGTCTTCGTGGCAAACCGCCTCGGCGCCGTGCAGATCGCATCCCCCGGCGAAGACCGACAAACGCGCCCACAATGTCTGCTCCTGCGGCGAGCACAGGTCGAAGCTCCAGTCGATGGCCGCCCTCAGCGTCTGCTGCCGAGCGGGAAAGCTGTGGCGCCTGCTCGTCACCAGACTGAAACGGTTTTCCAGCCGTGATGCCAACTGCCATACGGCTAACGCGTGTAGCTGCGCCACCGCCAGCTCGATGGCCAGAGGAATTCCATCCAGCCGGCGACAAATCTCGGCGACCGCGACGTAGTTGTCAGCAGTGAGCGCAAAACCTGGTGCCGTAGCTGCTGCACGGTCCACGAACAGCCGCACCGCCTCACAGTCTGCGATCTCCTGCTCTGACGTCGCCGCAGGGTCGGGTAGCGACAACGGTGGGACGACAACCACGTGTTCGCCGGCAACGTCGAGTACGTCGCGGCACGTCAGCAGGATCTTCACGCCTGAGGCTCTGGACAACACCGCGCTGACCAGGTCCGCGCACGGCGACAGGAGATGCTCACAGGTGTCCAGGACCAGCAGCAGCTGCTTGTCGCCGAGGTAGTCCACCAGTGATTCCAACGGCGGCCGACTTGACCGTTCGGTCAGTCCGACGGTGTTGGCGACAGTCGTGGCCAACAGCTCCCCGTCCGTGAGGCCGGACAGCTCCACGAACCAACACCCGTCGGGAAAGGCCCGGCGACGCTCGTGGGCGATGCGTAACGCCAACCGCGTTTTCCCTACGCCGCCCACACCCGTCAACGTCACCAACCGTGCACCAGAGAGTGCTCGCTTTACTATGGCGAGTTGCTGGCGGCGGCCTACGAAACTCGTCAACTCGGTTGGAATTGCGCCAACTGCCATCTTGCATCCCTCGGCATAAACGCTAGCACCGCAGGGAAACGTCGGCGCTGCGCCACTTCAACTCGAAGATCCGAAATCCCAGGTCTGCCCAGGTTCTGGTTGTCACCTGACCTGTGATCGGAGTTCGCGGCCGTGCGCTACGGGCGGTTACGCGACGAGCAGGAGCACGCTGATCGTCAGCATCACCACGGCGGTGGCCCCGTGGATGCCGTAAACGGCCGCCTTGGGCCCATTGCTGCGCAACACGATCAGTGCGTCGCCGACGGGAATGCCGGCGGCGGCCAGCATGAACCAGCCCAGCACCTGGGGTGTCGCCGCAACCAGCAAGATGAAGATGAAGACCCCCGAAGCTATGTCGCGCACGGCCTTGACGGACAGCCATGCCCGGAAGTTGCGGTCCTCGGTCGGCGTGTCGGGAATGCCAAAGTCAACTGCGGCCTGCGGGGCCCAAAACGCGCACGCGCCGATGACGATGATGCCTACGCCGATCAGTCCGGCGAGCACGTGTTGCTTCCTCCTCTTGATGACGGCGCCAGTCCCTAGCGGCGCTAGTAGCAGTAGCGACGGTACATTATCGATGACAGGATGCCTAGCGTTGCTACGATGTCGTCATGTCCGCCATCAGCGAGCGCCGCGAACGTGAACGCGCCCACCGTCATCAGCTGATCATCACGGCCGCGCGTGAACTCGCGGAGACCGAAGGCTGGGAGGCAGTGACGACACGACGGCTGGCTGAACGTGTCGAGTACAGCCAGCCGGTGCTGTACAGCCACTTCAACGGCAAGGACGCCATCGTGAGCGCCGTCGCCCTGGACGGATTCAGCGAACTCGCCGCCCACCTGCGCCGCGCACGGCAGGCCGCCCGCGAACCCGGACAGGCCCTGCGCGCCGTCTGCCGCGCCTACCTGGAGTTCGCGACCGAGCGACCTGCCCTGTACCAGGCCATGTTCATCCTGCCCACCGACTTGAAGTTCGCGAGCGCCGAGACACCGCCCCCGCTACGGGCTGCTTTCAACGAGTTCGTCAGCTGCTTCCGCCCTGACAACGAGCAACGCGAACTATTCGCCGAAGTCATCTGGAGCGCATTGCACGGCATGGCCGTCCTGTCCGACAGCGGCCGCATCCCTCCGGGCGGACAGGAGGAACGGCTCGACTTCCTCGTCACCCGGATCGCCGACACCCAATGAGGCAGGCCGCGGCCCTCGCAGGCCGAACCGGATCGGGGTAACGTGCTGCGCCATCGAATCCAGGGGAGTGCTTGCCAGGACGGCCATGGCTTGCGGTCACGGCGGCGCCTGCGTGACCCTCTGAGCACGCCCGCGCCCAGCCTCGCACAAGCGCCGCCGCCCGGCGCGCTCAGCTGGTGGCGCGCGTGTAGGTGAGGAACACCGCGCCGCTCTTGAGGACCGTGTGGTCGGCGAGTGTCCAGGTGCGCGGGTCGAAGGCGGCCTTACGGGAGAACAGCGGGATCCCGTCGCCGATGGTCAGCGGGCCGACTTTGAGGATCAATGTGTCGATCTCGGCGTACAGGGAGCCCGCCAGTTCGGCGCCGCCGAGTAGCCAGATGTCCTTGCCGTCCTGCTGCTTGAGCTCCCGCACAATCGCTACCGGGTCGTCGGCGACCAATTCGACGGCCGGGTCCGGGATCTCGGTCAGGGTCCGGGAAAAGACCAGGTGACGCAGGTGGGGGTAGGCGTCGGTGATTTCGGCCGCAAGACCGATCTCGTAGCTGCGCCGTCCCTCGAGCACGGTGTCGAAGTGCGTGCCCCTCGCCGTGACCGACAGTGCCTGCCGGGCCTGGACGGGCAGCGTCTCCGGGTACTCGGTCACGAGGTGCTGTATGTAGTCCTCCGGTATGGGCCAGAAGCCGTTCGGGCCGGTGGGGTCCGCGCCGTCCGGGCCCGCAATGAAGCCATCGAGAGTGGTGGCGATGTAATGGACGAGTCTGCGCATGCCGGTCCCTTCGGTTGGTCAGGCTGTCGCGGTGCGGCCCGGGGCCGCCGGAATGGCGTGCCGGGGTGTGAGCCGCTGAATGATCATGTCATCCACCAACGACGCGAGCACCGTGCCGTCAAATCTCGTGAACATTCGTGCGCAGGCGTTGGCGCCTCGCTGGATAGGTTGGCACGCAACAACAACAGCATCGGCACCGTAAACATCGGCATGCCGATCATCCTCGAGAAGTCGCCGGGTGTTCACGCGTAGCGCACTGCGGTGGTCTGCGAGATCCCGAACACGGTCCCCAGGCATGCACACGTGAAAACGAAGCGGCCGGAGCCAGTGCCGACTCGCTCGCCTTCTGGTCGAGCACTCGTTCCGAGCCGGTACCGGGGCGCCTAACTTGCCGAGATGTTCACGGTTTCGCCGCATGGAGCTAGACAGACCGCACTTTGCGGTCGCGATTCGTCGATAACGTCGGTTTCCCCGAAACTACTTGCAAGGGACGACGATGAACGAGCAGTCCGACCCCTCTACACCCGAGTCGACCGAGGCCGGCGTCGGCCGGCGCCAGTTCATGGCGCTGGGCGGTCTGGGCGCCGCCACCGTGGCGCTCGGCGTCACAGCTCCTGCGGCGTCGGCAGCGCCTGCGCCGGCTTCGCAGACCGCGAACCTGCGTTTCCGGGCGGACGGCACCTACAAGATCGTGCAGTTCAACGACACCCAGGATGACGAGCGCATCGACCGCCGCACCCTGGAGCTGATGAACGCCGTGCTGGACGACCAGCGGCCCGATCTGGTCATCCTCAACGGCGACAACATCACCGGCGGCTGCGACACCGAGCTGGAGATGCTGCAGGCGATGAACAACATCGTGCAGCCGATGGAAGAACGAAGGATCCCGTGGGCCATCACCTACGGCAACCACGACGAGGACTCCACCGAGAAGGGCGGCCTCGACGAATCCGACATGCTGAAGTTCTACCGGTCCTACGCCCACAATGTGAACGAGCTCGGCCCGCGCGGCGTCACCGGTACCGGCAACATGAACCTGTTCGTCCACGGCTCACGGGGCAACAAGCCGAAGTTCAACCTGTGGCTGCTGGACAGTGGTCGGTACGCGCCGGACAACATCGCCGGGCAGAACTTCGCGGGCTACCCGACCTGGGACTGGCTGCGGATGGACCAGGTCGCCTGGTACTTCCAGCGGTCGGTGGAGATCGAGCGCCAGGTCGGCCGGAAGGTGCCGGGTCTGATGTTCATCCACATCCCGTTGTGGGAGTACCGCTTCATGTGGTTCGGCAGCGTCGACGGGCGCACCGACGCCGACCACGCGCGCGGTGTGGCCCGGCACGGCATCGTCGGCGAGCGCAACGAGGCCGAATGCCCCGGGCCGTTCAACAGCGGCATGTTCAATGCGATCCTCACCCGCGGTGACGTCAAGGGCGTGTTCTGCGGGCACGACCACGTCAACACCTACCACGGCGACTACTACGGCGTGCTGCTCGGTTACGCCGGCAACACCGGCTTCGGCACCTACGGGCTGTCCGGTGCCGAGCGCAACCGGCTGCGCGGGGCGCGTGTCTACACCCTGAACGAGAACACCGAGAACGTGCTGGACAGCACTTACATGGTCTTCGCCAAGGACTACGGCATCGACCTGACCGCGAACGACCAGAGCATCGACCCGATGCCGCTGCCGTCCTGATCGGACACCCCGGGCTGCTGGACATCGTTCCGGCGGCCCGGGGTCGGGAACCACCTCGTCGAGAGTTCGGCACCCTGGTGACCTGTTCAACTGCAGTCACCGGGTGTCAACTCCTTTTCCGGAGCAACCTCAACCCGGCGGACCCGACGATGTCCGGCGAGATCCACCGCGTCGGCGCAGCAGTGCTGTTCACCAGTCTGCCGTTGGCCGCGTGGGCGTTGAGCACGAGGCTGCGGGCCGAGCCTCGCTGGCTTGCTGTGGCGCCGGCGGTTCGGCACGGCGCGATCGCCGGGGCCATGACCGCAGCGGCGTTCGGCACGGCGCAACTGGTTGGGTGGCTGCCGGCCGGCCTGCTGCAACGCGTCGCGCTGTTCGCGGAGTTCCTGATCATCGCCACCGTGGCGATCGCACTGCGGCGGGCCGTCCGATGACCGCGCTCGCTGTCGCCTGCGCCCTGCTCGCCGCAGTCCTGTTTGCAATGGCCGCCATCCGGCAACACGCCGAGGTCACCGACCTGGCCGTCGGCGGCAGGCCGGGACTGCGCACGCTGGCCCGGTTGCTGCGATCGCCCGGTTGGTGGACGGGCACGACGTTCGCCGTCGGCGGCGGTCTGCTCCATGTCATCGCCTTGGCCTTGGCCCCAATCATGGTCGTCCAGCCGCTCGGGGTGTTCAGCCTGGTTCTGACCGTCGTCTTTGCGGGGAGGGTTCGCAATCGCCGGGTGCTGATCGCGATCGTGCTCGTCGTGGCCGGCGTCACCGGCTTCGTGACGCTCGCGGCGTTCGCCGCTCCGGCCGCATCGATCACCGTGGGCGCGGCCGAAGCGGCGGCCGTGACCGGTTTCGTGATCGCCGCGGTTGTCTGGTTCACGCGGGCCGGCTGCTTCGTGTTGGCCGCCACGGCAGCTGTCCTGTTCGGAATCGGCTCGGCCGTGGTGCACGCCGCCCTGTCCCAGTCCCCAGGTGTCGCGGTCTTGCTCGGTGGCCAGACCCTGCTGCTGATGGGCGCCGGCGGGGTGCTCCTGCACCGCGCCTACGCCGCCGGGCCCACCGCCGTCGTCGTCGGCACCGCGACCGTCCTCGATCCGCTCACCGCCGTCGTCGTCGCACTGGCCTATGGCGACGTCCCCAATCTGACCGCTGCTGTCGCGGTCCCCGCGGTCGTCGCCGCCGTGGCCGCCTTCGCCGGCGTGCGTGTGCTCGCCGGCGCCGTCCCGCAAGCCCGTTCCCGAGCCAAGGAGAACCCCGTGCCCGAGCACCCGTCCGGCCTTCGCGTTCTGATCGGCGCCGACACCTTCCCCCCGAACATCAACGGCGCGTCGTTCTTCGCCGAACGCTTGGCCAGGGGACTTGCCGGCCGCGGCCACGAGGTCCACGTCCTCTGCCCCTCCGCAGACGGACCCGCGTGCATCGAGCGGCGCCACGGCTACACCGTCCACCGGATCCGCTCCCGGGCCATCCCGTTCCACGGCGACTACCGATTCTGCACCCCCGCCGGCGCCAGGAAGTCCCTCGGCGGGATTCTGGACCAAGTCCGTCCTGACGTCGTGCACGTCCAAGCCCACTTCGGGGTCGGCCGTGCCTTACTCGAAGTGGCGGCCGAACGGCGGATCCCCCGCATGGCCACCAGCCACTTCATGCCGGAGAACCTGCTCGGCTACACCCCGTTTCCGCGGCGGGTGAAGGACGCGATCGCTCGATGGGCATGGCGCGACCTCGTGCGTGTCTACCGCGACGCAACAATCTTGACCACCCCCACCCCGCGCGCGGCCGAGGTGCTCACGAGAACTGGGCTCCATCAGCCGGTGCAGGTCGTGTCCTGCGGGATCGATGTCGCGCACTACGCTGCACCGTCGATCCGCCCGGTGGGCCGTTCGATGTCGGTGCTGTTCGTGGGCCGGCTGGACACGGAGAAGAACGTCGATCAGTTACTGCGCGCCCTTGCCCCGCTGCCGCACGTCCGCGCGGACATCGTCGGCGACGGCACCCTGCGGCCGGAGCTGGAGGCGCTCGCAGCGAAGGTGGGTGTCGCGGGCCGCGTGACTTTTCACGGGTTCGTCCCCGACGCCGACCTCGTCCGCAGGTACGCCGAAGCCGACGTCTTCTGCATGCCCGGCACGGCCGAACTACAGAGCCTCGCCACGATGGAAGCGATGGCCGCCGGCCTGCCCGTCATCGCCGCCGACGCGCTTGCCCTGCCGCATCTGGTGCATCACGGCGTCAATGGCTACCTGTTCGAGCCGGGTGCGATCACCACCATCTCCCACCGGATCGCCGAACTGGCCGCCGATCCGCGCGCTCGGCCCGGATGGGCGAGGAGTCCCGGGCCATCATCGCCCGCCACGACATCAATGGCACGCTGGCAACTTTCGAGGCGCAGTATCGGATCCTGCTCGGCCTGCCCGCAGCGTCCGCGATCGGCCAAGCTGCTTAGCTCACACCTTCGCCACCGACTCGTGTCGCGCGATGTCCTACCAGAGTTGGACAGGCGTCGCGTCGATCAGGGGATGAGTTGGGCGTTACATGCCTCGGGTGAAGTCAGGCGGAATCACGACGTCGTCGGTTGTGAGGTCGTGGATCGATTCCTTGCCGAGTCCGTACAGGGTTCGGTCGATGCCTTGGCGCAGGATTTCCAGGACATTGTGGACACCGCGTTCGCCGTTGGCGGCCATACCCCACAGGTAGGCGCGGCCGATCATGACGGCCTTGGCGCCGAGGGCAACGGCTTTGACCACATCGGAGCCGCGGCGGATGCCGCCGTCGAGCAGGACCTCGATCTGGTCACCAACTGCGGCTTTGACGCCGGGTAGGGTGCGGATGGCCGCTGGTGTTCCGTCGAGGTTGTTGCCACCGTGGTTGGACACAGAGATCGCGGAAGCACCGATGTCGACAGCGCGCCTGGCGTCGTCGGGTCGGTAGATCCCCTTGATCATGAAGGGGCCGTCCCACTGCTGACGCAGCCATTCGAGGTCATCCCAAGAGGGAGGCGGAGAACCCATCCACTCGCCGTAGGCGCCAAAGAACGTCGGGCCGGTCTCGCCGACTGCGGCCAGATTGGGTGTGGTGAGATCCGGAAGGCGTCCTGAGCGGACATAGCGGGCCAGCCATCCCGGCCTGGTCAGCACCTGTGGTGCGAACGTGACGGCGGCCTTGAGGTCTACCTTCTCGGGAATTGGTGGGGCGCCCCAGTCTCGCGCTGTACTGAAGATCCAGTCCAATGTGACGATGAGGCCCTTGGCACCGGCGCGCTTGGCGCGGTCGAGTCGGGCGAGCATGCTGTCGCGGGAGCCCTGCCAGTACACCTGGAAGAAGACCTTGTCATTCGCGGCAACGACGTCCTCGATCGGTTTCGAGGCAAAGGAACTCAGTCCGATCGCTGTGCCTGACGCTGCCGCGGCACGGGCAACGGCGACCTCGCCGCCAGGATCGACGGCTTGCACTCCGGTAGGAGAGCACACGACCGGCAGGGAGATGTCCTGGCCGAGCACGCTCGTGGCCAGTTCGCGCGTGGCCGGCAGATCTGCGATCCGAGGCCGCAGGCCGAGTTCGGCAAAGGCGGCGGTGTTGTCGGCGAGGGTGGTGCCGGCCTCGGAACCGGCGTGCAGCGCGATGAACACCGACTTGGGCACTCGCTTGCGGGCCCGCTCGCGGGCCTCGGCTACGGTTTCGAACCAGTCCTTAGTGCTCGCCATCAGTCAGTTCCTTTCGACTAAAGCAGCTCGTCGATCATCGCCTTGCATTCCTCTGTGGACAGCTAGCGGGGGTCGCGGCGATCAGTAGACACCGCACATGCCGTCTATCGAGACTTCCTCGACGAGCAGGTCCTCTTCGACGGTGACCTCGGTGGCGGCGCCGTTGTCTTCCACGGTCATCACTCCTCGCTGAGTCAATACGACGGACGTCAGCATAATGGCACTCGGTGTCAAAATGGAAGGGGCGGCCAGCGTCTTGTGAAGGGCGGCGGCACGAACGTGGGCGCCTACTTGGCGTGCTGTCGGCGTACCATCTCGGTGATCCAGGTGGGCGCGAACGGGGACGTGCAGTTCGGGGAAGTCGGGTAGTCCTTGAGTACCTGCAGACGCTCACCGATGTCGATTGCGCGGGCGCGGTGCTCGGCGTGATCGATCCCGATCTGGGCCAGACAGTTGTTCATCGCCCACTGCAGGCGATCCGGGGCGTCTTTCATCCCCGCCTCGACGACGTCGAGCAGCCCCGCAAGGTCGAGGCCCTCGGGCTTCTTCGCCACGCGTTCGGTGGTCAGCGCCCAGCCGGCACTCGCGACCACTGGATCCGGATCTGCGTACCAGGTCAGGCGCAGCTCTTCGGAGTACGCGTTCTTCTTCACCACGTAGTTCACGAGCCAGTCGTGCACCTTGGGGGTGCGCGCCTCACGCAACATGACGTCCAACTCGTCACGCTCGAACGCCTTCGGGCGGCAGATCAGGATCGCCAGCAGTCTCGCCGCGGTGTCAGCCGTCTCCCACAGCTGGCGCGCGAGTTCCTGCCGTGTCTTCAGCCGCTTCGCGAGCGCCCGCAGCTTGCTGAGGTTCACACCGTGGTCGTCACCGTGTTTCTCGTTCACCTCGCGTATCCTCGGGTCCTCGAGCGCGGCCAGCTCGGCCATCACCTCGGCCACCTTCGTCTCGACCACCTCAGCCACGTCAGCCTCCTGTCCAGTCACTGATGAGATTCAGCCTACGAGTAAACGTTCAGCTTCTTCCCGGAGCATGTCGGCTTCTGGGGAAGGTCCCGGTCGGGTCACCGATCCGGCCGTGGATACGAGAGGCCGCCGTGAAACCAATTCAGGCGGGCGGATCGCCCGGTGCCGGGGTCTGCGCCCGACGTTCCTGCTGCGCTTCGATCACCGCACGATTTCGGTGTGCCTCGGGGTACCCCCATATCTCCTCGATGGGACCCAAAAGCCCGGCGCCGACACCGCGACGGCGCACACGGGACGCCAGCCACGGCAATCCCGCCAAGGGCAGGCCGAAGACGGCCAAGATCAGTAACAGTCCCACCAGCTCACTCATATCGTCAATTCTATCTGCGCGGGACGGCTTCTTCGGCCGAACTACGCGCCTCGCGTAATCGTCTTACGCCCCGCACTCCTCGGAGATCGCCCGAACGGTCTTGAATCATTGTTGCCAGCCGAAAGGACGACCCTTGTCGAACACATGTTCGAGTCTTGTGCTACACTGGATGCGTGATCGGGAACGCGATCCCCGAGTCTTCGTTGGGGGATAAGGAACTTGTCGACGGCCTGCGGGAGTTGGAGCAGGGTCGTCGGGAGAGCTATGCCCGGGAGTTGGCGTTTATCGCGGAGATCGATGCCCGTGGCGTGGCCGGGACACTGGGATATGTCGGCGTGGGTGGGCTGGTGCGGGAGATGTTCAACCTCAACCCCGCTGACGCTCGTCGTATGGTCGCCCACGCCCGGGCGCTTACTCCCTCGGTCAGTACCTCTGGTGCGCCGATGCCGGCGGAACTGCCGGTGGTCGCGGGCACCTTACGTGA